>JBOGWP010000041.1:0-15109 GCA_050693875.1 Actinomycetota bacterium
ACCAGACTGGCGACCTGCACGTGCCCCTCTCGGCTCTTCCGACCTTCGACAGGCCAAAGAAGAACCGAAGGGGCACGTCACTTCATGGATTTCGGCTCAGATCGTGCACCGATTCTCGCGAGGAGCCCGAATTCATGGAGACGCTCGACGTCGTGTTCGCCAATCTGTACTTCCGGGCCCTCATGCTGCACTTGGAGGACCCCGAGTCCGCGCCGCGGGCGTGGCAGCCGCTCTTGGCCTCCCGGGGCCGCCGGGACATCGCGGCGATCCAGTTCGCCCTTGCGGGGATGAACGCTCACGTCAACCGCGACCTGCCGGTCGCGGTGGTCGACACCTCCCGGAAGCTCCGCGTCCAGATGGACGAGACCCACCACCGCGACTATGTGGCCATCAACCCGCTCCTCGAGCGGGCCCAGGCACGAGTCAAGAAGGCGCTTGCGACCGGCCTCGTCGGCGTGCTCGACAAGGTGCTCGGCCGTATCGACGACGTCACGGCGATCTGGAGCCTCACGAGGGCGAGGGATGCCGCCTGGACGCATGCGCGCACGCTCCGCACGATCGAGGGGTTTCCGGAGGTTGCCCAGGCCTACCTGCTCACGCTCGACCGGATGGTGGGCTTCGCCGGGCGGGGCCTCCTCGTCCCGACGCTCGTCTGACGGCCCGAGCGCGGATTTCTTGCAATGAGCGCCGCATATGGCGGTAGTCGAGAAAAGGGCCCGCCCGGGCCCCCCGCGCCGCGAAAACAGCTCAGCCCGACGACCGGGACCAACGCTGGAGCAGGTCCTCGACAACCCGCCGCTGCCCTTCGGAGAACGGCGACGCGGCAAGAAGGCGCCGGAACTCCTCTGGATCGTCGTTCGCAACCGCTGCCTCGAGATGCTCGCGGAACGGCGTCGGCTGAGCGAGCTGGCGGCGCAGCCATCGCACGACGTTCTCGATCGCGATGCGGCGCTCGTCCATGCGTCAATCATGCTTCGCGCCCGGCTGCTCGGTAAGCTGAATTTCGTGAAGGGCGATCGGGTGGAGATCATCGTCGACCTGGGCGACTCGGTCCGCGCCTTCGAGGTCGTCGCGACCCGTCAGGGACGGCGCGTGGAGACGAGAATTGTGCGTGGCACCGTCGAGGTGTCGGAGGTGACCCGCTGGGGCCAGGCGGTGCGGACGGCACGATTCATCGCGGGGAGGGTGGTGGCGCTGGTCGAGTATCCCGCCGCCGAGCGCATGTCGGCGACACGGCCGGCCGATGTCTCCGATGACCAGACCGTCCTCGACCTCGAGTCACCGGAGAGCTGACCGGAGCCGACCCGGCGGGCCGGCTCTGTTCCACTGGTTCGGGTCTAGCGCGAGCGGCGCCTCGCGGTCGATTTCGCGCCGCTCCTGGTGCCGGGCTTCGCCTTCGCGGCAACTTGCTTGACCTTGGCGCTGGCTTTGGCAACCGCACCCTTGGCCCGTCCGGTGGCCTTCGGCTTGGGCGCGCTCTTGGGCCTTGCGGCGGCTCTGGGCTTGGGCGCGCTCTTGGGCCTTGCGGCGGCTGTGGGCTTGATCGCGCTTTTGGGCCTTGCGGCGGCTCTGGGCTTGGGCGCGCTCTTGGGCCTTGCGGCGGCTGTGGGCTTGATCGCGCTTTTGGGCTTTGCGGCAGCCTTCGGCTTTGGAGTGGCCTTCGGCTTTGCCGCGGCCCAGGGCTTAGACTTGCCGGCGGCCTTCAGGTTTGCAGCAGCCTTGGGCCTCCGCTCCGTCCGCTTCGTTGCCGTCCTGGGCTTCGCCGTAGCCTTCGTCCCGGCCTTGCGCTTCCCCTTCGGGCCCCCCGAAAGGGGTATCTCCGCAGGAGTGGAGCCCTTGGCCATCCCCCCTGCAGCCGAGGACCCGACCATCGCCGGCTCGCCCGTCAGCACCTCCAGCCCGGGCTGCGTGATCGCGGTCAGGTTCTCGAGCACCTCGAACTCCCCGACGATCAGGTTGTCGAACTCCTCGTTGGCCCCCTCGAAGAGGTCGGTCTCGATGAACCTCTCCATCGATGGGCGATCCTCGAAGAAGTAGATCGCGCCGAACCGCTCCGACCACTGCCGGGAGAGCCAAACCTTGGCGAGGAGCCCGGACACGCCTGAGACATGGGGTGCCACGGCGTGGCCAGCGTTGAAGTACTCACGCTCGCTCATGCCCGCGACGTCGAAGCTCACAAAAAGAACGTGCATACGTTCGCTCCTTCCCAGCCTTCCGGAACGACAAACGCCCGGTCGCGCCGCGCAGCCTCAGCCGGCCGCCGCCTCCTCGTCCTCGATCTCGATGATCTGCTCGAGGCGCGCCACGTGGCGGCCGCCCTCGAAATGCGTCGTCAGGAAGATAGTTGCGATCTCATGCGCCAGATGCGGGGCGACGATCCGCGCACCGATCGCCAGGACGTTCGCGTCGTTGTGCTCCCGGCAGAGGCGTGCGGTGAACAGGTCGTTGCAGAGCGCGGCTCGCGCCTTGCGGACCTTGTTCGCCGAGATCTGCTCTCCCTGCCCGCTGCCGCCGAGCACGATGCCGCGCTCCGCGTCTCCCCGCACCACCGCGCGGGCAGCCTCGGCGCAGAAGCGCGGATAGTCGACGGACTCCGTGGAGTTGGTCCCGAGGTCGACGAGCTCGTGGCCGTCCTCTTGCAGCTTCTCGATCAGGTAGGTCTTGAGTGGGAAACCGGCATGGTCCGAGGCAATGGCGATTCTCATTGGGGCAGAGTCTAGCCGCCGCAGTCAGGGCCGGGCGGCGCCGGGCATGTCACTCGCGCAAGACGTGCGGGTCCGAGACGAGCGAGACGACTCGCGACGGCACCGTCCCGAGCGGGCCCGCGTCGAGGTAGAGGTCGACGCCCTCCCCGAGCTGCTGCACCGCCGCTTCGATCCCGGACCCGGTCGGGTCGCCGCTGCGATTCGCGCTCGTGGCGGCGAGGGGGCCGGCTCGCCGCAGCAGCTCGAGCGCAACCGGGTGGGCAGGTATCCGCACCCCGATGGTCGAACCGTCCCCCCCGAGGGCGATGCCGCCGCCGGGGACGGCGGGAAGGACGAGCGTCAACGGGCCGGGCCACCCGCGCTCGGCCATCTCGCTCGCCTCCGGCGTCATGACCGCGAGCCGCAGCGCACGCTCGAGGTCCGGCACGAGCACCGGAAGGGGCTTGTCCAGCGGGCGGCGCTTGATCGAGAAGATGCGCCGCACCGCCTCCGGCCGGTCGATCCGGGCCGCGACGCCGTACACGGTGTCGGTCGGGATCACGACGACGCCGCCGGCGTCGAGCCGGCGAACTGCCTCGTCCAACGCCTCGGGGGCAGCGGCCGCCATGACGCGAATCATCCCGGCACCCGGGCCCGTCCCTCGGCGACACGAAGCCGTCCAGATAGGTCGGCCAACACCGCCGCCTGCTCGTAGCACGCTCGCATCAGCGCCTCGAGGCGCGCCGCTTGCGACGGCGACGTCTCCATCACGAGCCACGCCCCCGCCCGTAGCCATGCCAATGCGCCGGTCACGATCCTTGCCGCCACCTCGAGACCGGTTGAGCCGGAGACGGTGGCAACACGGGGCTCGTGGTCGCGCACGTCGACCGATGCCTTCCCGAGCTCGGCCTCCGACAGGTACGGCGGGTTGGACACCACGAGGTCGACCCGCCCGTGCATCTCGGACGAGAGGGGCTCGAAGAGGTCCCCTTCCAAAAGGCGGACGTTCTCCACCCCGGCAGCGTTCCGCCTCGCCCAGCTGATGGCCTCGCCGCTGACCTCCGTCGCCCATACGCTGGCATCGGGGCGCTCGGTGGCGATGGCGAGGCAGATCGCGCCCGAGCCGGCCCCCAGGTCGACGACGACCGGGTCGAGGGCCCCGGCGAGGCGCGCCAGTGCCCGTTCAACGACGAACTCGGTCTCGGGCCGCGGCACCAGCACCCCGGGTCCCACCGCCAGCTCGAGGCTGCGGAATGCCTGCGTCCCCGTGAGGTACTGCAGCGGCTCGCCGGCCCGCCGCCGGTCGACGAGCTCGAGGAGCCGCTCTTGCTCCTCCGCCGTGAGCACCCGCGCCGGATGGGCGAGGAGCTCCGCCCGGGTTACCGAGAGCACATGGCGCAGCAGCAGCTCGGCGTCGACCGGCGGGCGCTCGACGGATGCGCCCAGACGTTGCCCCGCCCACCGCAGGGCCTCGCCGGCGCTCACCCACCCGACGGGCTCGGTCGTCGCCATCACGCGACCGGCGTCAGCTGCTCCGCCCGCTCCTTCGTGATCAGCGCGTCGACGAACGGGTCGAGGCCGCCGGCCATCACCTCCGGCAGGTTGTGCACCGAGAGCCCCACCCGGTGGTCGGTGACGCGGTTCTGCGGGAAGTTGTAGGTCCGCACCTTCTCCGACCGGTCGACCGTCCGCACCTGCGAGCGGCGGGTGGCGGCGAGCTCGGCCTGCTGGCGCTCGAGCTCGGCCTGGTAGAGCCGGGCCCGGAGGATGCGCATCGCCCGCTCCCGGTTCTGAATCTGCGACTTCTCGTCCTGGCAGGTAACCAAGATCCCGGTGGGTATGTGGGTGATGCGCACCGCCGAGTCGGTGGTGTTCACGGACTGCCCCCCGGGGCCGGTCGAGCGGTAGACGTCGATGTCCAGGTCGCGCGGGTCGATGCGGACCTCGACCTCCTCGGCCTCGGGCAGGACGAGCACCCCGACGGCCGAGGTGTGTATGCGGCCCTGGGACTCGGTCTCCGGGACCCGCTGGACCCGGTGGACGCCGGCCTCGTGCTTCAGCCGGGAGTAGGCTCCCCGCCCCTTGACGGCGAAGGTGACCTCCTTGAAGCCCCCCAGGTCGGACGGGTTGGAGGCGAGGATCTCCGTCCGCCATCCCCGACGCTCGGCGTAGCGGGTGTACATGCGGAACAGATCGCCGCCGAACAGCGCCGACTCATCCCCGCCCTCGCCGGCCTTGATCTGCACGATCACGTCCTTCTCGTCGTTGGGGTCTTTGGGGACGACAAGGAGGCGGAGCTGCTCCTCGAGCTTCTTCGCCTGTTCCTGCTGGAGGTGCATCTCCTGGTCGGCGAGCGAGCGGATCTCCGGATCGGGGTCCGAGAGCATCGCCCGAGCCGACTCCGCCTCCTTCTGGGCTCGCCGGTAGCGCCGGTAGGCCCCCACGATCTCCTCGAGGTCGGCAGCCTGCTTGCCGAGCTCCCGGAGCTTCGACGGGTCGCGCATCACCTCGGGGTCCTGGAGCTTGGCCTGGACCTCCTCGTAGCTGCGTTCCAGCTCGTCGAGTCGTTCGAACATGCCCGCCTACCTGCTTCTCTCCGTCGAAGAGCAGAGCGTACCGGCCCTGCCGGTAGGTTGCTACGCGGGGCCGGTGGGAGCGGTGCCGGCCCCCGGCGCCGCCAGGGGCGGGATGGGCGCGCCCACCTGCTGCGCGGGCTCCCGGCTCGACGCCAGCTGCTCGCGGCCGATCACCGACTCCATCGCCTTGACCGCGACCTCGATCTGGTCGCGGCTCGGGGGCCGGGTGGTGATCTTCTGGAGGGCGAGGCCGGGCAGGCTCAGGATGCGGAACGGCAGCGAGTTCTCCTGCCGGGATGCCGCCTTGATCACCTCGTAGGCCAGGCCGGCCAGGAACGGGATCGCGAGCACCCGGGCTGCCACCCGCAGCGGGATCGACGGCGGCAGCAAGAGGTCGAGCACCAGGTGGGCGGCGAGGGTGAGGAACAGGACGATGAACAGGAAGTTGGTCCCGCACCGGACGTGGAGGGTGGAGTACCGGTCGATCACCTCGGGCTCGAGCGGGTCGTCGTTCTCGTAGGCATAGATCGTCTTGTGCTCCGCCCCGTGGTACTGGAAGACCCGGCGGATGTCGGGCAGCAGCGAGATCAGCAGGATGTAGCCCACGAAGAGCCCGATGCGCAGCGCTCCCTCGGCCAGGTTCTGGACGAGCTGGCTCTCCTGCTCGAGCAGGCGCCCACCGAACTTGACCGCGAGCGCGGGCAGCGCGACGAAGAGGCCGGTGAAGAACAGCACCGCGAGGGCCATCGTCCAGCCAAGCTGCTTGTCGGATGGGCGCTCCTCCTCGCCGAGGGCATGCGCGGTCGAGATGCGAAGCGCCCGGATCCCGATCGAGAGCGACTCGACGAGCACGTACACCCCACGCACGAACGGCCAGCGCAGGAACGGGTAGCGCTGGGCGTGGCCCGGCAGCATGTGGGTCTCGGCGGTGATCGCGCCGTCCGGCGTCCGAACCGCCACGGCCCACGACGCGGGACCGCGCATCATCACGCCTTCGATAACCGCCTGCCCCCCGATCGAGGGCTTGCTCGCCACGCCCGGCTTAGCTCGCGGGCAGCCGCCGCTTGCCGTACTTCTGCTGGAACCGCTCGACGCGCCCGCCGGTGTCTACCAGCTTCTGCTTGCCGGTGTAGAAGGGGTGGCAGTTCGAGCAGATCTCCACTCGCAGATCGGACTTCGTGGAGCGGGTCTCGAAGGTGTTGCCGCACGAGCAGTGCACGACGGCCCGCTGATAGGTGGGGTGGATTCCTTCCTTCATCTCATCCTCCAGGTCGGATCGAGGGTAGCACGAGTCCGGATTGATCCAGCCGAGCGGGTCCCTCCGCCGGATCAGGTTCCTCCAGATGGTCGGCCGGCCTGGCGAACCCCGAGGGGCTCCCGCCGCCGCGCCTGGGTAAGATGCCACACGAAGACCGGAGCGCCGACGAGCGCGGTCACACCGCCCCGGACGGTCCGCTCGATCCCTCCGAGGCGGGCCCGCTCGATCGAATCATCACGAATGCGCTCGCGCTCTGCCGCCGACAGGTTGTCCGCAGGCGCGCCGGAGGGGTCCCGCGGCGGCGCCGTCTCGAGGTACCGCACCTCCGAGGAGAGCTTGGGGAGCACCGCCACGACCGCCCCGTTCAGCATCCCGACGATCCCGACGAGCGTGATCGCGAGGCCGACCGTGGCGGCCAGGTAGTAGTAGACCAGGGGGATCCACCGGCCCCTGGCGGGATCCTCTCGTCCGGCTTCCTCGGGCATCGTCGCCTCCAGCTTGGTTTCCTTCATCGTCGCGTACCGGGGTGCCCGAGCAGCCGCCCGGGAGGGCAGCAAGATTGCGTACTCCGCTCGCTCGGCTACTCCCCTGTCGGGGCGTCGGCTCGGTGCGCGCTGGTATCGGTGGCGGTCGCGCCGATGGGCGGCGGACGCTCAGCCTCGGCCGAAGGCGCCTGGGCCGCCTCCAAGCCTGCGGTGACCGCGAGCGGCGGCAAGGCGAGCTCGAGGTGGCGGCACACCGGACAGGTGTGGACCTCGATGGGGACGCCGCCCTCGACCTCGGCCGGCTCGGCGAAGAGCAGTTGCCAGCCGTCGGCCGACATCGCGACCGGCAGCCGGTCGACCCCAACGAGCAGCATCCACGACTTGCAGCTGGGGCAGCGCCGCGACATCTGCGACATCGCCCGTTCGGTTCTCGCACCGTAGGCCCGGGCCGCGCGCGCCATGATGAGCAAGGTTCCCACCAGGGCCCCGGCGACGAGGACGACGAACAGGATCTGCGCGGCCACCGGTCCGGCCTCAGTCGCCGACCGGGACCTTCTGAACCTCGCGGAGGAACTGGTCGTTGCCCTTGGTCTGGCGCATCTTGTCGATGAGCAGCTCCAGGCCCGCTACTCCCTCCAGCGCATGGAGGACGCGGCGCAGCTTCCAGGTGAGCGCGAGCTCGTCCGGCGTGAGGAGCAGCTCCTCCTTCCGGGTGCCGGACGCCTCGATGTCGAGCGCCGGGAAGACCCGCTTCTCCGACGCCCGGCGGTCGAGCCGCAGCTCCCAGTTCCCGGTTCCCTTGAACTCCTCGAAGATGACCTCGTCCATCCGCGAACCCGTCTCGACCAGTGCGGTGGCGATGACGGTCAGGCTTCCGCCCTCCTCGATGTTCCGGGCCGCCCCGAAGAACCTCTTGGGCGGGTACAGGGCGGTGGAGTCGACGCCGCCGGAGAGGATCCGCCCCGACGCCGGCGTTGCGAGGTTGTACGCACGGGAGAGGCGCGTGATCCCGTCGAGCAGGATGACGACGTCCTTGCCGAGCTCGACCAGCCGCTTGGCCCGGTCGAGCGTGAGCTCGGTGACCTGGATGTGATCGTCCGAGGGCCGGTCGAAGGTGGAGTAGACGATCTCCCCGTTCACCGACCGCTGCATGTCGGTGACCTCCTCGGGCCGCTCGTCGACGAGCAGCACGATCAGGTGGCACTCCGGATTGTTGGTCGTGATCGAGTTGGCGATCTGCTTCATGATCGTCGTCTTGCCCGCCTTCGGCGGCGAAACGATCATTCCTCGCTGCCCCTTCCCGATCGGGGCGATCAGATCGACGATGCGCTGCGTGATGTCGTTGGGCCGCTCCTTGAGCTCCATCCGCAGGCGCTGCATCGGGTAGAGCGGGGTGAGGCGCTCGAACCACGGCCGGCCGACGATCTCGTCGGGGGCCATCTGGTTGATGGAGTCGATGCGGACCAGCGCCTGGTACTTCTCGCCCTCCTTCGGACGCCGCACCGCGCCGACGATCTCGTCGCCGCGTCGAAGCTGGAAGCGCCGGACCTGGGACAGCGACACGTACACGTCCTCCTGCCCGGGTAGGTGGCCGCTCGTCCGAACGAACCCGTAGCCCTCGGGCAGGATGTCGAGAATGCCCTGCCGGACCTCGAGGTCGGTGGTGTCCTCCGGCTCGTAGTACGTGCGGGGACGCTCGTTGCGGTCGTTGCGGTCTCCCCCGCGATCACCTCGCTCGCGGCGGCGTCGCCGGCGCCCGCGATCACGGTAGCCGTCGAAGTCGCGCCGCCCGTCCTGGCGGCCCTCGCCGCCGGCATCTCCGGTTCCCCCCTCGGAGGGTGCCTGGGCCGGAGGGGTCGAGGCCTCGGTGCCGGCAGCGGAGCCACCCCCCTCGCCGGAGCCGGCCTGCGAGGGCGAGGGGGCGGCGGCCTGGGTCCGGTCCGGAGCGCCGTTCGTGGTCGGCTCCTGCCCCCCGGCCGTCGCGTCGGAGGGTGCGGATTCCGACCGAGCGTCGACTGGGGAAGACGCGGAGCTGGAGGGTGGGAACGCATTTTCTGCAACGGTCGGCGACCGAGCGGCAGACGGCGCGGAGGTCTCGCCCATCGAGGGCGACTCGCCGGTGTCACGACCCCCCGGGGACCCGTTCGATTCCTGCACCTTGCGCTGAATCGCCTCGATCAAGTCGGCCTTCTTGAGCTTGCGCGCGTCACGGACACCGACCTGCTCGGCGATGGCCTGTAGCTCCGCGACCCGCTTCGCGGCCAGAATTCCTCGTTCCGCGGCATGCCCGTCCGTCATGGTCACCTCCTCTCGATCGGGATGCCGTTGACCGGGATCCACATGGCCCCGGCCCCCCGGCCTCCCTCATCCCCCGGCACAACCCCTCGAGCCCGCACCGGTATTCGTGGGATTGCGCTGCTACCTTCTCCTCGACCCGAGCGCCTCCCAGCGCTTCACGCGCGACCTCGGCTTCCTGGCGACGAACTCGCCCTCGTCCGTAAGCTCAAACGAGGGCGGCACCTGGGATTCGATGTCGCCGCGCGCCTCCGCCTTCTCGAGCGCCTTTGCCACGACAATCCCGGCAATCTCCTGCAGGGCGGAGTCGAGGTCTGAGAGCTCCAGGACCGGAACGCCGCGCTCCTGCGCGAGCAGCCGGATGTACGACTGGATGGAACGAATCTTATCGAATCCTGAGAGGTAGCGGTCGCGGGGACGCCGGGAAGGGGCGTCGAAGCTCCGCCGCTCGAAGTTGCTGCGGTGCAGATCCTCGTCCGAGAGGGTGATCACGACCGGCACCAGGATGGCCTCCTCGAACTCCTTGTCCCAGCCTTCGAGGAAGCCGGGCACGACATGGGCGCCCTCGACGATTATGTCGGTCCCCTCCTCGAGCGCCCGGGCAATCAGCGCCTTGATGCCCACCGAGACGGCGGAGACCTGCTCCTGGAAGCCGAGGATGAGCTGGTCGACCGAGGCCGGAAGCGGGACCCGGAGAGCCTCGTCGGCCTGGAACGACGAGACGTAGAGCGCCGGCATGAGCTGCTGCGAGAAGGCCGCCCGCAGCACCTCGCGGATGGCGTCGGTCGAGATCACCCGGGTGATCCCGAGGCGGGCGGCCAGCTGCGTGGCGATCGTGGACTTCCCGACTCCGGTGGCGCCCCCCAGCATGATGACC
Organism: Actinomycetota bacterium; assembly: GCA_050693875.1. Lineage (GTDB taxonomy): Bacteria > Actinomycetota > CADDZG01 > JAHWKV01 > JBOGWP01 > JBOGWP01. Next base: position 10,176 of record JBOGWP010000041.1, read on the forward strand.
AGCGGTACGTCGAGCTCCTCGACCGCCTGCCACTTCAGGTACTGGGCGGCGTAGCGCTGGTCGATCCCTGCAAGCACGGACGCACACAGGTCGCGCAGGTCCTTCCTGCTGATCCCATCCCGGCGCTTCTCGGTCAGAATCCGTTCGATCCGCTCGGCCGCCTCGAAGGCCTGGGTCGGGCTGAGTCCGGCCGCCATGATCGATGACGCCATCAGCCCCTTCGAGTAGGGAAGCCCCTGCCCGGCGACCGTGATGTGAGCGGGACGGCGACGCATCACCGCGAGTCCCGCGCGTCGCGCCCGGCGTCGAATCGCTCGTTCGCGAGGTCGGCGACCGCCTCGAAGCGGGCCTCGAGCGGCTCGTCGTCACCGACGACCCATGGGCGGTTGTCCACGTAGGCCACCGAGATGCCCCGGTCGAGGCCGAAGCGGGTGACCACGTCGACCGCGGCCGCCTTCAGCTCGACGAGGATGACGTCCGCGCCGGCGGCACGGTCGAGATCGCGCCGGAGCCGCTCGCGGTTCGCGAGGGCATGGCTGATGCCGACGACCTCGGCGCCGTGCTCCGTCTCGAGATGACGCGCCAACACGTCACCTGCCGCTTTGGGGGCTGTGGTCGCCAACCAGATTCTCTTTCCGGTGATGTCGTCCAGCGGATGAGGGCGAAAGACTGTCCGGGCTACCCTTGCCTGAGTGAGAGGCCGGCTGCGGAGACAATCCTCGACCGCAGCCAGATGGTCCGGTGGGATGGAGTCCTCGCACATTGTAAGCACGACCAGATCGGCGAGCAACAGACGATAGAGACCGAAATACCCCCGGAGATGGCCGGGATCGATCCCCGCGTTCACCACGAGGATGCCGGCGTCGAAGTGCGCCGGTGGGATTGCGGCGCCGCTCCCCTCGAGCACCAGCATTCCCGGAGCGAGCTCTGATGCCCGCTCCAGGGCGAGGTCGTAGTTGCTGAACGAGGTCGCCCCGGCGAGCCCTCCACCCGCCCGCCACGCGCCGACCGTGGGAACCCGGGCCATGAGCGCGTCCTCGATGTAGTCGCTCGCTGCGTGGCGCCCCTCCGACACCCATTGCATCAGGACCTCCGGCTCGAGTGCGTCCTTGCCGTCGATAACCTCGGGTTCGGGAGGGCCGCCCCGGCCCATCGCCACGACGACCGGACGCCGGCCGGCATCGCGGTAGTTCCTGGCGATCGCCCCTCCGATCGCGGTCTTGCCGGTCCGCTTCCCCGTACCGATCACCCCCACCGACGGAACCGGCGGTCGAAGCCGCCGGTCCGGGGGCGTGAAGGTGAAATCGGCTCCCTGATAGGCCGCGCCCTTCCAGAGGGCGACCGAGGCCAGGCGGCAGCGGGCCACGTAGCCGAGCACGGGCTCGTCGGAGAGGTCGATCACCCTGCCCGCCCCGGTCCGGTCGATGGCGGCGGCGAGGTCGGCTTCGGGGTCCTCGGCGCGCTCGGCGTCGACCCCGAGCCCCGAGAGCTCGTCGCTCACCTGGCCGAGCTTCTCCCCGCCGCCGACGAACAGGGCCAGCACCGGATCTTCGCCCCGGTCCCGCAGCGCCCGCAGGGCGCGGGCGATCACCGGCGGGTAGTGCTCACCGTCGACGAGGGCGATCACCGGCTCCCCCACCTACTCCTCCATCACCACGCGGATTTTGCCCTCCTTGGAGAGCAGCGAGAAGGTCGTGACGTCCTGCTCGCGGGTGAACATCAGCGAGAGGCGGGAGCGGCCGATCCGGAGGTTGCGAAGCTCGACCGTCTGCAGCCACGGGGGGAGGATCGGCTGGTTGACCGTGACGACGTTCTGGTCGGCGCGGGCCGAGAGGCCGAGCATCGCCTGCAGCAGCAGGAACGGTGAGGCGGCCGCCCAGGCCTGCGGCGAGCACGCCACAGGGTAGGCAACCGGATTGGTGGGCGTCCGGCGCGTGAATCCGCAGAAGAGCTCGGGCAGCCGGTAGTACTCCATGTGCATGGCGGTGTCGAACAGGGCGGTGGCCACGCGGCTCGTCGCCTTCGCATTGCCGTAGCGCTTGAGCCCGGCGGCGATGAAGGCGTTGTCGTGCGGCCAGATGGAGCCGTTGTGATAGCTCATCGGGTTGTACGCCACCGCGCCCTTCGACATGGTGCGGATCCCCCACCCGCTGAACATGTCCGGGGCGAGCAGCCGCTTCGCCATCACCTCGGCCTTTGCCGGCTCGATCAGGTCGCAGTACAGCCCATGGGCGGGATTCGAGGTGACCGTCTCGACCGGCCGCTTCTCGCCGTCGAGGGCCAGCGCGAAGTACTGCTCGTGGTCGACCCAGAAATCGCGGTCGAACGCGGCCTTCAGCTCGCCGGCCTCCTTCTGCAGCGCGGCCGCGCGGTCCGGCTCACCCAGCGCCTCGTAGATCTCCGCCATGCGGCGCTTCGCCATGTACACGTAGGCCTGCACCTCCGCGAGCGCGATCGGCCCCGGCGCCAGCGTGCCGTCGGCGTGGACGATGGAGTTCCCCGAGTCTTTCCACCCCTGGTTCTTGAGTCCGCGCGGGGAGCGCCGCAGATACTCGACGTAGCCGTCGCCGTCGGCGTCGCCGTAGCGATCGATCCATTCGAGGGCGCGGTCGAAGGTCGGGCGCAGGTCCAGGATGGTCTCCAGGTCGTGGGTCCACCGCCAGTAGGCCGCGGCCAGCATGAGGTAGAGGGGGGTGGCGTCGACGGTGCCGAAGTACGGGGTGTGGGGGACGTAGCGCGCGTTGGCGAGCTCTCCCTGGCGGATCTCGTGGAGGATCTTGCCCGGCTCCTCGTCGCGCCAAGGATCGACCTGCTCGCCCTGGAGCCCCCCGAGCAGCCGCAGGGTCTGGCGGGCGGGCTCGGGGTTGATCATCAGGATCTCGTAGGAGGTGAGGATCGAGTCGCGCCCGAAGGGGGCGACATACCAGGGAATCCCGGCGGCCATGATCTGGCCGTCGTAGATGGTGGTGAGGAGCGCCCGCAAGTCGCGGACGCCGCGCTGGAGCAGGGCGTCGAACAGCTCGTTGTTCGTCTTGATCTGCGTGCAGCCCCGCTCCCACTCCTGGTAGGAGCGGCGGGTGCGCGCCACCGCGGTCTCGAAGTCGAGCGGCTCGCGCCGGTCGGCACCCACGATCGGCTCGAACGTGATCGACAGCATCCGGGTCTGGTGCGGGCCGAGGAGCAGCTCGAAGCGAAGCCGCACGAACCCCCCCTCGACGCTCGCCTCGGCCGGCTCCTCGCCCAGCCGCACCCACATCTGGCGAAAGACATTGTCGGTCCCGGCGTAGCCGAACTTCACGATCGAGCCCTCGATCTTCGGGGTCAGCATCGTGCCGCGGTGCTCCCGTCGCAGGCCGCGAACCTCGAAGATGTCGGCGAAGTCCGCCGAGAGCGAGAACTCGATCGACACCCGGACGGGCTCGGCGTGGTAGCTCTTGACCCGAAGGCGCTCGTGCACGAACCTGCCCGCCACCCGGATCCTTCGGATGTTCAGCGTCTGCTGCGGGATGGTGAGCCGGCCCTCCTCCCACACGTCCGGGTTGGTGAGGTCGACCAGCGTCATGTAGGCGCGCTCGGCCGAGGACGAGAGCAGGATCGGGATCGCGCCGTTCACCCGCATCTCGTAGTGCGAGAGGAACCGGGTGTCCTTGTAGTAGACGCCCATGCCGGCGCTGTTGGGGAACGACAGGTTGCCGTCGGGGTCGGAGAGGACGAAGGTCTCGCCCTCCTTCGTGGCCAGCAGGCGCCCGGGGACTTCGGTCATCAACGGGTCCCCTTGGGTGGGCAGCTCCCGGCCGGCCTCGGTGAGGGGCTCGTACCGCTCGCCCTCCGGACTGACAACGGTCTCGATCAGGTCCCGGCTCGTCACGCCGCCACCACCGCGCGCCTCACCGGACCTGTGCGCCCCGGAGGTCCCAGGAGGGCGCCAGCACGTCCCACCCCTCGGGTGCCAGCTCCCGCGCAACCCTTCTGCACGCGTCCAGCGCGCTCACCTCCACGAGGCAGAGGAGCGACGGGCCGGCGCCCGAGAGGACGGCCGCGATCCCCTTGGCGCGCAGCGCGTCGAGCAATTCGTGGCTCTCCGGCATGAGCGGCAGCCGGTAGGGCTGGTGCAGCCGGTCCTCGGTGGCCATCATCAGCGCATCCGGAGGCTCCATGCCGCCGAGCACCGCGACCAGGGCAGCGGCCGACGCGGCGTTGGCCACCGCATCGGCGCGGGGCACCTCCGCAGGCAGGACCGCTCTGGCCTCGACGGTTCGGAACGGCTCCGGCGCCACGAGCACGATCGGGCAGATCCGAGGCGTGGGGTCGAGATGGAGCCAGCCCTCGCGCGAGGCCACCACCACGCCGCCGAACAGCGCCGGCAGGACGTTGTCGGCATGGCCCTCGATCCGGACGGCCAGCCCGGCCAGCTCGGCGGCGGGCAAGCCGAGGTCCCCGAGCTCCTGCGCCGCCACGAGCCCGGCCACGATCGCCGACGCCGAGGCTCCCAGCCCTCGCGCCGACGGGTAGGTCTCGAGCACCTCGACCCGCACGGGCGGCGCCTCCCGGCCGGCGGCCTCGTAGGCGGCGCGGAACGCTCGGTGGGTGAGGTTGCGGTCGGGTGGGCGCAGCGTCCCCTTCCCGGCGACCTCGGGTGCGGCGGCGCCCTCGACCCGGACGCGGAGGTAGACCTCGATCGCGGCGCCGAGGCAGTCGAACCCGGGCCCGAGGTTGGCCGCCGAGGCGGGGACGCGGACCTCGACGTCCATCAGGAAGGCAAGGGGCCGCCTTCGGCGGCATCTGTCCCATACCGGCAGGGGGCCTCGCCCCCAGGCTCGGCGCTCTGCCGGGCCTTCCTGGACATGCGCCGGTCCGACCCTCCTCGGAAGACCTGACTCATTCGCACCACCTTCTGCATGTCGAGCAAGGCAGGCAAGGGGCCGCCTTCGGCG
>JBOGWP010000042.1:0-24136 GCA_050693875.1 Actinomycetota bacterium
TCAAGACCGGTCACGGTGACCGCCTCACCCGGCTTCGCCAGGGTCGGCGTGGTCCGGAACGTTGCGACGGAGATGCAGGCCCACGCCGCCGCGGCCGTTCCCATCAGGCCTACGAGAACCCCGGCTATGATCAGCGCGGCACGCCGCCTTCGCATTGGAGTCATTCAATCCCTCCTCTCCGCTTCAGATTCTCGGCTCCGCCCGCCGTGAACCCATGAAGCAAGCCCCCGGCGAAGGGTTCGCCGGGGGCTCGTTCTTCCATCTACGACCGATCGCTAGCTCTTGCGAACCGGCGTCGCTACGGGAACCTCCCGCCGGCGAGCCTGCCGCACGAAGGCACCCATGCCTGCGCCGAAGAGGCCGAGGCCGAGGACTCCGAGCAGAGCCGTCAGGGCGATCATGCCGGTCGAGATCGGCTCGGACGCGAGGGGCGCAACGCCCTCAGCACCCGGCTGCTGGACGACCGACTGGCCGTTCGGGCCGAGAATCTGGAACGCGGCGCGGGCCGGCGTCCCGTACTTGTCGATCCCCTTGTCGTCGACCTGCTTTGCCACGATCACGTAGTAGCCGGGGGCTGCCTGCGGGATCGCGATGGGGGCCGAGATGTTCCCAGCCAAGTCGGGCACTGCCTGGCCGAGAACCGGGCCGTCAGCGCCGTTCCAGTGCAGCACGACGGGGGCGTTGGTCTTGCCCGCGGCTGCATCCTTCGGCGACACCGTGCCGAACGACGAACCGGTTATGGTTACCGTGTCGCCCGCCTTGCCCGCCGCGCTGCTGAGGTTGAGCGTAGCCAGGTTGGTGCACGCGAACGCAAGAGCGCCCGTGACAACCATGACGGCCACGATGCCTCCGAAGACCAATTTCCGCCTCATACGCATCTCCTCCTTCACATCATCCGCTCGGTCGACTCGGCGGAGCCAGATAGAAGGCTATGGCGGGGCGCGACGAGGCGCAATAAGGGTCTTTTTCCTATAGATACTTTGCATGTATATGTCGTTTACCTATATGGTTCATACATCTAGATACCCCCTCTGACGTGGGGTTTTGTCGCGGCCAGGGCGCGTCTGTCGCATGGCCACTCCTTCTTACAGAGTGCTGTTGCCCCTATCGGGCCGGTTCCGCCGGCGAGATCGCGCAGAAATCTTCGAGCCCGATGTCGGCAGAGCGCAGCGTCTGCCGTATCGTTTCCTCCCAACGTGTTCCGGTCGACCGCCCTCCGCCTGGTCCTGCCGGCGATCGTGGGGCTCCTCGGCGCCTGTTCGCCCGGCCCTCCGTCGCGACCGACGAGCACCGTTCTTCCCGCGGCCGAGCGCCAGGAGCTCAAGGTCGCGGTGGGTGAGGACCCCTTTCTCCGCGGTAATCCGCCGGCGAGCAACCTCGGCTTGCTTGCCGCCGGCCCCAACCCCGGGATCTTCGAGACCCTGACTCAGCTCACGCCCGCCTTCGGGCTGCGGCCGGGCCTCGCCGTCCGCTGGCAGGCGAGAAGCTCGACCACCTGGCGGTTCGAGCTCCGCCACGGCGTGAAGTTCCACGATGAAAGGCCGTTCGACGCTGGGGCAGCGCTTGGTGCCCTGGAGGGCATCGCCCTTCGCGCCAACCGGCCGCGGGGGCTCGATCCCGGCACCGTTCGGATTCTGCAGGATGACGAGATCGAGATCGAGCTGGCAACGCCCAACCTGCGACTGGCGGAGCAGCTGGCCAACCCCTCCCTGGCCATCCAGGCGCCGGGGACCAGCGCCGGAGACGGGCACGACGCCCCCAACACGCCGACGGGAACGGGCCCCTTCGAGTTCTCGTCGTACCGGCGCGACACGGACCTTGTCGTCCAGGCCAATCCCGAGCATTGGGGCGGGGCGCCCCGGCTCTCCTCGATCACGTTTCGATTCAGTTCCGAGCGTGAATCGAGCAGGCTGTTCGCGATCGGCCAGGCCGATGCGCTCGGCATGATCCCCTACCAGTCGATGGCCCGGCTCTCCGAACGCTTCGGCCGGATGGCCAGCTCGGCGCCGGCACGGACCGCCTACCTGCTCCTCAACAACGGGGGGCCGGAGCCATGGGCGACGCTGAAGCAGGACGACCTGCGCCATGCCATTGCCCTGGCCATCGACCGGAAGACGGTAACCAGCACGGCCTGGCCCGAGTTCGCCGAACCGAGCGAGACCGTGATTGCCCCGCGCGTGCTCGGCGCCGGCTCCGACCTGGTCCGGCCGGAGACTCCGGACCGCGAGGCGGCACGCCGGCTGCTCGAGCGATCCGGCTGGGTGGCGGGGGCGGACGGGATCCGCACCCGCGACGGCAAGCGCCTGACCCTCTCCCTACTGCTCGCCCGGCCCCCGGAGCAGCAGGCGGCAGGAGCGGAGATCTCCAAGGAGTTGCGGGAGGCGGGGATCGAGGTCGTGCCGCTCGACCCCGCACCCGCCGCCCCCCCGGCCCGCGTCAACCAGGGAACGTTCGACCTTTTCTTCGACCTCCGGTACCAGGAAGACGCCAACGCCTGCGCCCACTGCCGGTTCTTCTCGGTCCTGCCCGGCGGGCAGCTCGCCTTTGCGGGAGCGGTCGGCGGGGGTCGGGAGGCCGACGACCTCTTCGAGCGCAGCTTCCGGACGGCGTCCCCCGACTCGGTGCGCGAGATGAGTGGCCGCCTGTTGCACCTGGTCCAGTCCGAAAGGGCGCTCGCCGTCCCGATCGCCGCCCTCAAGACCGTCTGGCAGCTGAACCCACGAGTCCAGGGATTCGAGCCGGCCCCGCTGCCGGGGGCGCAGCGCTGGGATCAGGTGTGGCTATCGATCTGAGCGTGCTCGGGGGCCGGCTCGCCGCGGACGTCCCGGGCGCGCTGGGCCCACCAGCCGGCGAGCGCCGCCAGCGTCGCCGCGAGGAACGCCGCCGGGATCAGGATCCGTAGCCACCGGCCGGAGAGGTCGGGGATCGTTGCCCGCGCTGCGGCGATGTCCTGGCGGCCGGTGGTCTCGTTCCCGCGACGGCTGTCGGCCCACGCGGCGAAGGCCGTTCGGCGGAAGCTCACGAGCCCCAGGCGCGAGCCGAGATCGGTGCCGAGGTAGGTCGGGCCCGTTTGTGGACCGACCCGGGAGTCGAACGGCGACGCGGAGAGCCGGACGTTCTCGAATCGCCCTCCCCGGTCTCGCGAGACGGCGAGCGTTGCCTCGGTCATGAGGTTGGTCGGGTCGCGCCGGCGGTCGAGGAACACGACGTCGACACGGCCTCCGGGGGCGACAGCAACCCTCGGCAGGAACTGGTCCGTGCGATCGCGCAGTGGGTTGTCGTTGACGCGCACCGCGCGCCGCCACGACCTGCCGGCGTCGAGGGAGCGGCGGAGGAACACGTCCTCGTCGCCGTTCCTTCCGTCGGCCCACGCCACGTAGAGCGACCCACTGGGGCCGGGCGCGATCGACGGAGTCTCGGGGAGGAACACCAGGAACCGCTTTTGGGGGACGATCTCCGACTCGAGCTCGACCTCCTTCCCAAACGACCGGCCGCCGTCGCCGGAGGTGGCGACGACTAGCCCGAACGTGCCTTGCCAGGGGGGCCCTTCGAGGTCGAGGAAATCACGCGCGTCGTCCTTGAAGTCCTCGTAGAGCACGGCGAGATCTCCGTTCGAGACAACGACCGGCGTGGCCGCCCCGACCCGCGCCCTGTCGGGATCGCTGAGGGGGACCGCCGCCGAGAAGCTTCGGCCCCCGTCCTCCGACCGTGCCGCGACGATGCGCGCCGGGCCCGTGAGCTTGAGCAGCCCGACATCGCTTGCCTGAAGCCACGTGACGTGGAGCGTTCCTTCCTCGTCGACGACGACGCGGGCCTGGAAGGCGTTCGAGCCCGCCACCTTCACGGGCCCCGACAGAGTCGCTCCCCCGTCGGCCGAGCGGGCCACCCACAGGTTCTCAGGCACGTTCCCGTTCCCCTGCAGGTTGACGTAGCTCACGTAGAGGGTGCCGTCGGGGGCGAAGGCCGCGTCGGGAGCGAAGGGGCAGTTGGGGCTCTCGGGGTGTCGGGCGGTGCAGGTTCCGGCCCAGTCGGGGAGGGGCAGGCGCGTCGTCCTCCAGGAGGCCCCGCCGTTCGCAGACCAGTGGAGGGCCGCCGTGTAGCCCGGTCGATCGACGCGGTTGACCACGACGAGATTCGCCGGCCGGATGGGGTTTGCAACCACCGTCGGCGAGTTGTTGGCGTCGATCACGCCGGGGGGGTTGGGGAAGACGTTCACGCCCACCTCGACGTCACGGGAGACGAAGAGGAGACCGGCGGCGGTGAAGACGGTGCCGGCGGCGAGCACCAGCACCGCCAGCGCCAGCAGGGAACGGCTATTGCGGGTGCGCACCGAGGATCAGCCCCGCGGCGTCAGACCGTGGCCCTGGTCCGCTCCACGGCGTTGAGCAGGTCGGCCACCCCACGCACCGAGGGCGAATCGGGAAAGCGCTCGATGACCGCGACGCCCTCGCGATCTGCGGTGCGGACCGCCTCGTCGTAGGGAATCACCCCGAGCACCGGCATCCCGAGGCCCTCCGCGAACGTCTCGACCTCCCGGCGCTCGGTCTCGTCGCGCACCTTGCTAACCACGGCGCCGATACGCCCGATGCCGAGCTGGGATGCCAGGGCATGGGTGCGGCGGCCGGTCTCGAGCGCCTTTCGGTAGGGCTCGAGAACCACCAGAAGGAGGTCGATGTGGCGGAGCGTGCCGTCGGAGCGTGACAGGTGCTCCAGCCCGGCCTCCATGTCGGCAACCGTCAGCTGGTGCCGTTCCGAGATCAGTTCGCCGAGGAGGCCACGCACGGTGGCATGCTCACCGCACGTTCAGCCGGCGGCGGCCTGATCGACCCTGGCGGCGACGACCAGCGTCACCCCGTCGGCGGCGGCGACGCCGTGCTGGGCGATCAGGCGCTCCGCCGAGACGATCTCGGTCCCGCGAATCGACTTGGGAAGTGGTTTCAGCGCGTCGATCTCGGCATAGTCGAGACCGAGGCCCGCTCCCAGGTTCGGGTTGGAGTCGCAGTCGATGGCAAGGGTGGAGTACCCGCGGCGCGCAGCGAGGCGCGCAAGTGTCGAGGAGATGGTGGTCTTCCCGGTGCCTCCCTTGCCGGACACGGCGAGCTTCATAGTGGCGTGACTATCGCGTGGGCCCCAGGAGCTGGTAAGGGCGGCATGCATCTAAGTGTAAGACACACCTAGCGGGTCGCTTCGCTCCCCGGTACGGGCCGGAGAGGCAGGGGGCGGCCTCCGGCCGCGGTCCTCGATGTCGGCCCGCCTCGCCTCGCTCGGCGAGGGGCGGCCTCCGGCCGCGTCCTCGATGTCGGCCCGCCTCGCCTTGCTCGGCGAGCCGAGCCTCCGGCGGCGTCGATCAATGCCGGGAGGGCCTCGCTTGCTCGGTGCCTGCCGGGCCCCGCTTGCGGTGCGCCCCTGGTGGGCTCTCGTCACCAAACCTGACTCATTCGCACCAACTTCGGCACCTCCAGCTGGGCTACCCCGGTCCCGAGGCCTCGCTCGGAACCGGAGCAGCACTGGAGTTCTGAGCGCGGGCGATCGCAGTGTCCGCGGACATGGACAAGCTCAGCGGGCGGTACGGGGATCTTCTGAGGGGCAGCTACGGCTCTTCAACGACCTCGGCGCATGACAACATTTTGTCGATAGGGCTTCCGCAAGCGTGTCGATAGGGCTTCCGCAAGCGTCTACGGCTCTTCAACGAACTCGGCATCGCCACAGGTGCAAACCGAGCCGCATGACAACATTTTGTCGATAGGGCTTCCGCAAGCGTCCTCCGCTTCGAATACGCCTGAAAGTAGGGCCGAATTCGCTGCGTGAGAATCGGCGTTAGCCAGCTGAGCAAGCCGGTTGCATGGCTCTACGAAGCGTCGGCCTGCTCCGGCACGTCCCCGGCGAGACGGTCGAGCTGCTCGCTCGTCGACGCCCCCACGGCTCGCTCCATGGCCTGCATCAACGTCGCGTGCACCGACACCCAGGCGGTCGGGCGCAGGCGCCGCAGGGTGTTCGTGATCTCCTCCAGCCGTTCGGCGGGCAGCCCGGCGGCCACGTACGGCTCCCAGATGTGCCTCTCGAACATCTGGACGAAGCGCCGGGCCATGCGTTGAGTGTCGCGGACGAGCTCGGCGTGGGCATCGAGCACCGCCGCCAGCGGAATGCCCGCCGCGACGAGCTCGGCTCCGACGTGAAGCAGGCGGGGGCTCGGAACCTTGAAGTCCTCCCCCTCCGGGATCAGCAGGCCCATCTCGACTGCGCGCAGGAGCAGCCCCGGATCCTCGACCCCTTCCGGAAACATCTCCACCAGTTGGCCGCCGGAGAAGACCTCGGGGACCTCGTCGACCCACGGAGCGGTGAGGGCCTCCTCGAACCCCAGCACGTCACTGAGGCTGCGCCCCTGCTCCCAGGCCCGGATCAGGTCGTGGATTGCCGCCAGCGAGAAGCCGCGCTGCTGGAGATGGGCGATGTACCGGAGGCGAGCGAGATGGCCCTCGCCGTAGTAGCCGACCCGCCCGACCATACTCGGCGGTGGCAGCAGCCCCTTGGTCTGATAGGCGCGCACGTTTCGAGTGGTGACCGCCGCCCGCCGAGCCAGCTCGTCGATGGTCATGCCGGCCTCCGGCTCGGATCCGCCCATGCCCTCCGCGAACGAGACCTGGTCGGCGTCCTCTACGCCGACCGCACCCTCGTCCTGGGTGTGGCTGTTGAGCGCGCCTGTCGCCGGGATGCCTTCAGCGTCCATATCGGGCATCGTAACGATCTCGTCTCTGTTGCGCCATGACCAAATGTTGCTCTTGACACCGTAACACGATCTGATGTTACGATCCCAGTGACATCGCGGGTGGCAGTCGCCGGAGGACACGAGCGAGGAGGCAGCGATGCACAGCGTGGTCTTGGCGGTGGATGGAGGCTGGGGCTGGGACAAGTGGATGTTCCTGGCCGCACCGCTCGGCTTTTACAGCGTCGTGGTGCTCGCCCTGCTCGGCGGGGGACGCACCGATGAGCGCAACCCCATCAAGTTCTTCTTCGCGCAGATCTCCGACAGCCTGCACCGCCTGACCGGAATTCCCGGCTGGGCGATGGCCGGCGCCCTCTCGGGCCTGCTGATGCTGCTGATTGGGGTCATCGGCTTCTACTGGGACGTCGCCTGGCACATCGACTTCGGCCGCGACAAGGAGCTCTTCACGCCGGCACACGTCATGATCCTCTTCGGTCTGGGCGGGCTCATCTATGCCGCCGGCATCGCCACCCTCTTCGCCACCATCGATCGCGCCGATGTGGGCTTCTCGATCCTCGGGCTGCGGATTCCCTGGTCGGCGCTGACGCTCGGGTTCATGGGGGCCGGCGCGGTTGCCGCATTCCCCCTCGACAACCTGTGGCACGCCGCCTACGGGCTCGACATAACGCTGTGGAGCCCGACGCACCTCCAGCTCGTGCTCGGCGGATCGCTGGGAACGCTGGCGATCATGCTGATGATCGCCGAAGCCCTACCGGGATCCCGCCCGACGGTCATGGGGAAGGTCGTCATGATCCTGGCCGCCGGCGCCGCGCTGACTGGCATGTCGACCGTCCAGGGGGAGTTCGACTACCGCGTCCCGCAGTTCCAGGTGCTCTACCTCCCGATCCTGATCGCCGCCGCGGCGGGGTTCACGCTCACCTTCACCCGGATCGCCCTGGGACGCGGGGGAGCCCTCTGGGCGGTGGGCTTCTACCTCGTGCTGCGACTGAGCATGGTGTGGGCAGTCGCCGGAGGCCTCAACCACACCGTCCCGCACTTCCCGCTGTACCTGGCGAGCGCGCTGATCGTCGAGGGGGTCGCGGCCGTGATCGGCACGGATCGCCGGCTGCGCTTCGCACTCGCCTCGGGGTTGCTGGTCGGCTCGGTCGGACTTGCGCTCGAGCTCCCGTGGGTGTCGTTCTTCTACCAGGCGCCGCCGGTGCCGGCGCTGCTGCCCAAGGTTGCCCTGCTCGGACCCATCACGGCGATCGCGGCCGCCATCCTCGGAACGGGGCTGGCGCGGGCCTTCTCCCAGGGCGAGGAGCGGATCCCGGTCGGCGGGTTGGCCCTTGCCGGGGTCGTGCTGCTTGCCGCATTCGCCTACCCGCTCCCCCGACGTGAGGGCAACGTCCAGGCCGTGGTCAGGCTGCAGCGAGCCGGCGACATGGCCCGCGTGGACGTCCAGCTCGATCCGCCTGACGCGGCCCGGAATGCGATTGTCTTCGGTATCGGCTCCTGGCAGGGCGGCGGGACGGTGCGGAGCTCGCTCAAGGAAGTCGGTCCGGGGCACTACGTCTCGACCGGGCTCCTCCCGGTGACGGGGCGCTGGAAGACGCTCATCGGGCTCAACCGCGGCGATGAGGTGATGGCTGCCCCCGTCTATATGCCTGCCGACCCGGAGATCAGCGCGACAGCCGTCCCCGCGGTTCCCGAGCGGCGCGTGACCTTCGTTCGCAACACGAAGCTCCTCCTGCGGGAGGCGCACGACGGCCCGGGCTGGCCCGCCGCTGTCGTCTACACGGGGTGGGCGACGTTCACCGCCATCTGGGTCGGGCTGCTGGCCTTCACCGCAACCCGCATCGACACCAGCGGACGCCGGCAGGATGCGGTTCCGCCGCAGCCGTTCATCCCGACGCCGGTGGGCGTGGGTGCACCGGCGGAGTGGAGTCCCGGCGGCTGGCATGCCTCGAGCGACTGGCACGCCCCGAACGCCGGGTAGCCACTCAGGCCATCGAGGAGGCGAGTTCGACCGCGGGATCGCGGAGCCGGGCAAGGTCGGCCCGGCCGCCCGCCCTGATGAGGGAGGTGGCGGCGTCGACCTCGCCCGGCCGGTCGAGGGCGGCAGCCGCGGTCACGACCGCGTCCTGCACGTAAAGCACGACCAGGCCCCCGTCGCCGTGGTCGCCGCGGACGATCAGCTCGTCCCAGCCGGTGTGGTGCCCGGTGTACTGGAGGCTGTGGTCGTACTGGTCGGACCAGAACCAGGGGATGTGGTCGTAGGCTGAGCCCTTCCCCAGCATGTTGCGCGCGGCCGCCGTCCCATGGCGGCGCGCATGCTGCCAGTGCTCGGTCCTGATCAGGGGGCCGAGCCCGCGATACGGGTATGCAGCGACGTCGCCCGCAGCGTAGACGTGGGGAACGCTGGTCCGGGTCAGCTCGTCGACGACGATGCCGCCCTGCTCCACTCGGAGCCCGGTGCCGCGGACCAGATCGGTCACCGCCCGCACGCCAAGACCGACGACGGCGAAGTCGCACGCGACGCGCCGCCCCTGGCGGCTGGCGACCGCCTCCACCCGGCTGCTCCCTTCGAACGATGCCGGCCCGTCGCGGAAGATGGTCTCGACGCCCCGCTCGTGGTGGGCGGCTTCGATCCGCCCTGCCATCTCCGGGCCGAGGATCCGCTGCAACGGCCCCGCGTCGAGGTCGAACGCCACCACGTCGACCCCCCGCTGGCGCAGCGACGCCGCCACCTCGCACCCGATGAAGCCCATCCCCACGACCGCCGCACGCCGGCCGGGGGTGATCTCGGTCCGCAGGCGCTCGCAGTCCTCGACCGTGCGGAGGTCGTAGATCCCTTCGAGGTCGAGCCCGGGAATCGGTGGACGGCGGTTGCGGGAGCCGGTCGCGAGCAGCAGCTTGTCGTAGGGGACGCCCTGACCGCCGGCGATCAGGACCTCCCGCCGGTCGGGGTCGATCCGCACCACCGCCGAGCCGAGGCGGGTCTCGACCTCGTGGTCGCGGTACCAGGACGCCGGCTGAACCAACGCATCGGCGAACGGCGTCTCGCCGCGCAGGAACGTCTTCGAGAGCGGAGGCCGCTCATAAGGGAGATGCGGCTCGGCCCCGATCAGGACGACCTCGCCCTGGAAGCCCTCCTCACGCAGGGCGACTGCGGCGCTCCCACCGGTCAGGCCGGCCCCGACGATGACGTAGCGAGGCTGCGGGGCCTGCGGCCGGCCGCCGGACGGCACCCGAGGGGCTCCCGGGTCGTGCGTGGGGAGGCTCGCCGCCGCGGGAGGAGCCTCGACGGGGGCGGCCGGAGATGCCGGCCCGAGCGGGCGCGTCGCCGGCCCCTCGATCACGGTGCCGTCGATCGCGAACCGGGAGCCGTGGCAGGGACAGTCCCAGGTCTCGGCAACAGGGTTCCATCCCACCGTGCAGCCCATATGCGTGCAGCGAGCGAGCAGCGCGTGGACAGTGCCGGACTGGTCGCGATAGACGGCAAGCTTGCGCCCATCCGACTCCACGACCGCGCCACCGCCGGACGGGATGTCTTCGAGGGCCGCGCGCTCGCCCTGCGCGATCAGCACGTCGACCGGGGCATGGTGGGCGATGCGTGAGGATACCGAGCCCAGCAGCAGCCGCATCACCCGGGAGAGGCCGCGGTGGCCGACCACGACGAGATGAGTCCCGCCCGACTCCGCCATCTGCACGATGGCCTCTGCCGGCTCCCCGATGAGGCGCTCCGTCTCCAGCGAGATCTGCGGCGGCGCGCTGCGGGCGGTGCGTTCGAGGAGGATGCCACCGACGAGCGGGTCGCCGGCATGGACGAGCGTGACCGAGGCCTCGAGGCGTCCCGCCAGGTCGTAGGCACGGCGCACGCCCTGCTCCGCGGCCGGCGAGCCGTCGGTGGCTACGAGGATCGACCGGTACTCTGGCGGGCGCGGGGCGGGGGCCGAGCCGTCGGGCGGGGTGGTGCGGACGATCAGCACGTCGCAGGGGGCCACCTGCGCAACGCGCTCGGCGACGGCGCCGAGGCGGAACCGTGAGGGATGCCCGAGTCCCTTGCTCCCGACGACGATGAGGTCGCAGCCGCGCTCCTCGGCGGTCTTCACGATGTGTGCCGCGGGCTCGTCCTCCTCGATCACGAACTCGGGCTCGAGGCCGAGGGCCCGGGCGGCGCGCACCGCGTCCTCGAGCACCTCCTGCGCCCGCTCCTGCGGCACGGCTCCCGGCCCGTAGGCGAAGCTCAGGACCACCTCCACCCCCAGCCGGGCGGCGAGCCGCAGCGCCACGTCCAGGGCCGCCTCCGCCGTCGGGGAGCCGTCGGAACCGGTGAGCATGCGTGCGTAGGCCATGAGTCTGGTTTCCTACCCTACCGAGCGCGCGCGCTCCCGCCCTCGGCCGAACGAGGCGTTGGTCCCTGTCCTCGTCGACCTCGCTGGATGGAACCAGGGCGGAGGAGGCAGCCGCCGGTACCCGTTTAGCCGTCGCGTTCCCGGGCTCGCCGCCAGGTCTCGACGGCTGCGGCGGCCACGTGCACGCAGAAGGCGCCGGCCTGCCCGTCGCGGCAGGTGCACGACCAGGCCAGCCCACCGGCCGACCGAAGCTCGACGTGAGCGTAGCCGACCCGAGCCGTCACGAGCATCGGTCCGACCTCCTCGAGGCGGACGCCCCCGCGCTCGGCTTCGTCGACACCCGCCGACAGCACATGCGCCGGGGCCAGCCGGGATATCGATGCCTCGTCGACGAGCTCGGCCACGGCCCGCTCCGGGTTCCCCTCGCCGCCGGCTGACATGCGGTCAGACCGCGTCGACGACCACGCAGCAGCGACCGGGATCGGGCTCGAGCGCCGCCCCCACGCCGGGGATTCCGAGACCTCGCAGCAGACCCTCCATGAACGACAGGTTCATCACCCTACACGTCAGGTCCTGATCGTTGAGCGAGAGAGCCCGGAAGGGACAATTGCGGAACACCATTCGAGGCCCGCTGTTCCGCGAGGGCTCGAACCCCTCGCGCTCGAGCACCTGGCCGGCGGCGTCGAGCAGGGCGGCCCGCCCCCGGCGCCGGCCGGCCAGAGCGCGGGCCTCCCCTCCGAGACGCTCTCCGAACTCCCCCGCCACGGACCGGATGGCCTCCTGCCCGCGGGAACCCCCCAGCCGCCGGAACGCCTCGCCGAGCACCTCCGCCGCCAGCCGATAGTTGCGGCCGGGCAGGCTCACCGCGATTTCGCGGGACGAGCGGCGATAGATCTTCGAGGGCCTGCCCGCTCCGGGGCCGCTGCGTCCAGTCAGCCTTCGGAACCCCGCCTCGAGCAACCCCTCGTGAACGAGCCGGTCGAGATGGTGGGCGGCAAGATCGCGCGAGATCCCCACGGCGCGAGCCGCCTCGTCGCGGCCGACCTCGTGATCCTGCGAGACCACGTAGTCGTAGAGGGCGCGCCGGACCGGTTCGGCCAGCACGGCGACGAGGTCGATCTGCTCGCCCAGGTCGATGGATCCCATATCACCTCAATTCTAGAGGGAATCACCGTTCCTGCTAAGGTACGGCCGGATCACCCCTGGTCGATTCGGATCAGGTTGCCGCAGGTGTGTCGTCGAAAACGGCGAAGGTGATCGGCCCGGCCGGGTCGGGAGGGGTCGGAAACACCACGCCGAGGCTGCTCAACCGCTCGTACTCCTTCTCGACGTCGTCGGCGAAGAACGACGTCACGGGGATGCCCTGTGCATCGAGTTCTGAAACTCCCGGCCCCTTGACCTTCATGCCACCTCCACTCCTACGGGCGTCGATTCTCCTCATGTCGCTCGGGTACAACCGGGAGTCCCATGCGGAGGACCTCGGCGAGATGCAGCGCGCGCCGCCCGGTCTCCTGCACGATCTGCTCCCGGCACGAGAACCCGTCGGCGATCACCAGGGCATCCGGAGGCGTCTCCCGCACGCGCGGCAGGAGCACGCGCTCACCCGCGGCGACCGAGACCGCATGGTGCGCCGCCTCGAAGCCGAAGCCCCCCGCCATCCCGCAGCAGCCCGAGTCGAGCAGGTCGTAGTCGAGGCCGAGCCGGGAGAGGAGAGCCTCCTCCCCGCGCATCCCCATCAGGGCTCGCTGATGGCAGTGGGCGTGCACGATCGCGCGGCCCCCGAGCTCCCGCACGCCGAGCCCCCCGCCGTGAGCGGCGAGGAATTCCCCCAGCGTGAACGATGCCTCGCGCAGGCGCCGCGCAGTGGGATCGTTCGGAAACAGGTTGCCCAGCTCGTCTCGGAACACCGCAAGGCAGGAAGGCTCGAGCCCGATTAGCGGCGTTCCCGCGTCGAGCGGAGATCGCAGCTCGCCCAGGACGCGCGCCAGCAGCCGGCGCGCCGCCGGCACCATCCCGTAGTCGTACAGGGGCCGCCCGCAGCACAGCGCACGGCCTGGGATCGACACCCGTAGCCCGGCGGCCTCCAGCACCTCGACCGCGGCGCGCCCGATCTGGGGCTGAAAGTAGTTCGTGAAGGTGTCGGGCCAGAGCAGGACCCCCGGGCCATCGGACCGCGGCTTGCCGCGACGGCGGAACCAGGCCGTGAACGACTCGCGGGCGAGGCGGGGGATTCGGCGCTCGGGCGCGATGCCGGCAGCGCGCTTGAGCGCCTGCCCCAGTAGCGGAGCCCCCGTGATCAGGTTGGCGAGCTCCGGCACCTTCGACCCGGCACGCGCCCACCACGGCACCAGCCCCATGGCGTAGGCACTCCGAGGCCGAAGCCGGCCCCGGTAGTAGTGGGCGAGGAACTCGGCCTTGTAGGTGGCCATGTCGACGTTCGCCGGACACTCGGTCTTGCAGGCCTTGCACGCCAGGCAGAGGTCGAGAGCGGCGCGCACGCTCTCGTCGCGCCAGTCGTCGGTGGTCGGGCCCTGCTCGAGCATGTCGTAGAGGAGCCGGGCGCGCCCACGCGTCGAATGCATCTCCTCCCGGGTGACCATGAAGCTCGGGCACATCGTGCCGCCCGACAGCCGGCGGCACTTGCCGATCCCCACGCAACGCAACGTGGCGCGGGTGACGCTTCCCCCATCGTCGGGGTAGGCAAAGTGCGTCGCGGGCCGGGGGCTTCGACCACCCACACGGAGGCGCAGATCATCGTCGGAACGATGCGGGTCGACCACCTTGCCCGGGTTCATGCGTCCCGCCGGATCCCAGATGGACTTGAAGGACCGAAACGCCTCGACCAGCTCCGGGCCGAACATCTTCTCCAGGAACTCCGCTCTCGACTGGCCGTCGCCGTGCTCACCGGACAGCGAGCCGCCGTAGGAGACGACCAGGTCCACGGCCTGCTCCAGGAAGGATCTGCGGGCCCGGATCCCCTCCTCCGTGCCGAAGTCGAAGTCGATGCGGGTATGGATGCAGCCCTCCCCGAAGTGTCCGTAGAAGGCCCCGCTGAACCCGTGCCTGTCGAGCAGGCGCCTGAGGTCGCGCAGGTAGTCGCCGACCCGCTCCGGCGGCACGGCCGAGTCCTCCCACCCCTCCCAGCGCATCCCCTTGCCCGGCACGACTGCGGTCGCACCGACCGCCGACTCGCGAAGGTCCCAGACCTCCTGCGTCGCGCGACCCTCCTCGAAGAGCCGGGCCGTCGGCGGACGCTCGCGGCCCGCGAGCGACGCGACGGCGTCGCTGGCCCGGGCCTCGGCCTCGGCACGCGTGTCGGCCCCGAACTCGACGAGGAGCCACCCCCCTCCCTCGGGGAGCGTCTCGATCTCGGCGATGTGGAGCCCCCTCGACCGCATGTCGTCGATCAGCACGTCGTCGAACCCCTCGAGGCCGATCGGGGCGTGGCCGAGAAGGGCCGGCGCGGCGTCGGCGGCGGTGGCGACGTCGCCGAATCCGAGGGCCACCAGCGCGCGCCGTGGGGGGCTCGGGACGAGGCGAAGCGTTGCTTCGAGGACCGTGACGCAGGTCCCCTCGGTGCCGGTGAGCGCGCGGGCGACGTGGAAGCCGTTCTCGGGCAGCAGCTCGTCGAGGTTGTATCCCGACACCCGCCGCGGGATCCTCGGGTAGCGGGCCCGGATCGCGTCGCCGTACCGGTCGCGCAGCGCGGCGAGGCCGGCATAGATCGCTCCTCGCCTCCCCCCTGCGCCAATTGCAGCCCCGAGCTCGTCGTCCGAGGTGGGCCCGAGGTCGAGGCGGGCGCCGTCGTAAGCCAGAACCGACAGCCGTTCGACGTTGTCCGAGGTTCGGCCGGACATGAGCGAGTGCACCCCGCAGGCGTTGTTGCCGACCATTCCTCCGAGGGTGCAGTACCCGTGCGTCGATGGATCGGGGCCGAAGGTGAGTTCGTGCCGCTCGGCGGCGGCACGAAGATCGTCGAGGACGACTCCGGGCTCGACCCGGGCGAGCCTGCGATCCGGATCGATCTCGATGATGCGGTCGAGATGCCGGGTGAAGTCCAGGACGACCGCGACATTGGCGCACTGCCCGGCGAGACTCGTGCCTGCGCCTCGGGGCAGGAGTGGCACCGCGTACTCCCGGCACACCTCGACCGCGGCGACGACGTCCTCGGTGTCGCGCGGGATCACGACACCGATGGGAACCTGGCGGTAGATGGCCCCGGCCGTCGCATAGAGGCCGCGGGTCGCGTCGTCGAAACGGACCTCACCGCGCACGCGCCGCCGGAGGGCCCCGGCAAGGTCCCGCCCGGTCACGCCCGCGGGGGACAACGGTCAGTACCCGAGCCCGGGATCGACGACTCCTTCGAGCGGACGGCCCTGCGCGAAGCGCTCGACATTCCGCCGTACCCGCGCGGCCAACTCGGGGAGCGCCATTGCGTCGGTGCTTGCGCTGTGCGACGTGATGATCACGTCGTCGAGCGGCCAGAGCGCATGATCCTCGGGAAGCGGTTCGGGTTCGGTGACGTCCAGCGCCGCTCCGCCGATCCGGCCCGATCGCAGCGCCTCGACCAGCGCGTCGGTGTCGACGAGCGCGCCTCGCGCCACGTTCACGAGCCATGCGTCGGGCTTCATCCGCCCCAGCATCGCGGCATCGAAGAGCCCCCGCGTCTGCGGCGTCAGGGCGAGCGCGAGCACGACCCAGTCGGCCTCGGGGAGCAGGTCCGGCAGCGCCGACACGGGAGCGGTTTCCGCCGCACCCTCCGCAGGGCGGCCCGACCGGTTGACCCCGGTGGCCACCATCCGGAACGGGGGCGGAGCCTGAGCAGGGCGGATCCGATGCCGCCGGTGCCGACGACCAGTGCGCGGCTGTGGGTGAGGCGACGGTGGCGGGATTTCCTCGTTGGTGGGAGCCATCGCGGCGTCCGGAGATGGCGATGCAGCATGCGCGACGCCGCGAGCATCAGTGTGAGGGCTTGCTCGGCGCATGCCGGGCCGTAGATCCCCTTGGCGGAGGTCCAGATCCGCCGGTCATCCATCACCGGGACGAACTCCTCGACGCCGGCGAGCGGGAGCTGGACCCACCGGGCCGGCGAGCGATGCAGCGTCGCGGCAAGTCCCTCGGGGTCGACCGCATCGGTCCAGACGAGCCCGTCGGCCGACGCCGCCTCACCCACCACGCCACCGCCGGCGACGACCGCCTCCCGGAGGGTTGAAGACCTGGAGGGAGCGACGGCGACCGTGGGAGCCGCGCCTGCCCCCGACCCTCCGGTCAACGCCGGGCCTCGGTCGAGGCCGAGCGGTCGAGAACCATCACGACCCACGCTACCGGAACGTGCGCAGTCGAACATGGATTTTCTTCTTGACCGGTGCGTGCGCCGGGCGGACGATCTTGCTGGTCCTGCGGAGGAAGGAGGACGCATGGCGGGAGAGTCACACACGGATCGCACACGCTCCGTGTTGCAGTCGTTCAGCGGTGGAGACCTCGACGCGCTGATGGGACAACTCACCGACGACGTGCTGTGGCACGTTGGCGGCGACCATCCGCTGAGCGGGGACTACCGGGGGCAGGAGGAGGTGCGCGGCTACCACCAGCGCGTCGCTGAGATTACCGGGGGGACGCTTCGGCTCGAGCCGATCGACATCCTCGGAAGCGGTCGCTTCCTCGGCATCTTCGTCCGAGCCACCGCGCGGGCGAGCGGACGCGACCTGGACGCCACGCTGGTCGAGGCAATCCGGCTCGACGGCGACGGGAGATGGGCGGAGTTCTGGGCCCTCGCAGCCGACCAGGAAGCCGTCGACGCCTTCTGGAAGGAGGTGACCACGTGAGCACGGTCGGAGAGCAGGAGGCCGCTCGGTTACGACAGAGCGTCTCGTCCTTCAACGTCGGCGACGATGCCGCCACGCTCGAGCAGTTCGCGCCTGACGTGACCTTCGTGGTCCCCGGCCACAGCGTGCTCGCGGGCACCTACCGGGGCCGGGAGGAGCTGGGGCGCTTCTTTCGGAAACTCCACGAGCTGTCGGGAGGCACCTTCCAGGTAAGCCTCGAGGAGGTGCTTTCCAACGAGCACCGACTGGTGCTGTTCATGCACTTCATCGCCGAGCGGCCCGGCCAGAACCTCAACGTGCTGATGGCCGGCTTCCACGACGATCGTGGTCCGGATGGATGGCGGAGGGCGACCTTTCTGCCGGACGACCTCGCCGCGTTCGATCGCTTCTTCGCCGGGACCTGACCACCCTCGTCGCGACCGGTGGCCCACAGACGGCCGCCCTCGAGGCGCGTTCGGCAGATAATCGGGGTCGGTCGAGGATACCGAAGGGGCCGGAGGCGCGTTGTATCCAACCACGAGCTACGCGAAGAGCGGCGATGTCAGCATCGCCTACGCGACCCTCGGCGAGGGGCCGTTCGACCTCGTGTTGATCCCAGGCTTCGTGTCGCACCTCGACCTCGGCTGGGACAATCCCCGCTACGCCCGCTTCATGCGGCGGCTGGCCACCTTCTCGCGGGTGATCCTCTTCGACAAACGAGGGACCGGCCTCTCCGACCGGATGACCGACGCGCCCACGCTCGAGCAGCGCATGGACGACGTCCGAGCCGTGATGGATGCCGTCGGATCGACGGAGGCCGCAATCTTCGGATGGTCAGAGGGCGCTCCGATGGCGATCCTGTTCGCCGCCACCTATCCCGAGCGGACGAGAGCGCTCGTTCTGTCCGGCGCCCTCGCCCGAGCGGTTGCCGACGTCGACTATCCCTGGGCCAACACTCCCGAAGCCTTGGACGAGGCCATGAACGAGCTAATCGCTCCCCTCTGGGGCCAGGGAGCGCTGGTCGAGATCTTCGCCCCCAGCCACGCGGACGACCCGCAAGCCCGCGAGTGGACCGCGCGCATGGAACGGCAGGGTGCGAGCCCGGGCGCGCTGGCGGCACTGGGCCAGATGTTCATCAAGATCGACGTTCGCCCGGTGCTTCCCTCGGTGCGGGTGCCGACGCTGGTGATCCACCGGCGGGGAGACCGGGTCGTGAACTGGCGGGCAGGGCAGTACGTGGCGAACCACATTCCCGGCGCGAGGTTCGTCCTGTTTCCCGGCGTCGACCACGGGCCGTGGTACGGGGAATCCGACCCGATCCTCGACGAGATCGAGGAGTTCCTGACCGGGAGCAGCCGCGGCCCCGAGCCCGAGACGATCCTGGCCACCGTGCTGTTCACCGACATCGTCGCCTCCACCGAACGCGCCGCCGCGATGGGAGACCGGCGGTGGCGCGACCTGCTGGAAACCCATCACCAGCTCGTACGCCAGCTGCTGCAGCGATTCCGCGGCCGGGAGGTGAAGGCGCTCGGTGACGGGTTCCTCGCCACCTTCGACGGCCCGGCCCGATGCATCCGCTGCGCCGGAGCAATCTGCTCCGAGGCGCTCCGCCTGGGGATCGAGGTTCGCGCCGGCCTTCACACCGGCGAGGTGGAGGTGATCGATGGGGACATCGGGGGGATCACCGTCCACATCGCCGCACGCGTGTGCACCAATGCCGGCGCCAGCGAGGTTCTCGTCTCGAGGACCGTGAAGGACCTCGTGGCCGGGTCGGGGATAACCTTCGACAGCCGGGGAACCCATACGCTGAAGGGTGTTCCCGACAGCTGGGAGCTGTTCGCGGCCCGCGACGTCGTCGATCTCCGGTCAGAATCAGGGGACATGATCGGATCCCATGTATCCGAGGGGCGGGCATGAAGCGAGGTTCCCTCATCGCGGTCGGGGTCGTGGTGGTGGTGCTGATCCTGCTCGTCGCTCCGATCGTCTCCTCCTACAACCGCCTGGTCTCCCGCTCGCAGGCGGTGGATGCGCAGTGGGCGCAGGTCGAGAACGTCTACCAGCGGCGCGCCGACCTGGTGCCGAACCTCGTCGCCACCGTGCAGGGCGCCGCGAACTTCGAACGGTCGACCATCACCGAGGTCACCAACGCCCGGGCCAGCGTCGGCCGGGTCCAGGTCAACGCCGGGGACGTTCCCGCCGACCCACAGGCGTTCGCCCGCTTCCAGGCCGCCCAGGACGCCCTGTCGAGCGCGCTGTCCCGGCTGCTCGTCGTGGTCGAGCGATATCCGGACCTCAAGGCGACCCAGAACTTCCGTGACCTGCAGGCCCAGCTCGAGGGCACCGAGAACCGGATCGCGGTCGAGCGGAGGCGATTCAACCAGGTGGGCCTGGAGTACAACACCGCGATCAAGCGCTTCCCCGCCACACTGCTCGCGGGGATGTTCGGGTTCGACGATAAGGCCTACTTCCGCGCACAGGAGGGTGCCGAGCGGCCACCGCCCGTCCAGTTCGACTTCCAATCTCCGGTCCCCACGCCGACGAGGACCTGACCACGTCTCCGAGATGATTGGCGGGACGCGCGGGCGAGGCCCACGCCGCGCCTGGGCACTGCTCGGCCTGCTGGCAGCGCTGGCTGCCTGCCGGGGGGCGGCCGAGCCGTCGCTTCCTCCCACGCCCACCCAGTTCGTCACCGATCGCGCCGGCGTGCTCTCGGCGCAACGCGAGGACGCGCTCAACCGGAAGCTCGAAGCGTTCGGGCAGGAGACCTCCAACCAGGTGGTGGTGTGGATCGACCGGCGGATCCCCGAGGGCTGGGACCTGGAGTCGTTCGCGGCGGATGCCTTCGAGGCCTGGGGAATCGGCCAGAAGCAGCGGGACAACGGCATTCTCTTCGTCGTCTTCACCCAAGACCGCAGAGCCAGGATCGAGGTGGGCTACGGGCTCGAGGGCGCGCTCCCCGACGCGCTGGCTTCGCGCGTGCTCAACGAGCAGGCCATTCCCCGCTTCCAGCAGAACGACTACGCCGCCGGCATCGAGGGCGGCGTCACCGGAGTCATCGCGGCCACCCGCGGCGAGTACACCGGGACCGGAGGAACCCAGGGCGGCGGCGAACCACGGGGCGACGAGGTATCGCCGTGGGCGATCTTCGTCCCGCTGGGGTTCGCGGGATTCCTCCTGTTCGGCCTCCTTCGCGGCATGCGGCGGCGAGTGCGGCGCTTCACCTACGGTCCCGGCTGGTGGTGGGGCGGCGGCTGGGGCGGCGGGGGCTTCGGAGGCGGCGGCGGGTGGTCCGGGGGCGGCGGCTTCTCGGGAGGGGGTGGTTCGTCGGGTGGCGGGGGTGCCTCGGGCGGCTGGTAAGGGGCTGCGGAACCTGCTGGACAAGCTCGACAACGACCGGATCGTCGAGGCGATCCGGTCTGCCGAGTCGCGCTCGACCGGGGAAATCCGCGTCCACATCTCGGGCCGGAAGGTGAAGGACGTGCAGGCTGCGGCGGCTCGCCGCTTCGAAAAGCTGGGCATGGCGGCCACCCGGCAGCGAAACGGCGTGCTGCTCTACGTTGCTCCGCGCGTGGCCAGGTTTGCGGTGCTCGGCGACACCGCAATCCACGACAAGTGCGGGGACGACTTCTGGAGGGAGGTGGCCGGCGCGGTCGAGACCGAGTTCCGTGGCGGCCGCTTCACGGAGGGGATCGTGCGGGGCGTGGAGCGACTGGGGGAGGTCCTTGCGCAGCACTTTCCACCTCCGGCGGGGCAGGCGGATGCGAACGAGCTTCCCGACCGTCCGACCTGGGGCTGAGACCGAGCAGCGAGAAGCGGCCGGGCGCGAACCGCGAGGCGTCGTTCGTCGGCGCCAACGGGGCGGGGATCGCTACCCGCGCGCCAACGAACGATTCTATGAAGAACCTAGCTTTCTTATAGACTTAGGGGCGAGGTCCGCCGGGAGAACCCTCCCAGCCGACCGAGGCGGGACCCCGCGAGTGGGTAAACATGGACGCAGTCTCGAGGAGGGGCACAGAGTGGAGCGTGACATCAGGCTGGTCGACCTGGGCGACGAGATCGCCGGGAACGTTTTGGCATCGATCCCGAGGAGACCTCTCCCTGGTAGCGGGGCAGGCGCGAAGGATCGAGCCGGAGCGCAGGAAGCAACTTGAGGGATACGTGGCGGAGATCCTCGAGGCGTTTGGGCTCGACCTCGACACGCACGGAACCGCTCGTACGCCCGAGCGTTTCCCTTCGAGCCATGTTCGACTCCACGATCGGGTACGAGGGAGATGCGAACCTGCTCACCGCGTTCCCCACCGAGTGTCGGGGCGGCCCGGACTGCCGGATCTCGCAGGTGATCGAGGGGCGATTCCGTTCTTCGCCCTCTGCGAGCATCACGCCCTGCCCTTCTACGGCGTGGCGCATGTCGGCTACATCGCCCACGACCACATCATTGGCATCTCCAAGCTGACGCGGCTCGTCAGCCTCTTCGCGCGCCGCTTCACGGTGCAGGAGCGCATGGGCCAGCACATCGCCGACACGCTGGAGCAGATCCTCGAGCCGCACGGCGTGGCGGTGCACTCGAGGCCCATCACCTCTGCACGCAGATGCGGGGCGTGAGCGAAGAGCAGTCGAAGACCTGGACATCCTTCTGGCGCGGCAATTACGAGAGCGAGCCGGGGCTGCGCGACGA
Organism: Actinomycetota bacterium; assembly: GCA_050693875.1. Taxonomy (GTDB): domain Bacteria; phylum Actinomycetota; class CADDZG01; order JAHWKV01; family JBOGWP01; genus JBOGWP01. The sequence goes on from JBOGWP010000042.1 coordinate 21,541, forward strand.
GTTCCTCCAGGTATGCCGCCGGGCGTAGGCACGACCTCTCGCGGGCGCCTAGACGCGTCGCCGGCCGAGGTTGCCGGCGGCCCCCTCGACGTGCTGTTCGAAGCTGGGGATCTCCCCCGGTACCCGCTGGCCGCGCGGCTGCGCGACCGCTATGGCGGCGAGATCGGCTTCCCGGCTGCGGCGCTCTATGCAAACTTCGTCTCATCGCTCGACGGGATCGTCGCCCTCGACCCGTCCACACCCCCCGCCGAGATCAGCCTCCATACGGAGTCGGACCGCTTCGTGATGGCCCTGCTGCGCGCCTGCGCCGAGGCCGTCGTGATCGGGGTCGGCACGCTCCGGGCCGAACCGAACCACATCTGGACCCCCGGGGCGCTCGTCCCCGAGGAAGCCCGCCTCGTTCGACGGGTTGCGCCGCACCCTTCGACGAGCACCGAGGCCGCACCTCGTCATCGTGAGCGGCACCGGCGACCTCGTGCTCGGCGCCCCCGAGCTCGAGACGGGGGCGCTGGTCCTGACGAGCACCCGGGGAGTCCGGCGGTTGCGAAGGCGCCTGCCGTCGGCCTCCACCCTCGTCGAGGTCGGCCGGGATTCACCCCTCAGCCCGCACGCCATCATGGGCGTGCTCTACGACCGTGGGTTCCGGGTCATCCTGACGGAAGGCGGCCCCTCGCTCTTCGGGAGCTTCCTCGAGGCGGGATTGCTGGACGAGTTGTTCCTGACGATCTCGCCCGTGCTCGCCGGCCGCGACGGCGCCGAGCGGTCGGGACTCGTCGAGGGGGCGGCTTCAGTGCCGGAGAGCTCCGGCGGGCGAGTTGATCAGCCTGCGACGAGGCGGCTCGCACCTCTTCGCCCGCTACCGGCTCCCGGGGCTGATCGACATCCCGGCGAGCTAACCTCCCGGCTCTCCCAGGGCACGGAACGGCTCCGGCTCGTACGTGGACAGCACGCCGGCCCAGTCCGGGAGAGCTGCGGAGACGACCGCATCGTCCTTCAGGAGCCAGGCCAGGTGACGGAGCGCGTGCTCGAGCACCTGGGCGACCCCGATCGACGGGGGAGGCGCCGTGGCCCCGCCGCGGGCCAGCTCCGTTCGCTCGACCGGGACGGCCTCCCACTCGGCGGGAGGTCCGCCGGACGGCCCGATCACGGCGAGGTACGTCAGGACCACCTCCCCGCCCCCATGGCGCCACGACGTCGAGTGGAGCACGAGCGGGTCGAGGCCGAGCTGCCGCATCGCCGAGGCCGCCACGTCCTCGGGACGGGCCCCTGCCGGCCAGCCGACGATCAGCGAGTCGGCGCAGTCCGGGCGGAAGGAGATGATCCGGCCGTCGCGGAGCTCGACGGGCAGGACCTCGATGGCTTGCATCACGAAGTCGGCCGACCAATGCGACTCCGAGAGAGGGCCGGATAGTCCCGCCAACGAAGGCGACGCGGCCGGCCGGTCGGCGTCGAGGCTCATCGCATCCTCGCCGGATCGCCCGGGCCCGATGTCACCGCTTCGCGATGGGAACGGCCTGCGCCATCACCTGCTGCTCATTGAGGTCGAATCCATGCGCGGTGCGCCCATGATCCTGAACCGCGCGGACCACCTCGTCCTTCGTCCCCTTGGTCCGCCAGCCACAGACGCAGGTGACTTGCCAGTGCATGACGATCCCTCCTCCCTCGGCGGGTTCATTCTGCATCGAATGCCGCGGCCGGGGAGGCGAGGCACGGTGAGCCCGCCCGAACGTGCGAGCATGGGTAAGGACGATTCATGCGCCATATCCGCGTCGAGCAGGTTGGGCCCGAGGTCTTCCGGGTGGAGGTCGCCGACGGCGACGTGGAGCGCGTCCATCTGGTCACGGCGCTGCCGGAGGACGTGGATCGACTGGCAGCCGGCCGTGGCGGCGAGGGACTCGTCGAAGAGTCCTTCGAGTTCGTCCTCAAACGGGAGCCGATCGGCATCCTGCCCGAGAACTTCCACCTCCTGCTGATCGCCCGCTACCACCCCGACTACCTGGAAGAGATACCCAAGCGAATGGTGCTGCGCCCGGGCGAACCGTGACGGCGGCCCTATTCAGCCTCGAGCGCGTAGGCCACCGCCTTGTCGAGGTCCATCTCCCGGCCCTCCTGCATAGACAATCCAACCGCACCGTCCCCGATGGCGGCCCGCGCGACCGGGACCGGGTTCTCGAACAGGCAGGCGGTCGGCGGCGCTCCCCCGCCGATCTTTCTCGAATCTTGGCTGCCGCGCCGAAGAGCCGGACGGCCCGGTCGTGCCGGCCCTGCTCACCGTCCATGGCCGCGAACGTCTCCAGCCTCATCGACACCCCGGCGGCATTCTCCAGATCCTTGAACAGGGACATCGCCTCGACGGCGACGCGACGCGCCTCGTGGTGGTCCCCTCGCAGCATGTGGACCATGGTGATTGCCGCCAGCGCGTCGGCGGTCTGGAAGCGGTGCCCGCCGTCCGGGCGACCGCAACCACCTCCTCGAGCAGCGGAGGGGCCGCTTCGATGTCCCGCTTCATCAACAGGGCGTAGCCGACCGCCTCCCCGATCCGCGTCGGGTCACCCACCTCGCGGGCGATCGTCAGGGCCTCCTCGAACAGGGGGAG
>JBOGWP010000043.1:0-24724 GCA_050693875.1 Actinomycetota bacterium
GGATGTGCAGCAGGCGGGTCTGCACCTCGGGGGACAGGCCGGGGGTCACCCGGCAGGCCTCCGCCAGGGCCGCGATCGTCGCCACCGGCTGGCGGAGGTCGTGACACAGCTCCCGGATGGCGAGATCTGTCGCTGGAGCGACGACGCTCGCAGCCTCCGCGTCGCCCAGGTCCCATAGGGACTTCACGCCACGACCCCTCCCCCTATTGGCCGGAGCCGTGGCGTCGGGCGGCCCCGGACGATGCCGTGGCCGCTATGGCTGTGCGCGAACGCCCCCGCTTTCGGCCTACTTAGAGTACGGCCCTCTACGGAGAAAACTTTAGTCTTCGTGCTGAGGGATCCAGACTTTTTTTGCGCAGTTTGCACGAAACGGATGAGGGAGACGCCGATTCGGCTGCTCGGATCTCAGGCCAATGGGATGGGGGACCCCAGCCCCCCACCCGAGCCGGTGCCGTCCGGGGTCGTGGATACGGTCGGCGACGGCGTCGGCTCCGGCGAGGTGCTCTCGGTCGGCGCCGGGCTCTCCGTGGGCACCGGGCTCTCGCTCGGGGTCGGGGTCGGGGTTGGCGTGGGGGTCGGGGTTGGCGTGGGGGTCGGCGTGACGGTGGGCGCCGGGGTCGGCAGCGTGACGATCGGGCGGGGCGACGGCCCTCCCGGCTCCACCTCGATGTGCTCGGCTTTCAGGGCGCACCCCTCGCCCGCGCCGGCGACCCGGCCCCCGAGCTCCACGGCCGTTCCCACCAGGGTGTTCGGGAACTCCTCGTCGGCAGTTACCTTCCCGGGGCTGATCTGCGTCGTCTGGCTCCAGGTCACGTCGACCTGGTCTCCCCGTTCGACACCACAGTCGCCGACGGCCCCGTTTGCCTCCTGAATCTCGACTCTGAGCATGCCCCGGGTCGCCTGAACCCCCAGGACGACGCCGCGGATCTGGAACTGGGCGGGCTCGGGGGGCGGTGCCGCGAGCGCCTCCTCGGCAGTCGTGGGGGCGGCCGGGGGTGTCGGCGACGACGCCGGCATCCGAATCGGCTGGGGTGAGGGCGAAGGCGAGGCCGCAGAGACGGTTCGGGGCGTTTCGGACGAGACGGAAGTCGCCTTGGGGAGCGGGGCGGTGACGATGCGGACGAGCGCGGCGTAGCCGAGCGCGACCATCACGAAGATCGCGCCGACAAGGCCGGCGGCGAGCGGCGTCCTTCTCATCAGGCGCGACAGAAGAAGGCGACGCCCCGCACGACTCATCAGGCGCGACAGAAGAAGGCGACGCCCCCGAGGCTGCTCCATCTGTTGAGAGTTATCGGCCAAAAGGTCTCAAGGTTGAGCTCGAACCGAAATGGAGTGGTGATATCGTCTCGCCGACAAGACGACCGCGCGGCGGATCCTCGAGGCCCGGATGCCTGGGGTGCAAAGAGGGGAAGCCGGTCGAAGTCCGGAGCTGTCCCGCAACTGTAGGCCGCCGATCCCCACCCGCCCCGGCGGCAAGCCAGGATACCCGCCGCCGCGCACGTTCTCGAGCCCTTCGAGAGAAAGGGAGGAACGATGCGTGGCGGCTCGGCTCTCTGTTCCGAACCTGCTCGTCCCCGGCACCTTCGCCGCGAGGTGGTGTCGTGGCTCTGGCTGGTCATTCTCGCGGCGATCCCCCCCGTGGCGCTGCTGCCCGGTGGACCCGCGTGCGCCCAGGAAGGACACCGCGCCGCGGTGGTGGTCCGCGGCGACAAGGAGGAGCGCACCTTCTGCGTGGCTGCCGAGGAGAACGGCCAGCCCGGCACCTCGGGGCTGGCGGGGCTGAAGGCCAGCGGCCTTCCGGTGGTCACCAAGGACTTCGGAGGCAGCCTCGGCGAGGCGGTGTGCGCCATCGAGGGCCTCGGCGACTGCGAGTTCAAGACCGGGTACTGGGCCTACTTCAAGGGGACCGCGCCCGGGACGTGGGAGATGTCCTCGACTGGTCCGTCCGGGTCCCGCCTCGAATCCGGCGGCGTCGACGGGTGGGTGTGGGTGCCGGCTCCCGGGACGGACGCCGCCTCACCCCCGACGGCAAAACCGGTGTTTTCCGAGCTCTGCAAGGCGGCGTCGGCGTCGCCGGCGGCGACCCCGGCGGGGGTCGCCGGGCGTGGCGGAGGCCGGCCATGGCTCGTCCTGGGAGGGGTCGGCATCGTGGTCCTCGCGGTCGCGGCCGTGGTTGCGGGGCGGCGCGGAAGGCGGGCCGAGGGCGACGAAGAACCATGAGATGAGCGGGGGCCTCGATCCCCGCGCGGCGCTCGCCTGGCTCGCGGGCGCGTCCGCGGTGATCTTTGCCTTCGACAACCCCTGGCTCCATCTCCTGGTGGCGGTGATCGCCCTGACCATCGCGCGGGCTCGGGCCGAACCGGCGCAGGGTGGGATCGCCGCGGGACTCATCGGCTTCGCCGCCGGCGTCACCGTGCTGCGGACGGCGCTGTTCGCGCTCACGGGTCACGCCGGGAGGACCGTGCTCGTTCGCTTGCCGGTGCTGCAGCTTCCGCCCCTGTTCGGGGGAACGACACTCGGAGGGCCGGTCACCGCCGAGGCGGTCACGAGCGGCCTCGTCGAAGGGCTCAAGCTCGTCGCCGTCGTCGCGTGCTTCGGCGCCTTCCTCGCCGTCACCGAGACGATCGACGTCGTGCGCCTCCTGCCTCGGGTGCTGTTCGAGGCCGGGCTGATCGTCTCGATCGCCATGGCGTTCATCCCGCACCTGGCGCGCACGGCCGGCGACGTTCGGGACGCCGCCCGGATGCGCGGCGAGCGCCGGCGGTTCGTGATGACCGGGAGGGTGATGCCTCTTCTGGCCACCGCGCTCGAGCGGTCGATCACGCTTGCGGAGTCGCTCGACGCCCGCGGGTACGGGCAGGCCGCCGTCTCTTCGAGCCCGGCGGCGTGGCGCGCCGCGGCCGGCGGCTGCGGCCTCCTCGCGCTGATCGCCGGAGCGCTGTGGACACTGGGGACCTTCCCGCGCGTGACCGGTCCCCTCGCCGGGGTCGCCCTGGCCGTGCTGGTTGCCTCGCTGGCCCGGCTATCGAAGCTCGTCCCGCGCACGGTGTACCGGCGGCGACACTTCCGCCGGGGGGATGCGATCGTCGCAGGGGCGGGGGTCGCGGTCCTCCTCGCCTCGCTCGCGCTCGCCCGGACCGGCCTCGCCGACAGCCCGGCTCCCTACGCCCCCGATGCCGAGAGGCATCTCCCCGCGCCGGCACCGGCCGCGGCAATCTTGGTCGGCGTCCTCGTGCTCCCCGCCCTCCTCCCCCGCAGGCGCCCGGCGTGATCTCCCTACGCGAGGTCTCCCACACCTATCCCGACCGGGAGACCCCAGCGGTCGGGGAGGTCAGCCTGGATATCGGAGCCGGAGAGCTGGTGCTGGTGGCAGGACCGTCCGGCGGGGGCAAGTCGACCATGCTCCGGATGATCAACGGGCTCGTCCCCCACTTCCACGGCGGAAGGTTTTCCGGGCGCGTGGTCGTGGACGGCCTCGACACGCTGGCGCTGCGGCCGCGCGACCTGGCCGGGCGCGTCGGGTTCGTCGGACAGAGCCCGGAGCACCATGCGGTGGCGACGAGGGTCGAGGAGGACATCGCCTTCACGCTGGAGAACCTCGGGACCGAGCCCGCCGCGATGCGCAAGCGGGTGGAGGAGACGCTCGACGCGCTGGGCATCGCCGGGCTGCGGGCTCGGCGGCTCGACTCGCTCTCCGGCGGGGAGCGCCAGCGCGCGGCAATCGCCGCTGCCCTCGCGGCGATGCCCGCCCATCTCGTCCTCGACGAGCCGACCAGCCAGCTCGACCCGCAATCGGCCGAAGAGGTGATCGGGTCGCTGCTCCGCCTGCGCGACGAGCTGGGCGTCAGCGTCGTCCTCGCCGAGCACCGGCTGGACCGGGTGCTCCAGTATGGGGATCGCCTCGTGGTTCTCGAGGGGGGGCGAGCCGAGCACGGCCTCCCGGCCGAGACCATCTGGGGCCACGATCTCGGATCGCCGATCGTCGAGCTTTCGCGCGAGCTCGGCTGGTATCCGCCCCCGCTCTCGCTGCGCGAGGCGCGCCGGCTGGCCGAGGGCCTCCGGCTCGATCCCACGGCGCCGGGGCGAGCCGTGCTGGGGGACGTCGCCGCCCAGGTGGCCGGTCTCGGGGTGTCGTTCAACGGCCGGGCCGCTCTGAACGGCATCGACCTTGCGATCGCCCAGGGAGAGGTGGTCGCGCTGATGGGGCGCAACGGCTCGGGCAAGACGACGCTGCTCCGCTCGGTCGCCGGCCTCGTCCGGCCCCGCCGGGGACGCGCCGGTGCCGAGGGCCCCGTCGCGCTCGTCCCGCAGAACCCCGAGGCGATCCTCTTCCGGCGCAGCGTCGCCGAGGAGATCGCCGCCACCCTGCGCGGGCGCGGCCGGCGCGCCGATGCGTCCGCGGTGGCGTCCGAGGCGGAGCGGTTCGGGCTGGAGCGGCTCCTCGAGCGCTATCCGCGGGAGCTCTCCGGCGGTGAGCAGACCCGCGTCGCCATCGCCGCGGCTACTGCCGGCGATCCGTTGGTGGTCCTCCTCGATGAGCCCACCCGCGGGATGGACGAGCCGGGGAAGCGGTGGCTGCTGGGCGTGATCGAAGGCTGGAGCGCCGAGGGCCGGGCGATCGTGCTCGCCACCCACGACGTCGAGCTCGCCGCGCGGGCAGCCACCCGAGTCGTCCTGCTGGCCGAAGGCGAGCTGGTCCTCGACGGTCCTCCCGGGGAGGCGCTCGCGTCGTCGCTGACCTTCTCGACCCAGATGAGCAAGGTCTTCGGCGATCCCCGCATCCTCACCGTGACCGACGCGCTCGCCGCGCTGGGGCACCCTCGTCGATGAGGCCGATCGCCCGGCGGCTGCCACTCGTCGCCGCCAACCTCGCCGGCGCCGCCGCCTTCGCCGCCCCGTTCCTGCTCTCCCGACCCGACGGTTCGGCAGGCGGGTCCGAGGCGGGGGCCCGCGCTGCCGACGCCCCCTGGCTGCTCGCGCTGCTCATGCCGCTGCTGCTGGCGGTGGCAATCGCCGAGGCCGGCGAGCCGGGGAAGGGGATGGACGCCAAGCGGGTGGCGCTTCTCGGGGTGCTCGCCTGTCTCGCGGCGCTCCTTCGCCTGCCGCTCAGCCTCGCCGGGGCGAACCTGCTCTTTCTTCTGCCGATCCTCGCGGGGGCGGTGTTCGGCCTCTCGTTCGGCTTCCTGCTCGGAGCCCTGGCGATCGCGGTGTCGGCGCTGATCACCGGCGGGATCGGCCCCTGGCTGCCCTTCCAGATGTGGGCGGCCGGGTGGGTGGGCGCGGGGGCCGCCCTCCTCCGCCCCGCGGTCGAGCGTCTGCGCCGCCGTCCCCGGGCCGCCGCGGTGATCCTTGCGGCGTACACGTACGTTGCCGCGCTGTTCTTCGGAGGGGTGATGAACCTCTACTTCTGGCCGGTCATCGTCTCGGATGCGGCGACGGGGTGGCGGCCCGGCCTCGGCCTCGCCGAGACCTTCCGCCACTACCGGGCGTTCTACCTGCTGACCTCACTCGCCTGGGACTCGATCGGCGGGCTGGTGGGGGCGGGCGTGATCCTGGCGATCGGGGGGCCCGTGCTCGAGATGCTGCATCGCTACCGCCGGCGCTTCTCCGTCGAGGTCGTGCCGGAGGACGCGGCCGTCGTCACGGCTCGGAGCTGAGAGGGCTCGCTCTCTCGGCGAGGCACGCGACCGCAGCCACCGTGAGCTCGATCGCCTCGGCGTCGGACAGGCCCTGCTGCACGGCCAGCGTCTGCCAGGTCGGGAATTGCAGGGCCAGCCAGATGGCGGCGCGGACGATCCGCCGGCGCCGGCCCCGGACCCGCCACCCCCGTGCCAGGGTCTCGTGGATGGCCCCGAACTGCTCGAAGGTCCGGGCGTTGGCCCCGTAAAGGGCCGGCATCCGGAAGAGGTCGGGAAGGATGTTCGCCCAGACCGTCTCCGTCCTTCGGTAGTAGCGATACATCGCATCCAGGCCCGCGCGCAGGCGGGTCGGCGGGTCGGCGATCCCCCGCCACTCCCCCGGATCGGGCATCGGGAGGGCATCGAGGCCGTGCTCCACGCACGCACGGAAGAGCGAGCGCTCGTCGGGGTAGTGCCGGTAGACGGTGAGCCGCTCGACGCCCGCCCGCTCGGCGATCGCGCTGATCGTGGTGTTCGAGGGCCCGATCGATGCGTGTAGCTCGAAGGCAGCCTGGGCGATCCGCCGGGCGGTCTCCTCGATCTGCTGCGCCCGGCGGCGCATGCGGTACGGACGTGGGACTTTCGCTGAACGTTTCTGTTCACTCAAGCTTGACCGACCCCGGCTATGTCTCTCTTCATTCGAGTCTACATCCCCGTTTACTCAAATGATCGGCACAGGAGGCCATCGTGTCGGCGGCAGACCAGAACAAGGGCGCTGGTTCGTCGCTTCTACGCCGAGATCGACCGCGGGAACAAAGATGCCATGGACGAGCTCGTGGCGGACGACTACACCAACCACGACCCACCACCGTTCCCGGGTCTCGCCGGTCGCGACGGCTTGAAGCAGGCGTTCCGGATGTTCGGGAATGCCACGCCCGGCCATCACGTGATCGAGGATCAGGTCGCCGAGGGGGACAAGGTCGTCACGCGCCTGAGGGCCATCGGCAAGCACGAGGGCGAGCTGGCTGGGATACCCTCCTCGGGCAACGACATGGATGCGAGCGATCGCCATCCACCGCATCGAGGACGGACGGCTGGCGGAGCACTGGTCGCAGGTCGACTCGGCCGCGCAGATGGCCCAGCTGGGCCTCATCCAGCTTCGGGGCGTGGGCGGAGCAGCGGACGAGAGCGCCAGAGGGGCCGCCGCCGCCCCCACACTCCCCTTTTGAGACAGAATCACGCCGAACCGGCGCCTGGGGAGGGTCATGATGGGCGAGCAGCACTTGGATGCCGCGGCCCTCGAGCGGGCCGCGCGAGGGCTGGTCAGACAGATCGATCGCCTTCCCGTCACCATCCCCTCCGGGATGCAGGCATACCGGATCAGCTCCGGCGATCGCGATCCCGAGGACATCCATCCCCAGTTCGACCGAGACGACCTTCGCCTCGGCCAGCTCTACGCGGCCATGGCCGTGCTCGCCCGTGACCTGCACCGCTTCCTCGAGGAGCATCCTCGCCACGACGCCACGTGGTTCTCCGAGGTCGTTGCCGTGGTCAACCAGGAGGACGCGAGGAGACACGGCGCAGGGGCCTTCCCCGGGTATGCCGGATTACCGGCCGACGCATTGCCCGCCGGGTTTGCGGAAGAAGCCGCAGCCGGGCATCCGACGATCGCCGGCCTCGAAGATCCCGACATCGTGCACGAGTGGACGACGTTCCCGGGATTCAAGCTCTTCATCAACCTCGTGGAGCGAACCCGCCCGCGCCTGCGACGGAAGATCTGCGGCAAGGGCGGATGGGCCGCGCAGTACGCCGAGGCCAAGCTGAAGCCCGTCGACCTCCAGATCTCCATCGTGACCTCGTTCCTTGCGGGGATCGGGTCTGCATCGACCCTCTGGATTCCGGTGGCCGCCTTTGCGAGCGTTCTGATCGTGAAGCGGGGGCTGCACCGGTTCTGCCGGCCGAAGCGGGTCAAGCGGCCGGCCCGGGATGACTCCTGACTGCCTCCCAAGGTCCTCCCTCACGAAGTACCGTCGAGGGCTTTCAACGCATCCTCGAGCTCCGTGACGGCTTGCGCAGCGCGCCGGAGAGAGACCTCCGGCGATCGATCAAGCCCTTGGTGCTCACGCCGCCACTCCCGGTCCCAGTGGCGATCCAGCACCTCCCTCAAATGAAGGCGGCTCCACCGCGAGCTCAGCCTCGAGCTGCATCACGAGCTCGTCACCGGAGGGATCTACGTGGGCGAGGGCCGAAAGGCGGCGCGGCCGGAGTGCGTCGATCTCCTCGTCGTGACGTCCCTGCTGCGCCGACCAGATCCGGAGAAGGCGGCGAAGCGGAACGTTCCAGGCCGGCCATGCCATGGGCCGGTAGTACCACGTGAACGGGCGCTTCCCGAGCCCGAGCTGGTAGCCGATCCACTCCCCCGCCGGAGGTATGGCCAACCAGGGAACCTCGTCGGGCGGGAGATCGAGCATGAGAACGACGCTCGCCTCCTCGACGGCGTCGCGGCCGTCCAGCAGTTCGCCCCCGACCCACAGCTCCTCGAGCGGCCAGCCGATGTCCGTCTCCCGCATCCCCAGCTGGTCACGGGCGATGTCGGCCATCTCGACGAGGTGCCGGACCGCTGTGGAGACCCTTCATCGGCGGCGAGTCAGGCGTTCATGCAGGGCGGCAGGATCGTGCCGGGAGCGGGACTCGAACCCGCACGAGCCGAAGCCCAGATGCTTTTGAGGCATCCCCGTCTTCCCATTCCGGCATCCCGGCCTGCAGCCAGTGTACGCGCAGCGCCCTCCCCCGCCGACGCCCGGAGGCGTGTGCTCGGGCCACCAGAGCCGACACAGATCGAGAAGGGGGGGGGCTTCGTCGGGTCGGCTCTCAGTACGTCTCGCCCTTGAGCCCTGCGACGTAGCGATGAAATGCGAGATGGTCGCTCACGAACTCGCGCCGCTCGTCGGCTCGCTCCACCACGACGCGGTCCGCAAGCCCTTCCGGCCCCGCCGCGTCCTCCTGGATCTCGACCACCTGCCATCCCTCCTCGACGAGCCCGCGAAGCTCCTCGAGCACCGGATCGTCACCCCATCCCGCCAACGGCTCCCCTCCCCAGCGCGGCACGCATCCGTCGTGCAAGCTCGACGGCCCCGGCGAGGTCCCCCGCCAGCACGTGCCGCATCATCGCACTCCCCACGATCACCCCGTCGGCCACCTCGGCAGCCTGCTGCGCCTGCTCGGCGGTGGAGATGCCGATCCCGAGGAGCACGGGCAGGCGCGAGTGCGGACGAACCCGCTCCACGACCTCCCGGGCGGCCGCCTCGAGTGCCTCGCGCACCCCGGTCACTCCCAGTCGCGAAACCGCATAGACGAAGCCGGTCGACGCTCGGGCGAGCCGCGCGGCACGTTCCGGTGCCGTGGTCGGGGCGACCAGCTGAATGAAGGCCAGCTCCCGCCCGGCCAGGGCACCCGACAGCTCGCCCGACTCCTCGTAGGGCAGGTCGGGAACGATTGCGCCCGCCCCCCCGGCGCCCGCGAGTCGTGCCGCGAACGCCGCGGCCCCCATCCGGTGGACGGGGTTGTAGTAGGTCATAGCGAGCAGCGGCACCGCCGCCCGGGACGACGCCGGCTCGATGAGGCCGAGCGCGGCGTCGACCGACACGCCGGCGGCGAGCGCACGCCCCGACGCCTCCTGGATGACGGGGCCGTCCATGATCGGGTCCGAGAAGGGAAGGCCGACCTCGATCGCGTCGGCAACCTCGGAGATCTCGGCGACAAGATCGACGAAGTCCTGCGGCGACGGCAGCCCGGCGGTCAGGTACGGAACGAAGAGCTTGCGGCCGGTTTCGAGGCGCTCACGGAGATGGCGTTCGAGCCGTGTCCGCCGCTCGGCGGCAGCCGGGGCGTGCGAGATGCTCACCTCCGCGTTCCGAGGGCACGCGCCACGATCTCGACGTCCTTGTCGCCCCGCCCGGAGAGATTCACGAGCAGGTCGCGGCCCGGCCCCAGTTCCCGTGCAAGATCGGCCGCGCGGGCGAGGGCGTGGGACGGCTCGAGGGCCGGGAGGATCCCCTCTGTGCGTGCCAGCCGCCCGAAGGCCTCCAGGGCCTCGGCGTCGCTGGCGGCGAGATAGCGGACGCGACCGGCGTCCTTCAGCCAGGAGTGCTCGGGTCCCACGCCCGGGTAGTCGAGCCCCGCCGACACCGAGTGCGCCTCCAGCACCTGGCCACCCTCGTCCTGCAGCACATATGAGCGGGCTCCGTGCAGAACCCCCGGATCGCCGCGCCCCAGCGTGGCGGCATGGCGCGGCGTCTCGATGCCCTCGCCGGCGGCCTCCACCCCGTAGAGGTCGACCTCGTCGTCGAGGAAGGCCCGAAAGATCCCGATGGCGTTGGACCCGCCGCCGACGCAGGCGACGACCGCGTCCGGCAGCCGGCCCCGGGCTTCGAGGAACTGAGCCCGGGCCTCGTCGCCGATCACCCGCTGAAGGTCGGCGACCAGGGACGGGAAGGGGTGGGGGCCGACGACCGATCCGATCACGTAGTGCGTCGCATCGACGTTGGCCACCCAGTCGCGAAACGCCTCGTTGATCGCGTCCTTCAGCGTGCGGGAGCCGCTGTCGACCTCCCTCACCTCCGCGCCGAGCAGCCGCATGCGGGCGACGTTGAGCGCCTGGCGCCGGGTGTCCTCGAGCCCCATGTACACCACACAGGGGATCCCGAACCAGGCCGCCGCGGTCGCGGTCGCCACGCCGTGCTGGCCGGCTCCGGTCTCGGCGATGACCCGCGTCTTGCCCATGCGCCGGGTGAGGAGGAGCTGCCCGAGCGTGTTGTTGATCTTGTGGGCGCCGGTGAAGGCGGCGTCCTCGCGCTTCAGCCAGATCGATGCCCCTCCGACCTCCGCCGTCAGCCGGCGCGCCGGGTAGAGAGGCGTCGGCCGCCCGGCGACGTCGGTGAGGAGGCGTCGCAGCTCCTCGTGGAACCCCGGGTCCGCAAAGGCCTCGAGGCGCGCCCGGTCGAGCTCCTCGAGCGCGCCGGTGAGCACCTCGGGGACGAAGCGCCCGCCGTACTCCCCGAACCATCCCGCGCGCGGGGCGGAGGCGGCCGATTGCGACGTGGTGGCGGGCACGGGAGGCAGTCTAGCCGCTGCCTCGGGGGCCTCCCCCCAGCAACGACGATGCCGCCCGCGCCGGATCGTCCGCGCGCATCAGCGACTCCCCCACCAGCATCGCGTCGACTCGCGCATCCTCGAGCGCCTCGACATCGGCACGCGTCCCGATCCCGCTCTCGGCGACGAACCCGACGCCTGGTGGCACCTCCCGGCGTAGGCGGGCGGCAAGGCTCTGGTCGACCTCGAAGGTAGCGAGGTTGCGCTGGTTGACCCCGACGAGATTCGGATCGATGGCCAGCGCCCGCTCGAGCTCGGCCTCGTCGTGCACCTCGACGAGCGCCGCAAGCCCCAGCTCTGCGGCCGCCGCCGCCAGCTCGGCGAGCAGCGTCTGCTCGAGCGCCGCCACGATCAGGAGCACCGCATCCGCCCCCGCCGCCCTCGCCTCGACGACCTGGTACGCGTCGAGTACGAAGTCCTTGCGCAGGGCGGGAAGCGGGCACGCCGCCCGGGCGGCAGCGAGGTCGTCGAGGGAGCCGCCGAAGAAGCGCGGCTCGGTCACGACGGAGAGGGCTCGGGCGCCCCCGCGCTCGAACGCCGAGGCGATCTCGCCCGGCTCCGCGCCGGGCCGGATCTCTCCTGCCGACGGGCTCCGGCGCTTGATCTCGGCGATCAGCGAGATGCCGGGTGCACAGACCGCGCCGGTGAAGTCCCGGGGAGCAGGCGCGGCGCGTGCCTCACGTTCGAGGTCCCCGACCGGGCGCGCCGCCCGGCGTGCGGGCAGGGCGTCGCGAGTGGCCGCGACGATGCGTTCGAGATACGAGGTCGCCACCGCTGCACCCTACCCGGAGCCGCCGCTCCGCGAGGATTCGGCGCTGCGCTCGAGATCTCCCTACGGACAGGCGGCGCTGAGCGACGCCGCCCGGTCCTCGACCATGCGGCGAGCACGGGCTCGGCTCAGGTTCCATGTCCGCAGATCGTCGGACTCGTGATCGCCCCACCGCTCCAACAGGCCTCCGGCGAGATGGCACCGCGCCTCGGGCGTCAGGTTGGGCAGGCCGGCCAGCAGGGCCGGGACCGCGTCGGCGCTCAGCCCTGCGGCGTAGATGGCGTCGAAGGGGACGGTTGCCTCGCGCCGCCCGGTGTTGACCGAGGCGATGAGGCGGTCGGGGTTGATCGCATTCAAGGCGAGGAGCGACGCCAGGGCCGCCACGAGGGCTCCGAAGGCGAAGCGCTCGCGCCGCCCGCGCAGCACGGTTGGGATCGCCCAGACGATCACGACCGCGAGCCACACGATCACCGCGCTTGCGTAGACCCGCGCCTCGGTGAGCCCGAACGCCCGGCCGTAGAGGAGCATCCGGTGCGCCGCCGACGCGAGCACCGCGAACAGCAGTGCGACGAACACCGCGGCCAGCGCCCGGAAGATGCGAAGCCCGCCCTTGCCGGACCGCGCCAGCCACTCGCCCGCGAGCAGCACCGGGAGGCAGAGCGCGGCCACCGCGATCAGCTCGAAGAACCCCCGGCGGGCGTAGGCGGCCACGGTGGGGGCCTCGGGCGAGCCGACGAACCCCATTCCCCCGAACAGCTCTCCGAACTGGACCACGACGAACGTGAGGAAGAGCAGGTCCAGCGCACCGACGACGATCCCGAGCTCGATCGCCCCCAGGGACGGGCGAGGGTCCGGGGCTATCAGGGAGATCCGCCATCCCCCCGCGATGAGGAGCGTATGAAGGACTCCCGCCGCTACCCATGCCAGCAGCAGGATCAGGGCGGCGTGGCCGAGCAGCTCCTCGAGGTCCCATCGGATCAGGCGGAGCGTGAGGGCCTCGAACGAGGCGTCGGCCAGCACGAACAGCGCGCCGAATCCCAGGAGCAGCGGCACCGCGATGAGGACGCCGCGCAAGCCGGCAAGGGCCACGCCTCTCCACCGCCCCTCGCCGCGCCACTCCACGTCGCGCACCAGCATGCGCACTCCGCCGGTCACGGCCCCCAGCCCGGCGGCGGCCACGTCGAGCGCGTACTCGGAGAGGCTCGCCGATCGGACGTCGTGCGAGCGGGCGCGGGCGACGGCCAGGCCGCCGAGGCCGAGCATCGCCAGCAGGTCGAATGCCAGGAGGTTCCCCGAGTCCCTCAGTGCGAAGGCGGCGGCGAGGACGACCACGGCGAGGGCGAGCCACCTCCCCTCCCCGTCGAGGCGGACGCCGAGCCCGTTGGCGAGCAGCAGCGCCACCGCGACCGCCCCCCACGCGAAGACGGTGAGGTTCACCCCCCAGGGCGTCTCCCGCAGGAGTGCGTCGCCGGCGACGCCGACGCCGAGGGAGGCGGCGAGGATCCACCAGGCGCTCCGCGCCCCCCGTCCGGGGAGAGGCTCGAGCAGATCGACCGCGACGCCTGCCATGTCAGCGCTCCATCGTCAGCCGGGCGGCAGCCTGGTCCCCCCGTTCACTCCCGGCAGGTTCGCCGAAGATGTGGACGAGCACCGTCCGCTCCCGCGGCTCGTCGAGCTCGAGGAGGATGAGCCGCTGCCACCGCCCGAGGAGGGGAAGCCCCTCCGATACGGGGATGGCATGGGAGCTGCCTCCGATGAGCATCTGGGCGACGTGGGCGTGCCCGTTGCGGCGTTCGCCGTCGACCAGGTTCTGCGTGCGCCGGCCGAGGTCGTCGTGGGCGTAGTAGCTGCCCTCGGGGACGAGGTGGCTGAGCCGGTACCGGAAGTCCTCGAGCGCACCGTCCTCCCACTCGTTGACGAGCAGGGTGCAGGTCGTGTGTGCGCAGAAGACCACCGCGCATCCCTCAGCGATGCCGGAGTGCTCGACCAGGCGGCAGAGATCGTCGGTGAGATCCACCGGGCCGCGTCGCGGCGCCACGATCCGCAGCCTCGATGTGACCGAGCTCATGGGGTCGCCGTCCGCTCGCCGGCGACATCGCGGCTCCCCGCCTCGAGGCTCCGCAGAGGAGCTGCCTCCAGCCCAACCTTCGGCTCCCACAGCGGAAGCGAGAAGCGGAAGACCGATCCTCCCTCGCGGCCGCACTCGGCCCAGATCGCGCCGCCGTGCGCCTCGACGAGCGACCGTGCGATCGTGAGGCCGATCCCCGTCCCGCCCTCGCTCCGGCTCCGGGCGTGGTCCAGCCGGTAGAAGCGCTCGAAGACCCTGGACAGCTCCGTGTCGGGGATTCCGGGTCCGGTGTCGGCAACCGATACCTCGACACGGCTCCCGTCCGAGGACGCCGTCACGCCGACCCGGCCGCCCGACGGGGTGAAGCGCACCGCGTTGTCCAGCAGGTTGAACAGGACCTGGTGGAGCCGCTCCGCATCCGCCCGCACCGGCGCGAGCGCCGGAGCAACGTCGTTGGCGACCTCGACCGGGTGGCCCGCGCGGGCAATGGCGACCTCGGCGACCACCTGCTCGACCAGCGGCCGGAGCAGGACGGGCTCGACCGAGAGCGGCACCTCACCCGACTCCAAGCGGGAGAGGTCGAGGAGCTCGTCGACCAGGCGCGACAGGCGCTCCGACTGGGCCAGCATCACGGCCAGCGTCTCGCGGTCGCTGCGCTCGACGCCGTCGAGCAGGTTCTCGAGGTGGGCACGCAGCGCCGAGATCGGCGTCTTGAGCTCGTGCGAGACGTTGGCGACGAGCTCGCGGCGCAGTCGCTCGACGCCCTCCATCTCGCGGGCCATCCGGCTGAAGGCCTCGGCAAGCTGGCCGACCTCGTCGCGAGACGAGACCCGAACCCGGTGCCGGTAGTCGCCCTGCGCCATCCGGCGAGCGGCCGCCGCCATCTCCCGGAGGGGGCTGGTCATCCCTCGGGCGAGCCACCGGGCGAGGAGCAGCGCGGTCGCGCCGGCGATCGCTCCCGCAAGCAGGAGCTGGCCCCACATCTTCCGTACGAATCGCAGGGCGCTCGCCGCGGCACCGGTCAGCCCCGTAGGCTCGGGCTCGGCGGCGAGGTAGACGGCGCCGACGACGCGCCCGGACCGGACCACCGGAACGCCGAGATACTCGAGGGCGCCCATTCGCCCGGCGTCGATCTCACCTGCGAGGGCACGGCCGACGGTCGGCGGTGGGGCGAGATAGCCCCCGATCCTCCGTCCCGACATGTCGAGCACCAGCGTCAGCGGACTCGTACCGGGCGGCCCAGGGACCGGCGCGCCGGAGGCGTCGAAGGCCTGCGCCGCGAAACCCCGCGCCTCCATGGTCAGCGCGCGGAGCTCGGCCTGGCGCTCGGACCGGCGGAGCGCGAACGCGAGCAGCAGGTACACGACGAGGATCGTGACCGCCACGGCGATGACCGTGACCGAGCCGAGCTTCGCCCGGATCGAGGGCAGTCGGTCGAGCGGCCTCACGCCCCGGCCTCCCCCGGCGCCGCCGCGGAGCCGTCCTCGACGGGCTCCTCACGGGCGGAGCCGTCCTCGACGGGCTCCTCACGGAAGGCGTAGCCGACCCAGTGGATGGTGCGGATGTAGCGGGACTCGGCGGCCTCATCGCCGAGCTTGCGCCGGATGCGGGCGACGTGGGAGTCGACGACCCTCCCCCCGGCGTGGTCGCGGTAGCCCCAGACCCGTTCCATCAGCTGCTCGCGCGACAGCACCAGCCCGGGCTGCCTCGCCAGGGTGAGAAGGATGTCGAACTCGAGCGGGGTCAACGCCACCTCCTGGCCGGCCTGGAGCACACGGCGGCGCTCGGGATCGATCGAGAGGTCGAACCGCATCACAACGCCGTCGCTCCCCTCGCGCCGTGCCCGCTCGACCCGGCGGAGAATGGCCCGTACCCGCGCGGCAAGCTCGCGCAGGCTGAAGGGCTTCGTCAGGTAGTCGTCGGCGCCCACCGCGAACCCGGCAACCTTGTCGGCTTCGTCGGTTCGGGCGGTGAGCATGAGGATCGGGATCCAGTCGCGGCGCTGGATCTCCCGGCAGACTTCGAGCCCGTCCATCCCCGGCAGCATGAGGTCCAGCACCACGAGGTCCGGCCGATCGGCCTCGACCGCGTTGAGGGCTTCCCGGCCGTCCCGCGCCACGCGCACCCGGTATCCCTCACTCTCCAGCCGGGCACGAACCGCCTCGGCGATGGCCTCCTCGTCGTCGACGACCAGCACGCGCTCCTCCATCACGACGCCCGGTGCGCGGTCACCTGCTCATGGTAGGCCCGGGGCGGCGCGGCGACCTGCGTCTTGGTCGAGAAGTGCTCGGCAGGATGTGGAGAAGATGTCGCCGATTGCCGCAGCGTCAGGCCCCGACGCGGCGGCGGATCCACTCCTGCGCCGTCCGCCCCGCCCGCGCCACTGCGTCGCCCTGCACCACGTCGAGCGTGTCGGACGGGAGGTGAAAGCTCGGATGCTCCCCCGTCCAGAGCCAGGCGGCGGGGACGCCGGCCAGGGCGAACGGGACATGATCGGACACGTCGCCGCGCACGATCGTCTGCTCCGGGATCGCAAGGTCCGCCGCGACGCCGGCGATCTCGGTCTGGAGCGCGTCGGGGCTTGCGCGGTGGCGGCCGACGATCAGCGCCGGCCCGTTGGCGATCATGTCGATCGAGAGCATCGCTGCGACCGGCGTTCCCGCATTCCGCAGCCCCTCCAGGAGCTCCTCGGAGCCGAGATGGTGAGCCCCCGTGGGCGGCTGCCGCTCCTCCGCCGTGAAGGCCGCGAACAACACCGGCACCGGGCGCCCGGCGAAGGCCTCGGCTAGCGCCACCACGACCGCGGTCCCGGAGGCGTTGTCGTTGGCTCCCGGCGAGCCGGCGACGGTGTCGAAGTGCCCGCCGACCACGATCACCGGGCGGGCCGGGTCGAGCCCCCGCGGACGAGCGACCACGTTTCTGGACATCCCCCCGCCGGGCAGCCTGACCGGGTCGAGGTCCACCTCGTACCCGAGCGCCCCGAAGGTTGAGGCGAGGTGCTCCCGAGCCCGCTCCTCCGCCGGCGAGCCGGCGGTGCGGACGCCGATCTCGGCGGCAAGGACCCGGATGTGCGCCAGGGCACGATCGAGCGGGAAATCACCGAGGGTCGAGGGCTGGGGCGACGGGGAGCCGACGGCCGACGCCGGGGGAGACGCGGGGGACGGTGGAGCGGCAGGTCGGGGGCCGGAGGAGGTTCGCTCCGAGCATCCGGCGGCCCCGAGCGCAACGGCCGCCAGGAGGGCGAGCAGGGGATGCCGTCGCAGCCGGTTGCCGGGCGGGCGGTGACCCCCGCCCGCCGTCCTCACCCGCGCACCGGTGCGGTGAGCGCCTCCGCCATCGCAACCGCGGCCAGTAACGCCTTGGCCTTGTTCACCGACTCCATCCACTCGAGTCCGGGATCGGAGTCGGCGACGACCCCGCCGCCGGCCTGCAGGTAGAACCGGCCCCCGGTCACGTAGGCGGTCCGCAGGGCGATGCAGGTATCGAGGTTGCCGGAGAAATCCAAGTAGCCGACCACGCCGGCATAGGGGCCCCGGCGGGTCGGCTCGAGCTCGTCGATGATCTCCATCGCCCGGATCTTGGGGGCCCCGGTGACGGTCCCGGCGGGGAACGAGGCGTACAGCGCATCGAGGCCCGTCCGGCCCTCGTCGAGCTCGCCCGACACCTGCGAAACGAGGTGCATCACGTGCGAGTAGCGCTCCACGACCATGAGCTCGTCGATGTGCACGCTCCCATAGCGCGCCACACGCCCGATGTCATTGCGGGCAAGGTCGACGAGCATCACGTGCTCTGCCCGCTCCTTCTCGTCGGCGAGCAGCTCGTGCTCCAGCGCGAGATCCTCCTCGTCGGTGGCGCCGCGGGGCCGCGTCCCGGCGATCGGGCGCTGCAGAACATGCCGTCCCTGCACCTTGATGAGGGGCTCGGGCGACGACCCGATTACCGTGATCTCGGGGTGGCGAACGAAGAACATGTAGGGGCTGGGGTTGACCAGCCGCAGGATCCGGTAGACGTCGAACGGGTCGGCCGCCAGCGGCATCGAGAACCGCTGCGAGGGCACGACCTGAAAGATGTCGCCCGCCAGGATGTACTCCTTGGCCCGCTCGACCGCCGCCTCGTAGTCCTCGCGCGACATCGTCGACGGCGGCAGCGTCACCTCGGCCTTCCCCGCCGAGATCGGCCGGTACGCCAGCGGCTCGCCGAGGCGAGCCACGAGATCCTCGCTGCGCGCGATCGCCTGGTCGTAGTCGTCGCCCTCGACCACGTTCGAGACCACGGTCATCCGCTGCCGCAGGTGGTCGAAGACGAGAAGGGTCCTGGTGAACATCAACAGCAGCTCGGGAACGTCCACATCCTTCGACGTGGTGTCGGGCAGCCGCTCGAGGTAGCGCACCACGTCGTAGCCGAGGTAGCCCACCGCACCGCCGTGGAATGGGGGCAGCCCGGCCAGCGCGGGAGCGGGGTAGGCGTCGAGGACGCCGCGCAGGATCTCGAGCGGGGTCCCCTCGGAGGGCACGCCCGGCGGCGGGCTCCCCTCCCACTGGACCTTCCCCTCCCGTGCGCTCATCACGAGGAACGGATCGACCCCCAAGAACGAGTAGCGGCCCCAGCGCTCGCCGTGCTCCACCGACTCGAGGAGGAACGCCCGCTCTCCGCTGCCGATCTTGAGAAACGCCGAGACCGGCGTCTCGAGGTCGGCGATCACCTCCCGCCAGACCGGAACCACGGGGAAGCGCGCGGCCAGGGCCTCGTACTCCTCGCGTGCCGGGAGGTATCCCAGCATCAGGCCGGGGCGGCCGGCGCGGCCGGAGCCAGGTCACGGAAGAAGCAGGTGCGCTCGCCCGTATGGCAGGCCGGCCCGTCGGGGTGCACGCGCACCAAGATGGCGTCGCCGTCGCAGTCGTAGCGGACCTCGGTCACGTGTTGAAGGTTGCCCGATGTCGCGCCCTTGTTCCACAGCTCCTTCCGACTGCGGCTCCAGAACCAGGTGGTCCCCGTCGTCAGGGTGAGGTCGAGCGATTGCGCGCTCATCCAGGCCAGCATCAGCACCTCGCCGGAGTCGGCATCCTGCACGATTGCCGGGACGAGCCCATTCGCATCGAACCGCAAGTCTTCGGTGTCCGCCGGGTCGGCCATCAGCCGATTGCGATCATCCGCTCGAGGGGCAGGCGGGCGCGGACGGCCACCTCCGGCGTGACCGTCACCTCGAAGACCATCTCGCGCAGCGAGCGAAGCAGCTTCTGGGGGGTGATCTGCTTCATGTAGCGGCAGACCGCCTCCTCCCTGGCCGGCATGAAGACGATGCCGGGATTCTCCCGTCGCAGACGGTGAAGCATCCCGTTCTCGGTGGCGACGATGGCCTCTCGCGCCGCCGACACCCCCGCCCGGCGGAGCATCCCCCCGGTGCCGAGGATCTGCACCCGGTCCGCCGGCAGGAGGCCCTCCGACGCCATGTAGAGGGCATGCGAGGCACATCCGCACTCGGGATGGATCAACAGCTCGGCGGCGGGAAACTCGGCGAGGCGCGCCTCCACGTCGGCCGGCTCGATGCCCGCGTGCACGTGGCACTCCCCCATCCACACCTCGAGCTTGCGGCCGGTGACGCGCTCGACGTGAGCGGCAAGGAACATGTCGGGCAGGAAGAGGATCTTGCGCTCGCCGGGGATCGACTCCACCACCTGCACCGCGTTGGCCGAGGTGCAGCAGATGTCGGACTCCGCCTTCACCTCTGCCGACGTGTTGACGTAGGCGACCACGACCGCGCCGGGATGCTCCGCCTTCCAGGCGCGCAGCTGGTCGGCGGTGATCGTCTCGGAGAGCGAGCAGCCGGCCCCCGGATCGGGGATCAGCACCGTCTTGTCCTCCGCAAGGACCTTGGCAGTCTCGGCCATGAAATGAACCCCGCAGAAGACGATCACCTGTGCGTGCGACGCCGCCGCGATTCGAGAGAGCTCGAGCGAGTCGCCCACGGCATCGGCCACGTCCTGGATCCAGGGCACCTGGTAGTTGTGCGCCAGGATCAGCGCCCGGCGCTCGTCGGCGAGCACCCGCACCTCCGAGGCCCACTCCTCGTAGGTGGAACGAAGAAGCTCGTGATCGGTGGTTGCCATGGAACCCGCCCTTGCCTCGCCGGGGGCTGGCGTACCCGGCCGCACCTCTAGCGTATCGAGTGCGGCAGAATTCCGCCGATGAAACGTACCCCGGCGATGGCCGTCCTCGATCCCTCCGAGCTCGAAGACGTCATCCGACGGGCGCTGGCGGAGGATCTGGGGGAGGCGGGCGACGTGACCTCCCGGCACATCGTACGGACGGACCAGCCGGGCCGGGCGCGCATCGTGGCGAAGTCCGGCGGCGTGCTGGCCGGCGTTCCGGTGGCCGACCAGGTGTTCCGCACGGTGGACCGGGGACTCCAGGTCGGCTGGCGGGCCTCCGATGGGGACGAGCTCACCCCCGGCCTGGTCGTGGCCGAGATCGAGGGCCGCGCCCGGGCGATCCTCGCCGCCGAGCGCGTCTCGCTGAACTTCCTCCAGCACCTCGCCGGGGTCGCGACCCTGACCGCGGCCTACGTCGCCCGCTGCGCGCCCTACCGGGTGCGGGTGCTGTGCACCCGCAAGACCCTCCCGGGCCTCCGGTCCCTGCAGCGATATGCCGTCCTCGTCGGCGGCGGGTCGCTGCACCGTGCCGGCCTCTTCGACGCGATCCTCGTCAAGACGAACCACCAGCGGCTCTCGGCCGGCGTGGCGGAGGCGGTGCGCCGGGCCCGCGGTCAGCCCCAGCTCGAGGTCGAGGTGGAGGTCACGAACCTGGAGGAGCTGGAGCAGGCGATCGGGGCGGGGGCGCAGCGCGTCCTCCTCGACAACGCCCGGCTGGACCTGATCGCGGAGGCGGTCGAGCGCGCCCGTGGGCGGGTCTTCCTGGAGGTCTCGGGAGGGATCGACCTCGAGGGGGCAGAGGCCATCGCCAGGCTCGGGCCCGATGCGATCTCGGTGGGGCGCATCACGCATTCCGCCCCGGCCGTCGACTTCTCCCTCCAGGTGCTCGGGCCGCCGGGAGCTGCTCCCCGAACATCCTGACCTGCCGTCCCCTCCACCCATCCCGGGTTCATTCCCCAGGCAATTGCGCCGGGCTCAGCGCGCGCACAGTCTCGGACGAAACCGACACGTTGCCTCTCGTCGCAACCGGAGGGAATGCCAACTCTCCGCGCGACCAGAGCGCCGGCTAATGCCGGCGCTCTCGGTACTGAGAAGGGCCTCAGGCGAGTCACGTGATCGGCACCGTCTCCTCGAAGAGAACCTCGCCGGTCTTCGCCGAGGTGACCGTCACGGTGGCCTCGTCGCCGATCACCGATATCAGCCCCGGCGGGCAATCGGTCAGGGGAATGACGACGGTCGCGGTCACTCGACCCGCCCGAGGCTTCACGTTCTCCAGCGTGGCGCTGGCGTGGCACGGGGGCTCGTGTCCCGGCTTGTTTGCGCAGCCGGCCGGAACGTCAACGGTGATGTCGACGGCCCCCTTGCCGAGCCCGGCGATCGAGAACGTGCAGACCAGGCTGTCGCCGGCCACGCTGCAGTCGGGCTCCCCGATGAAGTGTGCGCTGACCGCGGCCGCAGGCCACGTCATGAGTACGAGCATCACCGCGACGCCCGCAACGATGAGGGGGGGGCTTTGCGTTTCATGTCGTGTTTAATGCTTTTTCCATTCACCCGAGGGTTTTGATGGTGCGTGCGCCCGGGGGCGGGCGAGTACGGCGGGGAGAAAACACGTGCTGGCCGGCCCTGCGCTTGACCGCCATGGCCGCGTTCCTTCCCGCCATCTCATGGCCAAACCTGCCTCGTACAACGCTTCCGCCAAAGGTGTCACGACGCGGGGAACGTCGCTCGGTCTGACGTCGAGTGATGCTCGCCGCACGCCGAGACCGCATGCCGAACTGTTCCCGAACGCGCCGAGTAGGCTGCCGCCGGGTTTACGCTTGCTCGACAATGCCTCAGCCGACGTTTCGCCTGTTCCGCATCCCGGTCCGCATCGACGCTTCCTTCCTGTTCACGGCGGCCATCCTGGGCTGGAGCGTGGGGCGGAGCCCGATCCTCATCGCCACCTGGATCGGCGTGGTCTTCGTCTCGATCCTGTGGCACGAGCTCGGGCATGCCTTCGCCTTCCGCGCCTTCGGCCACGAGCCGAGGATCGAGCTGCACGGCATGGGCGGCGAGACTTCGTCGACAACGCCACGACCGATCGGCCCCGGACGCGACGTCCTGATCACGCTCGCCGGGCCGGGGGCCGGACTGGCGCTCGGCGTGGCAGTGTTGCTCGCGACGAGGGCGGGCATTGCAGGCGGCAGACCGATCGTCGCCTCTGTCGTAGGCGACCTCCTGTGGGCCAACATCGCCTGGTCGGTGCTGAACCTCATCCCGATGCTTCCCCTGGACGGCGGGCGGGTGATGGCGGCGGTCCTGAACGTCGCCACGAGGGGGCGCGGCGACCGGCCGGCGCTGATCCTCTCGCTCGTGGTGGCGGCGCTGATCGCAGTCGTGGCCTTCGTGAACCAGTACTGGTGGGGGGCGTTCCTCGTCGTCCTGCTCTCGGCCGGCAACATCCGTGCGCTGCAGGGCCAGCGCGCCGTCGGACGAGAGCAGCGGCTCGAGGTCCGTCTGGAGGATGCCTACGCCATGCTCGAGCGACGCGACCTCGAGGGGGCGACGAGGATCGGCCGGGAGGTGATGGCGTCCGCCGACACGCCCGGCCTCCGCGCCGACTCGGCCCGTATGGTGATGTGGGCGAAGCTGCTCGAGGGGCACGCCGACGAGGCCGTCGGCGTCATCGAGCAAGCCCCGCTCGACGGAGTGCACCCTCTCCTGCATCCCAGCGTCCTTGCCGTCACCGGGGGGCAGGACCGCGCCGTCGAGCATCTGCGCAAGGCGTTCCAGGCCAAGCCGGGCGAAGCGAGCGGGACCCAGCTGGCCCGCGGACTGATCGAGGCCGGTCGCCTCGACGAGGCCCTGTCGCTGGTCACCGGGCCACGCCGGGCCGAGGCGGGCCAGGCTTCGCTGCTGGTCGCCCGGGCCCTCTACGGGGCGCAGCGCTTCGACGAGGCCGCCGCGCTGGCGGAGCGCGACTTCGATCGCCTTCCTCACCCCTTGCTGGCCTACAACGCCGCCGCCGCCTGGGCCAGGGCCGGCGACCGCGAGCGGGCGGTGGCCTGGCTCGGGCGTGCGGTCGATGCCGGCTTCGAGGATGGCGGCCGCCTCGAGGGCGACGCCGACTTCGACGCCGTGCGCACGACCGCACGATATGCGCAAGTTCGCGGGCGGCTCTCGGGAGGCCGGCAAGCCGTGGCGACGGCCCCCGCCGTGGGATCGGTCGTCACCACTCCCGGCTACTGCTACCGGCACCCGGACCGTCCGGCAGCGCTGTCGTGTCCACGCTGCCGGCGTCCAATCTGTCGCCGCGACGCCATCCGCACCTCGGCGGGACGCATCTGCCCCGAGTGCGTGACCGAGCTGCAGGGAAGCGTGCAGCGTGAGCGCACGACCCGGGGCGTTCTCGCCCTCCTCGGGCTGAACGTGGCGGTGTTCGCAGCCCAGGCGCTGTTTCCGGGGCTGGTCGAGTCGTTCGGCGCCGTCCCCGAGGCCATCGCCCACGGGGAGTGGTACCGGCTCCTCACGCCGATGCTGCTGCATGCCGGAATCGTCCACATCGGGCTGAACTCCTACGCGCTGTGGATCTACGGACCCAGTGCCGAGCGAGGGTTCGGAACCCTGCGGTTCCTGGCGCTCTACATCATCCCGGGATTCGTCGGCGGCGCGACCTCCTACGCCTTCGGGCCCTGCCGGGTCATCGGGGTGGGCGCCTCGGGCGCCATCTTCGGGCTTGCAGCGGCGGTGGTCGTCCTCGTGCACACCCGCAGTCGCACCCGTCCCCTATCGCGTCTCGGTGGGATCCTTGCCGTGGTGGGCCTCAGCCTTCTGCTCGGGTTCACGATCCCCGGGATCGACAACTTCGCCCATCTCGGTGGCTTCGCCGGGGGCCTCCTGCTCGGCGAGGGGCTCGAGCGCACGCGTCGTTCACCGGCAGCACAGGTGGTGATCGCCTTCCTCGTGGTCGCCCTTGGCGTCGGGCTCGTGGCCTGGCGGACGATGACGTTCGGCTGCTGATCCCCCGGCTACAGCCGGACCGGAATCCCCCGCCCTTCCATGTGCTCCTTCACCTCGCGGATGCGCAGCTGCCCGAAGTGGAACAGCGAGGCCGCAAGGACCGCGTCCGCTCCTCCCTCGAGGACGGCGTCGGCGAAATGCTCCAGGCTCCCCGCCCCCCCGGAGGCGACGACCGGGATGCCGACCGCGTCGTTGACCGCGCGCAGCAGCTCGAGGTCGTAGCCGTTCTGCGTCCCGTCGCGATCCATCGAGGTGAGCAGGATCTCACCGGCCCCCAGCCCCTCCGCCTCGGCGGCCCACTCGACCGCGTCCCGTCCGGCCGGCCGCCGGCCGCCGTGCGTGTAGACCTCCCAGCCGGCGGCGGCGTCCCGGCCGCGCCGGCGAGCATCGACCGCAACGACGATGCACTGGACGCCGAACAGCTCGGCCCCCTCGCCAATGAGGGCGGGGCGCTCGAGCGCGGCGGTGTTCACCGAGACCTTGTCGGCACCGGCGCGGAGCAGGCGCCGGACGTCCTCGATCCCGCGAACGCCGCCCCCGACGGTGAGCGGGATGAAGACCTGCTCGGCGGTCCGATGGGCGACGTCGAGCATCATCTCGCGCTCCTCGTGGGAGGCGGTGATGTCGAGGAAGACCAGCTCGTCGGCGCCCTCGGCGTCGTAGGTCGCGGCCAGGGCGACGGGATCGCCGGCATCGACCAGGTCGACGAACTGCACCCCCTTGACGACGCGCCCCGCGTGGACGTCGAGGCACGGGATGACGCGCTTCGCCAGCATCAGCGGGTCGCTTCGCTCCCCGCCACAGGCCAGAGAGGCAAGGGGCGGCCTCCGGCCGCGGTCCTCAATGTCGGCCCCCCTCGCCCCGCTCGGCGAGCCGAGCCTCCGGCCGCGGTCCTCAATGTCGGCCCCCCTCGCCCCGCTCGGCGAGCCGAGCCTCCGGCCGCGGTCCTCAATGTCGGCCCCCCTCGCCC
>JBOGWP010000044.1:0-52643 GCA_050693875.1 Actinomycetota bacterium
AACCGGGCGGGCGTACCCTCGTCCTGCGAGGTCGCAAAGAAGGCATCTGATCCGGGGGGCGGTCGTCGTCGCCGCGCTGGCGGCGCTGCTGACGCCGGCGCCGGCGTCCGCTCAGGTGGTGAGCAACGCCGAGATCGTGGGTCTGGCGGGCACCCCCGACGGCGGCGGGTATTGGCTGTTCGCGGCCGACGGCGGCGTGTTCACCTTCGGCAACGCCCGCTTCCTGGGGTCGATGGGCGGCCGCCGCCTCAACCAGCCGATCGTCGGCGGGGCGGCCACGCCGAGCGGCCGGGGCTACTGGCTGGTGGCGGCCGACGGGGGGATGTTCACCTTCGGCGACGCCCGCTTCCTGGGCTCGACCGGGAACATCCGCCTGGCCCAGCCGATCGTGGGGATGGCCCGGACGCCCGACGGTGGTGGCTACTGGCTGTTCGCCCGCGACGGCGGCGTCTTCGCCTTCGGGAACGCCCGGTTCCTCGGCTCCATGGGAGGCCGGCCGCTCAACCAGCCGGTGGTGGCCGGCGCTGGCACCGCCACCGGCCGGGGCTACTGGCTGGCGGCGGCCGACGGCGGCATGTTCGCCTTCGGCGAGGCCGAGTTCGTCGGGTCGACCGGAGGAGGGAAGCTCAACCGGCCGATCGTGTCGATGGCGGCCCGGTAGGGAGCGCCGCCGGGTTGGGGGTTACCGTCCCGGGCGGGCCGCGAGCTTCACGGAAGCGTCCTGGCGCTTGCCGTCACGCTCATAGGTGATCTTGACGGCGTCGTTGACGTTCTTGTCGATCAACATGCTCACGAGATCGTCCATGGACTCGACCTTCTTGCCGTCGAACTCGACGACGACATCGTCTGGCCGCAGCCCGGCGTCGTCGGCCGGACCTCCGCTCACGACCTCACGGATGCGGGCGCCCCGCCCGTTGGCGAGGTTGTCGCCGGCGATGCCGATGAAGGCCAGCTGGGCGTTTCCGGTCTGGATGATCTGGTCGGCGACCTTGCGCACGATCTCGATGGGGATGGCGAACCCGACACCGCCTCCGGCGCCGACGGTGGCGGTGTTGATGCCGACGATCTCGCCGCGGCTGTTCGCCAGCGCTCCTCCCGAGTTGCCGGGGTTCAGGGGGGCATCGGTCTGGATGCCGTCGGTGAACCGGATGCCATCGCCGAGGTTCAGGTTGCGGTGCAGGCCGCTGATGACGCCCGACGTGACGGTGGTATCGAGCCCGAAGGGGCTGCCGATCACGACCGCCGGCTCGCCGAGCTCGAGGGTGCGCGAGGCGCCGAACGTCGCCGCCGGGAGGCCCTTGCGGTCGACCCTCAGCACCGCGAGGTCCACGGTGGGCGCGCCGGTCCCGACCACGCGAGCCGAGAGCTCCTCGCCGCTGTTGAGGTGCACCCGGACCTGGTCGGCGCCGTCCACGACGTGCGCGTTTGTGACGATGAAGCCGTCCTCGCGGTAGATCACCCCGGACCCGAGGCCGCCGCTGCCGAAGCGGTCGCCGACGTCGACTCGGACGATGCTCGGGAGCACCGCCTTTGCCACCGCGGCCACCGCGCTGCGGCCTTCGTCTCCGCCGCTGTTGACCGGCGAGGCCACCCGTACCGCACCGCCGGTCGGGCTGCGGCCGCCGCCGCCGAGGGCGACGAATGTCCCCACCGATCCCACCCCGGCCCCCAAGAGCGCCGCGAGGAACCAGGCCACGACCTGGCGCGAACGCGGACGCTCCTGGTGGCTCGGAGGGGGCCCGGAGGGAGGTGCGGGGGATGGGGGGGTCGTCCAGGCGTCGTCCCTGGACAGCGTGCCTCCGGATGGTGGTGGAAAGCTGCTCATAGGTGTCACTCCTCGGTTGCGTTGGACGCAATCGTTGCCGATTCCCGTCGGAACGAATCCTGCATGAGGGACTTCGTGTGCTCGGTCACCACGGCGCCGTCCCGCATCTGCAGCAACCGGGTGGCCCGGGCGCTGATCGTGGCGTCGTGCGTGACGAGGACGACGGTCTGCCCGTGCTCCTGCGAGAGGCCCGCGAGCAGCTCGACGATCTCCCTGCCTGTTCGTGAGTCGAGGTTGCCCGTCGGCTCGTCGGCGAGGATCACCCGCGGGTCGTTGGCAAGCGCGCGTGCGATCGCCACACGCTGCTGCTCGCCGCCGGAGAGCCGAGGGGGGATGTGGTCGGTACGCTGCTCCAGGCCGACCTCGGCCAGCAGGGCCTTCGCCCGTTCCCGTCGCGCGTCTGCATTGATCCCGGTCGGCGCCAGCGCCGCCTCGACGTTCTCCTGTGCCGAGAGCGTCGGGATGAGATTGAACTGCTGGAAGACGAATCCGAAGGCCCGCAAGCGCAGGTCGGCGAGCTTGCGATCGGCCACCTTCCCCAGATCCTCGCCTTCGAACATGACGCTGCCCGAGGTCGGGCGGTCGAGGCCTCCGAGCAGCTGGAGCAGGGTGGTCTTGCCCGACCCGCTCGCCCCCTCGATCACGAGGAACTCGCCGGCCTCGATCGACAGGTCGAGGCCGTCGACCGCCCGGATGGTCGTGTCTGCCTGGCGGAAGGCACGGGTGACGTTCGTGAGCTCGTACATCGAGGTCATCCGATCTCTCGCATAGCGTCGGCGGGACGGAGGCGGGCCGCTCGGAGGCCGCCGACGCCTCCGGCAATCAGGCCGCCGAGAAGCGCCAGCCCGACGGCGAGCGCCAGGATGGGCAGGCTGAGGGGCGCTGAGAGTGCCACGGTCTCGCTGGCCGCGGACCCTCCGACCGCACCGAGGCCGAACAGCGCCCCGGCAGGGTTGCTGGTCGCGGCGGCCCTGACCTCGAGCGGTGGGGCGAACTGGGCGATGGCCCAGGCGGCGCCGGCGCCGAGCGCGATGCCGAGGAGCCCACCGAGGGCGCCCTGCACAACCGACTCACCGAGCACCTGGCGGACGACCCGCCCGGTGCGCCAACCGATCGCCTTCAGGGTCCCCAGCTCGCGGACTCGCCTGGCGACCGAGGAAGCCGTCAGGATGCTCGCGAAGAGGAATGCGGCGCCGAGCACGATCAGCGACAGCACCAGCCCGAGCCGGTCGGCAAGCTTGGCGGCGTCGACGAGCGAACCGGAGACCCGCTTTGCCACGTCGTCCGCCGATGTGACCTGCGCGCCCTCGAAGCTGCCCTGGATGCGCTGCCCGAGGGAAGAGACCTGCGCCGAGTCCTCGGCCCGCACGAGGACGGTGTTGATCCGTCCGGCCCGGCCCGACAGGCGTTGGAGGTCGGCGAGCGGCAGGTACACGTCGGCGGCCTGCCCCCCCAGCGGGGGCTTGACGAACCCCACCACCTTGTAGGTCTCGCCGTTCAGGTTGATCTCGCTCCCCAGCGCAAGGTTCTTCCGCCCCGCGTACCCCTCGGCGAGGACCGCCTCCTTGGCGTCCGCCGTCCCCGAGAAGAACGACCCCTTGGTGGTCTGCGCCTTCGTGATCAACCCGAGACCTGGCGTCGTCAGATCCACGCCGGCGATGCTGTAGGTCTCCGAGCGGATGTCGGTCTGGGGCGGGTTGAGCAGCTGGCGGATGACCCGCTGGGGCGCCGTGACGCTCCCGCGGAACCTGGCGAACCGTTCGGGGAAGCACTTCTGGACGACCTCGGGGTCGAGCCGGAACGCCCGGCCCAGGCCTCCGCCGGGAACGGGAATCTCCGGCTGGGGCGCGGTCTCCGTCGAACCCTGCATCCTGCCGATGCAGGCCTCGATCTGGGCTCGCTCGGCTTCGGTCGGCGGGATGATCGGCTGGTCGACGTTGATCGTCTCGCCGCCGGTCTGCAGCTCGGCCACGATCTGCGGCACCGTCCCCTCCTGGTGCACGCCGAGGAGGGTCAGGCCCTTGCCAGCCGCGGCGGCGCCGTCGAGCGAGGCGATCTTGGACGCCTGCTCCTCGGGGAAGGTCAGCTGGGTGGCGGGGAGGAAGAAGTCGTGCGTGAAATGGTCGCCGGGATTCCCCAGCTTGGAGAGGTCTGTGAGAACGGAGGAGTTCTCCTGCAGGAGTGCGTCGCGATCCTCGGGGGCGATCGCGCCCGCCGCCGGGCCGATGCCCAGCCCGCCCGGCCCGCCCGGACCCACGGCTGCCGCCCGCTGGTCGCCGGCCTGCTCGGTGGCCACCGGGCGGGTGACGACCAGGTCGGTGCCGACGGCCGACAGGGGGTCGAGCACGCGGGACTGCGCCTCATCGAGACCGTCGGAGATCGAGGTGATGGTCGCCACGAGTCCGACGCCCAGCGCCAGCCCGAGCCCGGTCATGACGGTCCGGCCGGCCCGGCGCCGAAGCTCCTTCGAGAGGTAGGTCAGGAAGAACACGATGGCTCCAGTCCTCGACGACGTTGGGATCCCATCATGCCGGACTGAGGATGCCCTGAAGCTCCCCTGAGAAGTGCGTTAGAAGAAGGCGATCAGCCGAGCGTGCCCAGGGCGGGCTTGCGTCCCCGGACCCGGATCTTCTCCATCGGCGTGTGGATCGAGCAGGTGTTCTTGCGGTTGTAGATCGAGAGGCGGGTTTCACATCCGGGCCGCGCGCAGGTGCGTCCGGCGCGGTAGACCCGAGAGCGCCGCGGGGTCCCCCCGATCGACTCCGCCTCGATCGCCTTGACGTGCGCCATGGTGATTACTCCTCGTGTTGGCCTTCACCTCGTATCAACCAACAACCGCCTGAGGATTTGCTGAAAGGGAGTTAAGAAGTTGGCCTGAGTGGGGCCGAGCCGGCGTCCCGGCGAGTCAGGGAGGCGACGGCGGGCAGGGGTTGGCCTCGTTGATGAACGGCTCCGGCTTGTAGTGGGTGGTGAAGTGCTCGACATCGCGCCGGCCGTCGGGCCGGACCAGGATCCGGTCGACGACCACGTCGAACCCCTGGCTTCCTTTCTGCACCTGGCGCTGAGTACCCGGGGCCAGGGCCGGATTGTCCTTGCACTGGGTCGGCGGCTCGGTGATGTTGGCCGGCTCCCCCATGACCACCTCCACGGCGACATCGGTCGTTCCGAAGAACGTGACCGTGATCGAGGTGTTCGTGTACGAGGTCTGGATGAAGATGCCGGCGGCGGAGTCGTTCTTGAAGCGGAGGTCCGGGGACGGCCACGAGACCGTGGCCTCGCGCCCGCGTGGATAGCGGGTGAAGTAGTAGGAGTGCGGCTGGTACTCGAGGAAGTCGTACCCGCCGAAGAAGACCGCATTGAAGAGGGTGGTGGCGAACTGGCTGACCCCTCCGCCGGTCTCGTCGACGAGCTCCCCGTCGCGGATGGCCGGGGCAGGGAGGAATCCGTTCTCGGGGGTCCGCATCCCCACCTTGCGGTTCAGCGAGAACACCTCGCCGGGCTTCACGACGCTGCCGTTCACGATGTCGGCGATGCGGTGGATGTTCTTCACCCGCGTCTCGCAGCACCTGTGGTTGGTGGTGAAGGTCGAGACCTTCCCGGTGATGTTCAGGGCCTGGGCCTGCTCGGTCGTGAACTTCGGTGGGACCGGGGTTCCCGGCGCCTCGAACTCCCGCGGCGCCCCTCCCGGAATCATGGTGGCGATCTCGCGGATGCGTGCCACGGCCTGCTTGACGTCGACGTCGAACCCATCGCGCCCCGGAACCACCGTGACGACGTCTCCTTCGACGCGGAAGGTGGCATCGACCGCAGCGAGGCGGACCCCGCTCGTATCGGCCTTCAGCAGCTCGTCCAGCTTGGCGGGAACGATCTGGACGCGCAGCCGCGGGGCGGTCTTGGCTACCTCGACGGCAAGCAGGGGGGCGAGGCGTGCCGGCGGGAGCACGAGGCTTGCGTCGGCCCGGAACAGTCGGACCGGAGCCGACAGGATCGCCCGCGCGACGCTCAGCGCCTGGTCGACGTCGGCGCGGGTCGTCACCGGGACGAAGGGCTCCGGCGTGACCACGAGCCTCCCGCCCGTGCCCTGCATCACGAGTGGCCGGGCACGTGCGGCGAGGTCGCGTGCACTGATGCGAAGGCCGGCCGACGGGTAGACGGGATCGACCGTGCCTCCCTCGAACAGCAGGTCGCCCTCGTGGGCATCGAGCGCAAGGCCCGCCACGGCCGTCTCGACCCACCGGTCGAGGGTGCGGCTGCTCAGGCGCCTGACGGGCTCGACCCGGATAACGCCGAAGGTTGCCCGGATGTGGTCGCTGAGCGAGGCGAGGAGGTTGCGCTGACGACCACGGGCGAAGACGCGCTCCACGGTTGCCTCGACGTCGAGCTCGAAGCCGAGCTCGGCCAGCGTGAAGGTGGAGGTCGCTTCGGGCTCGCCCCGGGTCTCGGCTCGGATGACCTGCACACGCTGGTCACCCCGCTGCACGGCGAGCCTGCGAGCCGCCGCTCGCAGCTCGGGCTTGGTGAGCGAGCCCACCGGCTTGCCGCCGAGGATCATGCGGGGCAGGACGCCGTCCCGAGTCGCCCGCATGATCGCGAGGAGCCCACCGAGGACCAGGATGGCGACGACCCCGCTGATGATCCCCCGGCGGAGGAGCCTCGACCCGTGGACCACGCTCGGGCGGAGAAGGCCGCGGCCGATGGCGGGAAGGGTCTGGGTCGGCGCGTCCTCCGAGGCGCCGGCGCCGTTCCCGTCGCTTGCCCTGCCCGTCCTGGTCTGCTCGGTGCTCACCTCACCCCACCGGGTTCGAGCGAAAAACTCGATAATGACGCCCATCGCTTGCCTGTCGTCAACCGGCGTCCCCTCATGGGGGGCAGGTCAGGGGTTCAGGCGTCCGAGTTCCCGCCAGAATAGGTCGCGGGCAGGGTTGGCGTTGTTGGTCGCGAAGTCGTAGAGGCTGCCTCCCACCGACCCGGTCTCCTTCACCGCCTGGACGTAGAGGGTCACTTCCCGGACCGTGTCGCAGTCGGCAATCCCCCCGATGGGATGCATGGGCTTCTCGACGCCCATCAGGGCCTGGGTCTTGGCAAGCACCTCCCGGATGTATCCCGCGGCGTCGAGCGTGATCCGTCCGCAGGCCGGCTTCGTCACCGACCAGTACGCCATGGGCAGGACGACGTCGTAGAACCGGGCAATCTCCGGCCATGGGAACCCTTCCCAGTACCGCGGGGCTCGCTCGTTGTTCTTGGCGTCGGGGACGATGGCCCCCAGCACGGTTCCGGGCGGCACCGACTCGCGGAGCCGCCGCGAGTACTCCGCGACGCCGGCGTTGAACCGGACCCGGCTCTCACCGACCGCCCGCCGGTCCTCGATGTCGGGGGCGACCCCGTCGAACCGATCCCCGGCCGGAGTGGAGAACTCGAGCAGGGCGAGGGTCCGCCGCAGATCGCGGTCGATGTCGGCGAAGCCTGGCAGGTACCAGCCCACGACCCGGATCCCGTGCTGATGGGCGCGGGTCAGGAACGTGGCGATGTGGCTCGGGTGGACGATATCCGGGGCCGAGTTCCACCGGGCCGTTTGGAGGTAGAGCGTTCGGACTCCCCGGCGCGCCAGCTCGTCGACGATAACCTCCGGGGGAAGGGTGCCGGGACGGGCGAAGTCGAACAGGTCGACCCAGGCTCCGAGCCCCCGATAGGCCTCGAGCGGATCGGGCGGGGGCGGCGGCGAGAGCGGCGGCGCCGGAGGCGGCGCGGCTGCAGGAGGAGCCTTGGAAGCGGCCGGAGCCGGTGGCCTCTTGGCGGGCGGCGGCGGTGGCGCGGCCTGGGGAGAGGGCTCCGCGGACGCATCGGGCCCCCGGTGGATCGCCAGGGCGCCGGCGACGAGCGCCGTCAGGAGGTTGCCGGCCGCCTTCGCCGGAGACCGTGATCCCGGCTCGCCCATGGGAGCAGCCGTCGCCTCCGAGGGCGGGCGCCGCAATACGAGCAGGTCGGCGGCCAGAAGGCAGCAGATCGACAGCACCACGGCGCGCCGAGGAAGGCCTCGGCGCGGAGCATCCCCCCGCATGAACCGTTACAACGGCCGGACCTCGGGCGATCCCACGCGGGCTGCGAGACCCTCGGGAGGATGGGGGAATTGACGCCGAAAAAGCCTACGCGGAGATCTGGACGAAGGTGACCGGCTCGCCCAGGTCGAGCAGCGCGTTGGTGCGAAGCCCCGGCTGGTCGAACAGCATGAACGCGGCCCCCGGCGGGGTGGCGTCCGAGATACGGACTCGCGTCCGGACCGAGGCGCGATGCGACGCCACCGAGACCTCGTCCCCCTCGGCGAGTCCTCGGGCGGCCGCCTCGTGTGGATGCAGCTCGACGAACGGCTTCGGCGTCACCTCCCGGAGGTCGGGCGAGCGCGAGAGCATCTGCCCGGCGTCGTAGATCGATCGGCCGACGAGCAGCGCGAGCGGCCGGTCGGGGGGTGCCGCGGGTGGGGGACGGGTCGGCGGGGGTCGCCGCCCTCGGCGGCAGCTCTCCGGTCCCTTCCCAGACCCACCCCCGTCGTCGGCGGGCATCGACGGCACGCAGCTCCCATCGCAGCGGCCAGGCGGGTTCGGAGCGCGGCCCGGTCCGGACCTCGACGGGGGCCTGCGCCTCGCGTCCGCCCCTCGTGTGTCCGGTCAGGCCCACCTGATGACCGATCTCCGGCGGGAACAGCGCCGGCTCCTTGAGGGGGGCGGTGGCGGCATCGTGAGGAGCTCCCACGTGTACTGCGCGTGGGTCGGGACGTTGGCCGCGATGCTGGCCGCGATGCTGGCCGAGACGTCGCTCGCCGAGCTCCACCCCCAGTCGGCGCCCAGCCGTCGGGCGATGTCGTGGGCGATCCGCCAGTCCGTCCGCACGCTCCCCGGTGCCGGCAGGACCTCGTCGAGCTTCTGGATGCGCCGCTCGAGGTTGGTGTAGCTGCCGTCCTTCTCCGCCATGGACGCCACCGGGAGCATCACGTTCGCCGCGCGGGCGGTATCGGTGGGGAACAGCTCCGACACGACGATGAAGGCGTCGGAGCTCAGCGCCGCGTCGGCGAGGCCGGCGTCGGGGAAGTCGGAGACGAGGTCGGCCCCCATGAGCCAGAGGAACTTGATCCGGCCCCCGGCCGCCGCCCGGAGCATCCCGGCGGTGTCGAGCCCCGGAACGGCCGGCCTGTGCCCGGGACCGAAGCCCGGGAAGATCCCCATGTCCAGCGCCCCCTGCGAGTTCGCATTGGGCACGCACAGCATGAGCCGAGCCTCCCGCCGACGGGTGATCCAGGCGGCCAACCGGTCGAGGGCTGGTCGGACGGAGAGGCCGACGAAGGGCTGGCCGGCGCAGACGATGACCGGCCCGCCTTGCAGGGCCTCGACCGCCTCGGCGTACCGGCCGCCGGCGTCCGGCCCTGCTCCCGGCTCCGCGAGGAGCACCGAGAGGGCCTCGTCCTCGCCGCCGGGCGGGCACGCCGCGTGGATGCCCAGCTCGCTCAGGCTCGTCCGCCGGGGGCCGACGACGACGAGGCGGGTGCCGTGCATCACCGCCCGCCGCAGCCGGAGATAGAGGACGGGCAGCTCCTCCTTCGGGTCCGGGCCGAGCCAGAGGATGCTCGCCGCACCGTCGAGATCGTCGAGGAGGGCACTCGACCCCATCACGCCGCGGTGGGCGAGCAGGTCGTATGGGAGGCGGCGTCGAAGGTGCGAACGTCGAGGTTGGGCGTGCCGATCACCTCACGGAAGAGCCGCGCCGCCCCGTGCAGGTCCTCGTTGGTGGCATGCGACCCGCCGATGAAGCCGCAGGCCGCAGGCCCGTGATTGTCGATCGTCCATCGGATCCGGGTGGCGATCTCGGAGAGCGCTCGATCCCACGACACCTCGGCGTACCCGTCGGCCCCCCGCATAAGCGGCGCCCGGAGGCGGTCCCGGTGCGAGACGTACCGATGCCCGAACCGGCCCTCGTCACCGCTCCAGAAGGAGTTCACGTGCTCGTTGGGCAGCGCCTGGGTGCGCAAGAGCTCACCGCCCCGCTGCTCGATCGAGAGGGGACATCCGACCGCGCAGTACGAGCACACGCTCGCGGTCGCCTGCAGGTCCCACGGGCGAGAGAGGAAGCGGTACGGCTTCGAGGTGAGCGCACCGACCGGGCAGACCTGGATCGTGTTGCCGGAGAAGTAGGAGTGGAACTCTTCGTCGGACGCGGTGTTGATCTGGGTGGCCGACCCGCGGTCGACGAGCTCGATGAACGCATCGCCGGCGACCTCGTCGCAGAAGCGGGCGCACCGCCAGCACAGCACGCATCGCTCCCGATCGAGCATCACCAGCTTGGAGATCGGAAGGGGCTTCGGAAAATGGCGCTTCGCCTCCTGGTACCGGGTTGCCCCCGGGCCGAAGGCCAAGGCCTGGTCCTGGAGGGGGCACTCGCCGCCACGGTCGCAGATGGGGCAGTCCAGCGGGTGGTTGATGAGGAGCAGCTCGAGGACGGCCCGCTGGGCTTCGGTGGCAGCCTCGCCGTCGGTGCGGACGACCATCCCGTCCGTGATGGACGTGGCGCAGGCGGGGAGCAGCTTCTTGGCTCCCTCCACCTCGACGAGGCACATCCGGCAGGCCGCGACCGACGCCATGCCCGGGTGGTAGCAGAAGCGCGGGACGAAGATGTCGAGCTCCTCGGCGACATCGATCAGCAGCCGCCCCTCGTCGGCCTCGACCTGCCGGCCGTTGATCGTCACGTGGATCTGGTCACGCGCCATCGTCGTACTCCGCGGTGTCGGGAACCGGTGCGGGAGGACGGGCGACCAGCTCGGAGATGCCGCTGAGGAGCAGGACCGTGGGAAGGACGACGACGACGATCAGATGGAAGGTGCCACGCGTCCGGAGGGCCGCCTGCACCGCGTTGCCCAGACCGACCTTTCCGACGATGTTCGCCCCGGCCCGCTCGAACTCGGCGACCGTGCTCGCCATCACGCCGTAGTGGCTGCCGACGATCGCGGTGACGAGCAGGATCCCGCTGGCGATCGCAAGCCAGGGCCACGCCCCGACGCGCATCGCCGCGAACACCGTCGTCCCCAGCGTCGCGAGGGCGGTCGCCGCGAGCAGGAGGATGAGCCAGGGGGGCATGTCCCCGATCAGGCCGCCCGCGTACTCGAAGCGGACCCCTCGCAGCAGGTACCACGAGTAGACCCAGGCGAAGAGCGAGAACGCGAGGGCGACGCGACGAATCGCAGTGCTCACCCGGACGCCCCCACACCCATGGCGGCGTCGATGGGGCAGCGGTCGGCGCCGATGTGGGCCAGGAACTCCTCCCGGAACAGCTTGATCGACGACCGCAGCGACCAGGCGGCGGAGTCGCCCAGTGGGCAGAACGAGCGGCCGCTCGCCGGCGCCCCCGCCTCGGGGAGCATGTTCTCGCAGATCGAGAGGAGCAGGTCGGCGTCCTCAGCCCGTCCCTCGCCCCGCTCGAGGCGTTCCA
Organism: Actinomycetota bacterium; assembly: GCA_050693875.1. Taxonomy (GTDB): domain Bacteria; phylum Actinomycetota; class CADDZG01; order JAHWKV01; family JBOGWP01; genus JBOGWP01. The sequence goes on from JBOGWP010000044.1 coordinate 11,297, forward strand.
GGACCTTGCGTATCCACCAGGTCCCCTCGCGGCATGGGGTGCACTTGCCGCACGACTCGTGGTTGAAGAACCGGCCGATCACCAGGGCCATCCGCACGGGGCAGGTGGTCTCGTCCATCACGACGACGCCGCCGGAGCCGAGCATGGTGCCCGCAGCGGCGAGCGATTCGAAGTCCATGGCGATGTCGGTCGTGGTGAGCCAGGGCGCGCTCGCCCCGCCGGGGATCACAGCTTTCAGGCTTCGGCCCCCGGGGATCCCTCCGGCGAGGTCGATGAGGTCGGCCAGGCGGGTCCCCAGGGGTGCCTCGTAGTTGCCGGGTTTGGCGACGTGGCCCGACATCGAGAAGACCTTGGTGCCCGGCGACTTCTCGGTGCCCACTGAGCGGAGCCAGTCGGAGCCGCGGAGCACCAGGTGCGGCAGGTTGGCCAGCGTTTCTACGTTGTTCACCACGGTGGGGGAGCCGTTGAGCCCCCTCACCGCGGGAAACGGCGGACGCAGCCGCGGCTGGCCACGGTACCCCTCGAGCGAGTCGAGCAGCGCGGTCTCCTCGCCGCAGATGTAGGCGCCCGCCCCGCGGTGGATGACGACCTCGCAGGAGAAGTCGCTGCCGGCGATGTTCCTCCCGGCGGAGCCCTTGGCCTTCGCGGTGGCGAGGGCCTCGAGGAGCCTTCGCCGTCCGAGGGCGAACTCCCCACGCACGTAGATGAACACCCGCTCGGCCTGGATGGCATATGCGGCGATGAGTGCTCCTTCAAGAAGGGCGTGCGGGTCGCGCTCGGTGAGCTCCCGATCCTTGAAGGTGCCCGGCTCGCCCTCGTCATCGTTGACCACGATGTAGCGCGGGAAGACGTCGACCGGGATGAAGGACCACTTCATGCCGGTCGGGAAGCCGGCGCCGCCCCGCCCGCGGAGGCCGGACGTTGTGACGAGTTCGACCAGCTGCGACGGCGTAAGGTCTCGCACCGCCTTCCGAAGCCCCTCGTAGGCGCCGTCGGAGAGCGCCCGCTCGAGGCTGTGCGAGTCGCTCGGGTGCTCGGTGTACCGCTTGGTGACGACGAGGTCGGGCAGCGTCACGGGCGGGCCAACTCGCGGCGGATGCGTCCCGTTGCTCGGATCCTCGTCTCCTCTGATCGTGGTTTCGGACCTTCGTCCCAGCGCCCTGCCGAGTGGGGGCCGCCGCAAATCCCTCCGAGCGTACCCCAGCGGGGCCGAGCTCCACCGGAGGCTCCGGCGGGCGATTCGCGACGACGCTACCAGTCGATCCGGTCGCACGCCCCGTCGCCGACCGACCGCAGGAAGGTCCCGTTCGCGCGCATGACGAAGGGCCGAGGAGCCCCCTCGCGGCTCGAGACGAAGGCGATCTCGGTCCCGTCCTGCGACCAGGCCGGATCCCATCCCGAACCGACCGTGAGCTGGCTCTGCGGGGCGCCGTCGACCGGCATCACGTACAGCTCGAAGCTCCCGCCGCGGTCGCGTGTGAAGACGATCCGCCGGCCATCGGGCGACCAGTCGGGCTGGCGATCCTGTCCGGGATCGGAGGTGAGGCGGGTGACGAGGGTCTGCGGCGAGTTCCACATCCAGTAGATGTCGGGATTCCCCGCCCGGTCCGAGACCCAGGCGATCCGCTGCCCATCCGGCGCCCAGGCCGGCTCTCGCTCGTCCGACGGCAGGAAGGTGAGCCGCCGCGGCTCGGTCCCATCGCTCTTCATGGTGTACAGCTCGGAGTTGCCGTCTCGGGTCGAGACGAATGCGATGTGGATCCCATCCGGCGCCCAGGCCGGCTCGGTGTCGCTCGCCGGGTCCGTGGTCAGCCGGACGACCTGCGATCCGTCGGCTTTCATCACGTAGATCTCGTCGTTGCCGTCGCGGTTAGTGACGAAGGCGAGGCCGCTCCGGTCGGGCGACCAGGCAGGCATTCGATCGGAGGCGGGGTGATTGGTGAGGTTCGTCACGCCCTGCCGCCCGGGCTGCACCAACGCGATCTCTCGGTTGCCGCCGATGTCGGCATCGACGAGCAATGGGGGGCCGGGCGGCGGCTCGGGTGTGGGAGTGGACGCGGTGGCTGTCCCGGCGGTGGGCGGCGTGGAGGGGTCGGAGGCTGCAGGGGGAAGTGCGGGGCTCGCCGGCAGGTGCGGCGCCACCGGCGCTGCCCTCTTCGGACCCGGCCCGGCCGGTGAGTGAGGCGTGTCGACGACGACAGGCCTGCTCGAGTCCAACGCCGGCGGCGTCTCCGCGGCCGCCGGTGGCGGATCGAGCGGCAGCGGCCTGCCGGCTGGGATCGCGGGGGACCGCGAGAGGGGCGGCGTGGGCGGTCGAACGTCGGCTGCGGGAGGGTCCCGTGGTTCGAATGTGAAGGCAAACGCGACGAGTCCGGTCGCGGCCGCAAGCAGAGCGACGAGCCAGACGAGCCAGCCCGGCGGGCGCCGCCGGGGAGAGACGGACGGCCAACCTCCCGACGGGTCTCCGGACGGGCCTCTCGACGGGAGGAGCGTGCGGGCATCCGGGGCACGAACGCGGGCCTCCGGGGGGAGCGAGACGCCGCTCGGACTCTTCACGGCCCCGCTGCTGCGGGTTGCGGTTTCACTCTCACCTGCCTCGACCTGGACGCCGGTGCGGCGCAGGCCCGGCACGACGGCGGCGGCCGTCGTGCGGGGAAGTGAGGCCGGCGGACGGAGCCGCCGGGCCGCGTCGGCGATGCTATCTGCGCCCGACGACGAATGCGAGAGGACGATGCTCGGCACGAGGAGCCCCTCGTGTACGCCGCGCAGGGGTCCAGGCGTCTCAGGTGCGCAAGGGCACCGAGATTCCGTACCTGGCCCACCTGCTCGCGGTCGCCGCCCTCGCGGTCGAATACGGCGGTGACGAGACCCAGGCCATTGCCGCGCTGCTCCACGAATCCGTGGAGGACCAGGGCGGTGCCGCCCGGCTTGGCGACATTCGCAAGCGGTTCGGCCCCCGGTTGCCGACATCGTGGAGCAGTGCAGCGACACCACCGAGCAACCGAAACCGCCCTCGTGCGACCGCAAGCAGCGCCATCTCGACCATCTGGAGACCGCCCCTGCGAGGTGCTGCGGGTGTCGCTGGCGGACAAGCTGCACAACGCCCGGGCCATCCTCTGGGACGTCCGCGACCGGGGCATCGACGTCTTCGCCCGCTTCACGGCTCCCCGGCCCTGCCAGCTCTGGTACTACCGGCGCCTCTCGGACCTGTTTGCTCGGCGCTTCCCGGGGGCCCTGGCGGAGGAGCTTGAGCGAGTGGTCAAGCAGCTCGAATTCATGGCCGGTGACGACGCCGGCGACGCTGCGGCCGCTTGCCTGGCCTGGTGCGAGCAGCAAGCTGCTGACGGGTGAGAGCAAGGCCTTATGTCGATGACGTGGTGGGCGCCGCTCGTGCTCGCCCTCGTGAACCTGGTCCTTCAAGCCAGGATGGCGATGAGGAGGCGACGTCGGGGAACGCCGGCATTGGCTTGTTCGCGATCGGCATCGACGCCCTCTCTTGGCGTGATGGCTCTGCGACGCCAACCATGAGCCCGTGATGTGGCCGTGAATGATGAGGTCAACAGACGACGAGCGTTCTGGCGTGAGTAACTGCCTCTCACCCTTCCTACGGCGGCGACCGACCCCAGCCGGTCGCCGCCACCCGCGGCGGCTCCCACGCCCATGCCCCCAGCCCTCCGGAAAGGCGCCACCCTCCGAAGGTCTTGAGCCAGTGATGCGTCCGACACTGCCGGTTCAGGTTCTCCAGGCAGGTCCTGCCTCCCTGGGATATGGGAATGGTGTGGTCGATCTCGAGGTTGCGCCCGGTTGTGGCAGCCCGGGATCACGCAGGTCGGGTCGCGCTCCTCGAGGGCTCTCCGGAGGTTTGCCGGGATGGTGCGCCCCAGATGTGCCACCGCCTTCACGTCCGCCCCGCCGGTCAGGATCACCGATAGGAACGAGTGGCGGCCAGGCTCTCCGCCACCGCCACCGGGATCGGCCCCACCCCGGGGATCTCGCAGATCTCCCCCGAGACACTGTGTCCCCGGAGAAGGGCGGAGTGGTCCACGCGGACGTGCACCCTCGCCACCGGCCCGTGGGCCAGCTGGTCGTGCTCGCAGGTACGGGCATGCTCGGCCATCTCCACCAGGGCGTCGGCGGCGAGGGCCTCGTGAGACTCCGCCCGCCCCTCCCGCCGCAGCACCGTGTGGTAGCGCCCCAGGGCGGCCAGCACGGCGGCTCCCGCCTTGGGGGTAAGCCGCGCGTCAGGCGAAATGCCCCCTCGGGATCGCACCAGTGGCGCAGCCTCCGGGAGCGGTGGATCCGCTGGTGGCGGGCGGTCTCGTCGGGCTCCGCCGCCGACTTCACCTTGGCGCAGCGCTCCCGAAGCCCCCCGAGGCTCTCGGTCTGAGCCATCTGGAGCAGCTCGGGTTCGGCTTTGGGATCGGCCGAGGCGGCATCGGCGATATCGGCGGCCTGGGGAGCAGACAGCCTCCCCTGCCTGAGGGCCTGGTCGACCCCGGGGAGCTCCGCCACCTTCCGGGCGGTCTCCAAGGTGTCGATCGCCCGGCCCAGGGACTCGCCGGTGGCCCTGGCCATCCAGTGGGCGGCGGAGCGCTCCCCGCTGCTCCGCCACGCCCCCGAGGAGGCCACCCGCCGGGCGGCCAGGGCCTTGCCCGCGGCACCCAGCCGCTCGACTTTGCCAAACGTCTCCACCAGGGCGGTGGCGAAGGAGGGCTCGAGCACCTCGGGGTCGAGGGATCCGACCACCTGCTCCGGCAACCCCACCGCCTGTTTCAGACTCTCGAACATAAGTTCGATGATAGGAGAAGGGGGTGACAAAAAATGGGGTCAACAGATGGCTGACAGAAATAGAGTTGAGTTTCTTGCCGAGAAGTCCATTGCGAAAGCTTCTTGGATCCGGTTGGTAACTCGGGGAAAGGGCCAAAGGGCCAGTTGCCTCGGCTTAATCTGCCGCATGCCATCGACCAGCAACTACTGGGTCGAACGACGTGCGACCGGGCCCCCGCCGGCCCCGCCAGCCCTGCCCGCCCCCGAGCCGCCTACTCTCGCCCGAGCTCCTCCACCATCCGCACGGCCTCTTCCGCCCCCACCGGTCCCCGCATGTCCCCGTAGTCCACCTGGACCACTGGGGCCCGGTCGCAGGCCGCCAGGCACTCGGCGCGCTCGAGGGTCAGGCGGCCGTCTGCCGTCGTGCCGGCGTGGTGCGAGTCGACGCCGAGATGCTCCTCGAGGGCAGAGACGATCCGCTCGGCCCCCAACATCGCGCAGGCGAGGCTCTGGCAGACCGAGACCACGTGGCGGCCCTTCGGCTCGGTGTGCAGCATCGTGTAGAAGCTCGCCACGCCGCGGACCTCGGCGGCGGTCAGGCCGAGGATCTCGCCGACCTCGCGGATGCCCTCCGGGCCGACCCAGCCGTCCCGGTCCTGCACGAGGCGGAGCAGCTCGAGAATGGCGCTGCGCTGGCGTCCCGGTGGATAGCGGGCGATGATCTCCGAGGCCTCGGCCCCCAGGTCGATCCCCTGTCCGGCACTCATCGGTCGACCCCTCCAAGCACCGGGTCCACGCTTGCGATCGTGGCGACGGTGTCGGCCAGCATCGTGTCGCGCATCATCGCCGGCAGGCACTGCAGGTTGGCGAACGAGGGATCGCGGATGTGGACCCGGTAGGGGTAGCTCCCTCCGTCCGACACGACGTAGGCGCCGAGCTCGCCCCGCGGCGACTCGATGCAGACGTAGGTGTCGCCCGCCGGAACCGGGTATCCCGGGGCGACCAGCTTGAAGTGATGGATGACCGCCTCCATCGATCGCGTGAGGTCGCGTCGCGACGGCGGGGTGATCTTCGGGTCGGTGTTCCGGAACGGGCCCGAGGGCATCGTGTCGAGGACCTGGCGGACGATGCGCGCCGACTGCCGCATCTCCTCGATCCGGATACGGTACCGGTCGTAGACGTCGCCGCCGGCAGCAGTCGGCACGTCGAACTCGTATTGCTCGATCCCCGAGTAGGGGAATGCCTTGCGGATATCCCACGCCACCCCCCGTGGCCCGCAGGATCGGTCCGCTCGCGCCGAGGGCGATGGCCCGCTCACGGCTGATGGCTCCGACGCCCACGGTGCGCTGCCGCCAGATCGGGTTGTCGGTGAGCAGCTCCTCGTACTCGTCGATCCGCCCGGGCAGGATCGCCAGGAAGTCCTCTACCGGAGTCTGCCAGCCGTCGGGCAGGTCTTGCCACGAGCCGCCGGGCACGATGAAGTTGTGGTTCATTCGCAGCCCGGTGACCATCTCGAAGAAGTCGAGGAGCAGCTCGCGCTCTCGGAAGCCGTAGAGCATTACCGAGATCGCGCCCATGTCCATCCCCTGGGTTCCCAGCCAGACCAGGTGCGAGGAGATGCGGTTCAGCTCGGTCATGAGGATCCGGATCGCCTGCCCGCGCGGCGGCACCTCGATCTCGAGGAGCCTCTCGACCGCGAGCGAGTAGACGAGCTCGTTGAAGAACGGGGACAGGTAGTCCATCCGGGTCACGATCGTGACCGTCTGGCGCCAGGTGTTGTCCTCGCACTCCTTCTCCATCCCGGTGTGCAGGTAGCCGATGACGGGCTTCACCTCCCGGACCAGCTCGCCCTCGAGCTCGAGCACAAGCCGCAGAACCCCGTGCGTGGACGGGTGCTGCGGGCCCATGTTGATGGTCATCCGGCCCTCGGACTCGTCGACCTCCTCGACGTAGGCGCCGCGGGCGGTGGATTCGAACTCCTCGACGAGACCCGCGGTGGTGCCGGATCCCTTCGCGTCTCCTTCGGCCACTGTTGGGTTCTCCTCGGCTCGCGCCGGCCGGGCTAGGCCCCGGCGAGAGGTGCTTGAACTCGATCGGCACCTTGCCGATCGCGTGGTTCTTGCGCAGCGGGTGCCCCTCCCACTCGTCGGGCATTAGGATGCGGCGCAGTCGGGATGCCCGTCGAAGACGATCCCGACCTACCAATCCGCCCCCGGCCACACCGAGGTCACGCTGGCCGTCCGAGGAGGGTCTCCGTCGGGAGCGGAGTCTTCACCCGGAGGCGGCGCGGGGTCTCCAGGTCGGTGAGCGTGTAGACGACCTCGAACCGCGGGTCGCGGCCGGGCCGGTCGACCCCGCAGAGATCCGAGAGAAAGCCGAATCCGGCGCCGGCCGCCCAGCGGGCTACTGCAGGCCACTGGGCGGGCTCGACCACCGCGACCAGCTCGCCGGCCGCGGCCTCCTCGAGGGCAACCGCGCCGGGGAACTGCGCGGCCACCTCCTCGGCAGCGCGCCCCGTCACCGCGAGCGGGGAGCGGCCAGCCGCTCTCGGTACTCGCCAGTGAGGATCTTGTCGTGGAGGCGGAGGATGCCGTCGATCAGCATCTCGGGCCGTGGGGGGCACCCGGGCACGTACATGTCCACCGGGACCACCTGGTCGACCCCCTGGATGAGCGCGTAGTTGTTGAAGACCCCGCCGCACGAGGCGCAGGCCCCCATCGAGATCACCCACTTCGGCTCGAGCATCTGGTCGTAGATCGTCCGCAGGATGGGCGCCATCTTCTGAGAGACGCGGCCGGCAACGATCATGAGATCGGCCTGCCGGGGAGAGGCGCGGAAGACCTCCATCCCGAAGCGGGCGAGGTCGAACCGGCTCGCTCCCGCCGACATCATCTCGATCGCGCAGCACGCCAGGCCGAAGGTCGCCGGCCAGAGGCTCGAACGGCGGGCCCAGTCGACGAGCCGGTCGAGGCTTGCGGTGATGATCCCGGTGCCCGTTCGGGGCTCGTTGGCTACTCCCATTCGAGCCCTCCTCTTCTCCACACGTAGAAGAAGGCACCGGCAAGGAACGCCCCGAAGATTGCCATCTCGACCAGGCCGGTCAGCCCAAGGCGCTTGTAGATCACGGCCCACGGAAAGAGGAAGACGGACTCGACGTCGAAGATGATGAACAACATCGCCACCACGTAGAACCGAATCGGGAAGCGGCCCCGGGGCTCGTCGACCGGCGTGATGCCCGACTCGTACGGCGCGGCCTTGATCGCGGTGGGGCGTTACGGGGCGAGCAGCGACGACACCACCACCGACCCGAGCGCGAAGGCCACGACGATCACGGTGAAGACGAGGATCGGGAGGTAGGCGTCGAGCGTTATGCTGCCCCAGCGCGGTCCGCTTCCGCCGCCGTTCCGGCGGCCGCAGTGGCCCGGCGTCGGGGGGCCGGAATCTCGGGGTCTTTCAGCTGCGACAGCCGGAAGCTGGCGAGCCGGATCAGCGACCGGAAGCCTCGGTCGATCAGCGTCCCCCCGGACTCCTCGCGGAGATTCAGCATCAATTGGAAGGTGAACTCCATGATCGGGCGCGAGCGCATCCCGGTGGAGATCAGCAGCTTGGCGGCCTGCGGGTTCGACAGCACGCGGTCGAAGCTCCGCCCGAGCCGGTAGTAGGCGCCGTAGATGTCGCGCAGGGCCTCGCGGTACGAGGCCAGCTCGGTCGTCCCCCCCGCCTCGAGGGCCGCGTCGATCTGGGAGGCCGCAAGCTTGCCGGTCTCCATGGCGTAGGCGATTCCCTCGCCCGTGAACGGGTTGATCATCCCGGCCGCATCACCGATCAGGACATACCCGTCGCCGTGCGGCTTCCCCACGCTTCCCCCGAGCGGGAGCCGTCCGGACTTGTAGGGCTGGGTCTGGCCGTCGTGGCCGATCTCGTACCAGGAGGGCAGCATGTCGACGTAGCCGCGCTGGAGGCGGATCAGGTTGACCTCACGCTTCGCCATCGTCGCCAGGAGGCCGACGCCCACGTTCACGGTGCCGTCGCCGACCGGGAAGATCCAGCCATAGCCAGGAAGGATCCGGTCGTTGGACTTGAGGTCGAGCCAGGCTTCGAAATAGTCGTCGCGATGGCGCGGGCTCGTGTAGTAGGTGCGCAGCGCCAGCCCGAGGGGATAGTCGGGGCGGCGGCGGATTCCAAGGGCCCGGCCGAACGAGGACGAGGCGCCGTCTGCGACGATCGTGAAGGGGGCCCGAACCTCGCCCTCCTCCGCCTTCACGACCCCGCCCCCCTCCGCCGGCTCCTTGCGCACCCAGCGCACGCCGGCGACCGTTCGGCCGTCGAACACCGGAGCGACGGCCTCGGTCTTGGTGCGGTACTCGGCTCCCGCCGCCCGCGCCGCCGCGCCCATCTCGTCGTCGAGGTTCTTGCGCGGACGCACGAAGCCCAGCGGAGCGAACCCGCTCGTCGGCGGGAAGTCCAGCTCCATCACCTTGCCCCCCGCGGCGAGCAGGCGCAGTCCCTTGACCCGGTGATAGGTGCGCACCTGGTCGCCCAGGCCGATCTCGTCGAGGATTCGGACGGAGCGCGGGGTCAAGCCGTCCCCGCACACCTTGGGCCGCGGGAAGGCCTTCTTGTCGAGGACGAGCACCTTCCGGCCTGCCGCCGCCAGAAAGGTGGCGGCGGTGGAGCCGCCGGGGCCCGCTCCGACAACGATCACGTCGTAGGCATCCATTGGGAACCCTCGCGCCGGGAGCATCAGGAGCGGGCCCATTCTAGATGCCGTGCGCTTCTGCCACGCCCGAGCTCCCTCGTGACCCCGCCGGGGGGCGAACGCGGCACCGAATCCTTCGCGCGTTCGCTCCATTCCCGTCGTCTAATATCAGGCCGATGTCTCCTCGGGGGCGCTTTGCGATCGCGGCGGCCGTCGTCGGCGCGTCCGTGCTCGGGCTGATCGCGTGGTCCCTGTCCGGATCGACCGCCTACTACCGCACCCCCTCCGAGCTGCGCGCCGGCGCCACGCCTGCGGGGGATCGCGTGCGTGTCGCCGGGAAGGTGGTGCCCGAGACCATCGACCGCGACGGGAAGACCACCACCTTCTCGGTGAGCGACGGGAAGGCAACCTTGCCGGTGACCACCGAGGCGCTGCTGCCCGACACGTTCGGGTCGAACGTGGAGGTCGTCGTCGAGGGCGGCATGACGAAGCGGGGGGTCTTCTCGGCTTCGACGGTGCTCGCCAAGTGCCCTTCGAAGTTCAAGGCCAAGCTCCAGCAGCCGAGCCAGGCTTGACATTGCACTCGATGGACCGAATGAAGGACCCGTTCCAACTTGGGCGCCTAAGAGCCATGTCAAGACTGGCCCGGCACGTGCCGAGCGAAGCGAGGCGGGTGCCGGTGAAGAGGACCGCCGCCGAAGGCGGCCCCTTGCCTGGACCGGCGAGCGCAGCGAACCGCAGGGCCTGACGTGGAGATCGAGGGAGCCGGCCGCCTGATCCTGTCCGCCGCCGCGGCGGCGGCCGTCTGGGCGACCGTGGGGTCGCTGGTCGGCATCCGGCGCCGCGACGAGCGAATGCTCTCATCCGGACGCAGGGCCCTCTACGCGACCGCAACGCTGGCCGCGGCCGCGACGGTGCTGCTCGCAGCCGCGCTGGCCGCCCACGACTTCTCGATTGCCTACGTCGCTGCGTACACCAGCCGTTCCACGCCCTTCCCGTACGTGCTGACGGCCCTGTGGGCGGGCATGGAGGGGTCGCTGCTCTTCTGGGCATTCCTGACGGCCATCTATGCCGTCACCGCAATCGTGGCGGCGTCGCGCCGGGCCACCCCACTCACGCCGATCGCGACCTCGGTGCTCGGCGGGATCCTGGCCTTCTTCCTGGGACTCCTGGCCTTCGCCGCAAACCCGTTCGCGGGAAGCTCGCCGATTCCCCCGGACGGGAGCGGGCTCAACCCACTGCTCCAATCGCCCTTCATGACCATCCACCCGGTGCTGCTCTACCTCGGCCTGACCGGCTTCACCGTACCCTTCGCGTTTGCGGTCGCTTCGCTCGTCCGTGGCCGGCTCGACGTCTCGTGGTTCACGGCCACCCGCCGGTGGACGGTGCTGGCGTGGTCGTTTCTCTCGGTCGGGATCATCCTCGGGGGGGCATGGGCCTACATGGAGCTGGGCTGGGGTGGCTACTGGGCGTGGGACCCGGTCGAGAACGCCAGCCTGCTCCCCTGGCTGACCGGAACGGCCTTCCTCCACTCGGTGATGGTCCAGGAGCGGCGCGGGATGCTGAAGACCTGGAACGTTGCGCTGATCCTCGCCACCTACAGCCTCGCGATCTTCGGGACGTTCCTCACCCGGTCCGGGCTGCTCCAATCGGTCCACACGTTCAGCGAGTCCCCGCTCGGGAGGTGGTTCCTTCCGTTGCTCGGAATGGTGCTCATCGGCTCGTTCGCCCTGCTCGCCTGGCGCTTCGATCGCCTGCGCTCTGACCGGCACCTCGACTCGCTGCTCTCGCGGGAGGCGATGTTTCTCTTCAACAACCTGCTGTTTGCGGCGATCGCCTTCGCGGTGCTCTGGGGGACGCTCTACCCCGTGCTCGCCGAGGCACTCCGGGGACGCAAGATCTCGGTCGGTCCGCCCTACTTCAACGGTGTGGTCGCGCCGCTCGGACTGGCGCTGCTCGGGCTCACCGGGATCGGACCCCTGGTGGCGTGGAGGCGGGCGTCGGCGGCGAGCCTGCGCCGGCAGCTCGCCGGCCCGCTTGCGGTCGGATCGGCGGCGACGCTCGCCCTCGCCGTCGCCGGGCTGCGATCGGTTGGGGCGCTGCTCGCGTTGGGGCTTTGCGTCTTCGTGGCGGCAGCGATCGGCTCCGAGTTCGTGCGTGGGACGCAAGCGCATCGCCGGGCCGAGCGCACCGGGTGGCTGCGAGCGTTTCGCCGGCTGGTCGGACGCAACCGGCGACGCTACGGCGGCTACATCGTCCACCTCGGGGTCGTGCTCATCTTCCTCGGCCTCGCCGGCGGGGCCTTCCGTCAAAGTTGGACCGGCACCCTCGCCGTCGGCGAGCGCTTCGACCTCGGCCGCTACCGGGTTCGCTACCTCGAGCCCCGTGTTTTCAAGACCGACGAGAAGATGGTGCTGATGGCGGTGATGGAGGTGCGCCGCGAGGGCAGGCGCGTCGCGGTGCTGCGGCCGCAGCGCAACTTCCACCTCGCGCAGCGCCAGGGCCAGTCCGAGATCGGCCTGCACACGACCCTCGCGGAGGACCTCTATCTCGCGGTGACCCAGATGGACGACTCGTTCGAGGTCTCGCTGCGAGCCTGGGTCAACCCTTTGGTGGTGTGGATCTGGATCGGGGGGGCGGTGATGAGCCTTGGGATGATCATCATCCTGTCCGGCCGCCCGCCCGCGACCCCCCGAGCTCCGACCCGCAGCCGCGAGCGCCGGCGCGTGGCGGTGCCGGCCTGATGCGGCGGCGGGTCGGGGGCGCGATCGTGCTCGGCCTGCTCCTCGCGGCGGCCGCCGGTATCGGCCTGGCCGTGCTCCTCGGATCGAAGGGGCCGGACCCGGCTGCGGTGCCCACGAGTGAGCAGGTGCAGGCGCGGATCATGTCGCCGTTCTGCCCGGGACTCTCCCTGGCCGAATGTCCGAGCGGCGAGGCGGCCGAGCTCCGGGCGCGGATCGGTCGGCGGATCCTCGAAGGCTGGACGAACCGCCGGATCGATGCCTGGCTCGTCGCCGACTACGGGGAGGGGGTGCTCGGACGGCCGCGCGATCTTGCCGCCTGGGTCGCGCCGGCCGTGGCGCTGCTGGCCGGGGCGATCGGCGTCGGGGCGGCACTCTCCCGGAAGGCCACCGGCGGGAGGGAGGCCGCCACCGATCCGGGTCCTGCTCCCACCGCTGCCGAGCGAGCCCGGCTCCGCGACGACCTCGAGCGCTATGCCGCGGGGGGCACCGAATGACCGAGCTTGCCATCGCTGCCCTGGGCGTGGCCGCCCTCTTCTTGTGGGTTGCCCGGCCGCTCCTTCGCAGGGCGCGCCGCCCCGCGTGGCCGGACGTCGCCGACGACAGCCGGTGGAACGAGCTCGTGGAGGCGAAGCACTCGGTGCTCCGCTCGATTCTCGATCTGGACCACGACCGTGCTGTGGGGAAGGTCTCCGCCGAGGACTTCGCCTTCCTCCGCCGCCAGCACGAGGCCGAGGCCCTCGCGCTCATCCGGGAGATGGACCGGCTCGGAGGCCCGACGGGGGGAAACGAGAAGGGGACCGCGACCGGCGGGTCGGCGGGCAGCCCGGACGACGTGCTCGAGGCGGAGATCGCCGTCGCCCGGGAGCGCCTGCGCGGCTCGTGAGCCGCCTGCGCGTGGTCGCCGCCGCGGCCGTCCTGCTTCTCGCGCTCGCCCCGCCGGTGCGGGCAGCCGAGGCCGTATCGATCGAGGGCACCATTGCCAACGGAACCCAGGGAGCAGAGGTTCCTGCGGCGCTGACCGTGACCGCGGTTCAGCTCGACTCCGGGGGGGAGGAGACCGCACGCCTGCAGGCGCCCGCCTCCAACGGGTCGTTTCGCGTCGACGGGTTCGACTCGTCCCGCGGATCGAGGTACGTCGTGGCCACCGACTACTCGGGCGTGACCTACTCCCAGGTCGCCGAGGGCGCGGGCCCGGTGGTCAGCGCGGCCTTGCGTATCTTCGAGACCACCGACGACGACGCCGTCGTCTCGATCCCGGCCGACACGCTGACCGTGGTGGGCGGCGGCGAGGACCGCCTCGAAGTGCTCCAGCTGTTCAAGGTGCGGAACAGCTCGGATCGGACCTACGTCGGGCAACCCTCAGCGGAGCCGAGGACTGTCCTCCGGCTCCCGGTTCCATCGGGTGCCTTCGATCTGCTGCCCGCCGAGGGGATCACCGCCCGGACCATCTCCTCCGTTGCCGAGGGCTTCGCGATCGCCGACCCGCTGATCCCCGGCGACACCTCCGTCTCCTACCTCTACAAGGTGAGGGCACCGAGGGGTGGATGGGTCCTCGACCGGCCGGTCTTCTACCCCACCGAACGCTTCGACCTGCTGACTGGGCCGGGAATCCGCGTCGCCGGGTCTGGCCTGACGTTCGAAGAGGCGGTGGGGATCGCCGGACGGCCCTATCGGCGGTATCGCGCCGGTCCGTTCCGGGCGGGGGGGCGCGTCGCGGCCGACATCAACGGGGCGGAGGAGCCGTCCCGGCTGTACTGGTGGGGGCTGCTGGGCGCTGGCCTGCTGGTGGCAGCCGGCGCCGGCGTCGCCACCCTCCGGCGCCGGCGGAGTGGGCCGGAACCCCCGCGGTCGGCGGCTGCCGAGCGTGCCGCGCTGATCGAGGAGATCGCCGCGCTCGACGAGGCCCACGCCGCCGGGACGGTGACCGGCGACGCGTTCGAGGACGACCGCGCCCGCCTGAAGGAGCGGCTGGTTGCCCTCACCGAGGAGCTGGCGGAGCAGGTGGGAGGGGATTCCCCGGCCGAAGCGCCCCCGGCTTCGGCGGCGCCCGCGGTCAGCGGAACCGGCCCGCCCGGGGAGCCAGCCCCACCGGGCTCGTCATGATCTCGGCCTCGGGGGTCACGCGGCGCTTCGGGAGCGTCGGGGCGCTCGCCGGGGTGGATCTCGAGGTGGCTTCGGGCGACACCGCGGTGGTGTTCGGTCCGAACGGCGCCGGGAAGACGACCCTCCTTCGGATCTGCGCCGGCCTCCTCAGGCCGACCACCGGCACCGTGCTCGTCGAGGGGCGCCCGCCGCGGGAGGCCCGGGGGCGCATCGGGTACGTCGGCCACCAGCCGGGTCTGTACCCGTTCCTCACCGTCCACGAGAACCTGTCGTTCTTCGCCCGGCTCCACGGGCTCACCCCGGCGGCGACGGAGCCTTTGGAGGAGCGCCTCGGTCTCGCGGCCAAGCGCGCCTCGCTCGCCCATGCCCTCTCGCACGGCGAGGCCCGCCGGCTTGCGCTGGCCCGGGCGCTGCTCCACGACCCGGAGCTCGTCATCGCCGACGAGCCGTTCTCCGGCCTGGACGAGGCCTCGGCCGCGGCGCTGCCGGCGCTGCTCCAGCGCGAGGGGCGCACCCTGCTCATCGCTACCCACGACGTGGAGCGCGGCAAGGCGATGGCCGATCGCATCCTCTGGCTGGAGCGAGGGCGGATCCGCCCGTGACGGCTCGGTGAGGATCCTGATGGCCATCGCGGCGAAGGATCTGCGCTCGGAGGTGCGCGCGAAGGAAATCGCTCCGCCGATGATCCTCTTCGCCCTCACCTTGATGTTCCTCCTCACCTTCGTCCTGCCCCCGACCTCGGCGCGCGCCCCCATCCCGGAACCGCGCGCCGGCGCGCTGGCGACCCGGGAGATTGCCGCTGCTCTGCTCTGGGCGAGCCTGCTGTTCGCGGCGGTGCTCGGCTTCGGACGAAGCGCAGCATCGGAGCGGGAGGGGGGGCGGATGGAGGCGCTCCTGTTGACCCCGGCGGATCCAGCGGCGCTGTTCGCCGGCAAGGCCCTGGCGTCGTTCGCCTACCTCTGGATGCTCGAGGCGGTGCTGGTCCCTGCGTTCGTCCTCTTTCTCGACGTGTCGCCGGGCGCCCTCTTCCCCGGCCTCGCCCCGGTGCTGCTCGCCGCCAACGCCGGGCTTGCGACCGCCGGGACGCTGTTCGCCGCCGCCTCGCAGGAGGCCCGCGGGCGCGAGCTCATCCTCCCGCTGCTGCTCTTCCCGGTCGTGCTGCCCATGGTCCTCGGTGCGATCCGTCTGACGACGGCTCTCCTCATGCGGGGCAGCTTCGCCGGGGAGGCCCGCTGGTTTATCCTGATCCTCGCATTCGACCTGGCCCTCGCCGCGATCGGGGCGGTCGCCTACGAGGAGGTCGTCACCGAGTGACCCTGGATCCGCCGCTGCGCCGGATCACCGCGCTCGCCGCCGCCGGCATGCTCGCCGGCCTGGCGGCCATATTCCTGTGGGTGCCCACGGAGGCGTTCCAAGGGCCGGTGCAGCGGATCTTCTACGTCCACGTCCCCGCGGCCTGGATCGCCTACCTGGCCTTCGCCGTCACGCTCATCGGGTCGATCGCGTATCTGCGCACGAGCTCGCAACGGTGGGATCTCCTTGCCCATGCCAGTGCCGAGGTGGGTGTGGTCTTCTCTGCGCTCAACCTCGTCACCGGGGTGATATGGGCGCGCCCCATCTGGGGTACGTGGTGGACGTGGGACGCCCGGCTCACCTCGATGTTCGTGCTGTTCGTCATCTACGTGGGCTATCTCGCCTTCCGGTCGCTCGCCACCGACCCGACCCGCGGTGCCCGGATCGCGGCGGTGATCGGGATCGTGGGCTTCGTCGACGTGCCGATCGTCCACTTCTCGGTCACGTGGTGGAGGACGCTTCACCCGGCCCGAACGGTGATCAATCCGCCCGGCCGGCCCCAGCTGCCGCTCGAGATGCTTGCGACGCTGCTGTTCATGCTCGCCGTCTTCACGCTCCTCTACGCACTGCTGCTGACGCTGCGCGTTCGCCTCGCCCGCCTCGGCGACGAGGTGCGGGAGCTCGAGGCCGGGCTCGGAACCGACATCGGAGTGGCAGGCTGAGGTGCGGAGCCTCGTCTTCCTCGGGGTCGCCTACGCCATGGTCTGGGCGGGGATCGTTGCCTATCTCGTCTCGCTTGCCCGGCGGCAACGAGTCCTGGAACGCCGGATCGAGCAGCTTCGCACCGAGCGGGCGGAGGCCCGGCGTCAGGACTGACAGGGTTTCCTCGGATACGATGGGAGAGGCTTCGCAACGGCCTCGATGGGGACGAGATTGAGGACATGGATTGGGGCGGGTGAGCGGGCGAAGGCCCGGAAGGGGTTCGCTATAATGCCGCCCGTCAGCCGACATTCACGACAGGAATCCCCACCGTGCGGACGCTAGCCAGGGCTGCCGAGGCTGCCAGGGAGCGGGTCGGAAAGCCGAGCGGCCCAGCGAAGGAGCTGACCTGGGTCAAGGCGGTCGTCGTGGCCCTCGCCATCACCGCCGTGCTCATCGTGACACTGGGAGCAATCCCCTCGATCTTCACCTATTGGTGGGCCGGGAAGAACCAGGAGATACTCGACCTCGTCAACAACGGTCTCAAGAAGGTCACCGGCCGGACGCTGATCAAGGACGTCTACATGTCGGTGCGAATCAGAGACATGGTCTCGATGGGGTATCAAACGACCGTCTTCGCCGCCTTCATCGTGGGCGCCTACATCTGGGGGGAGCGGCGACGGCGCCGGCTGGGGCAGCGAGGCGGGGACGACGTGAAGGGCTATCTGCCGGGAAAGTAGGACGGGGGTAATCACGTGGAGTTCATCGAGAAGCCGATGGTGCGCACCGACTACGTGGCTGAGGAGGTGACGCCGGAGTGGCTCAAGGCCGCTCGCAAGCCGCCTCGCTACATCGACTTCATTCCCGAGCTGTGCATCCTGTGTGAGGGCTGCGTCGACATCTGCCCCTGGTACTGCATCTTCATGCTGACGCCCGACATCGTCTCCGAGTCGGGTTCCGACGAGATCGCCCGGGACATGCGGGACAACGACATTCTGTTCGTCATCGACGACGACGCGTGCACGCGGTGCAACCTCTGCGTGGAGCGTTGTCCGACAGGGGCGCTCGTCATGGGGCGCCTGGAGGCGGCAAAGAAGGGGGCTCGTGCCCTCGGCACGGTCGGCTCGGAGCAGCGAGGCCAGTAGCAGCAGCGGCCGGAACCACCCACCGAAAAGGAGACCGTTGGCGAAGGCACCGGAGAAGGAGAGAAAGCGCCGTCTCCCCAAGCCTGGGGAGATGATCTCAGGAGGGGCGGACAAGCTCCGGGAAAGCCAGCTTTGGCGGGCGGTCTTCCGGCCGGGCTCGATCTTTCGGAAGGGCTACCAGGACTCACCCCGCAACCGCGCCTACGTGGTGATGAACAACGTGCTGTACCACCTTCACCCGGTGAAGGTAAAGCGGCACGGCATCCGACTCTCCTACACGCTGTGTCTCGGCGGCCTCTCGTTCTTCCTCTTCATCTTCCTCACGATCACGGGCATATTCCTCATGTTCTTCTACCGGCCGTCCACCGAGGTCGTGTACACGGACATGAGCGACCTCCACACCTCGGTGGCCTTCGGCGAGTTGGTTCGCCGGCTCCATCGATGGGGCGCCCACTTCATGGTGATCACGGTCTTCCTGCATATGGCCCGGGTGTTCTACACGGGCGCCTACAAGCCCCCGAGGGAGTTCAACTGGGTGCTGGGCGTGACGCTGCTGCTCGTCACGCTGCTGCTCGCGTTCACCGGCTACCTGCTGCCCTGGGACCAGCTGGCGATCTGGGCCATCACGGTGGGGACCGAGATGATGTACAACGCCCCGGTCGTCGGCAAGGAGGTGCAGTTCATCCTCTTGGGTGGCGTGCAGATCGGCGCGCCCACCCTCATTCGCTGGTACACGCTGCACGTGCTGTTCCTGCCGTTCGTCATCGTGATCCAGATGGGGGTCCACTTCTGGCGGGTGCGGAAGGACGGCGGAATCTCGGGGCCGCTATGAGCCCAGTTCGGGATCACGCAGGCCACGGGGGGCCGGCGGAGCGCGGAACGCGAGCCTCGATCAGGAGGGGGTGAGGGAGGCGTGGCGGAGTCTCCGGACGAAGTCTTCGAACGAGTTCTGAAGGAGGAGCACGAGAAGGGAGTCTCTCCCGCCGTCGCGCAGTCGCGGGCCAAGGCCGCCCGGGTCCGCGCATCGAAAGGCCTGCCCACCGATGCCGCTGCGGCGGCGAGGGCCGCCGCCGGCGCGAAGCCGGCCGGCGATGGGGGAGCGGCCGAGCCTGCCGCCGAGTCGAAGGCGCAGCCGGCGGCCGCTTCCGGGGAGGACCCCGAGGCGGCCTTCGAGCGAGTTTTGAAGGAGGAGCACGAGAAGGGTTCCTCGCCCGCCGTTGCCCAGGCCCGCGCCAAGGCGGCACGGATGCGGGCGCAGAAGGGTGCCAGCACCGCCCCCACGCCCGCCCGCCAGCCGGCGGCCGCCGAGGCAAGGCCCGCCCCTGCGGCGTCGGCCGGCGGTGGAGCTCAGGCGGCGGCGGCCGCGCCGAGGGGACGGGGAGCCGCGGTCCGCGCGGCGCGATCCGGCGCCGAGGGAGTTCCGGAGCGCATCCAGCGGCTGTTGGCGGTCGTCAAGCCCGAAGCGATCCAACGCGTCGAGCGAGAGCCGATCGACCGCGTCAACACGTGGCCGCATCTGATGGCGGCGGAGTTTCTCGCCCTCCTGGCCGTGACGGTGTTCCTCATGATCTTCTCGTTCCTCGTCCCGGCGACGTTCCGCGAGATGGCGAACATCAACCAGACCCCCAACCCGTCCAAGGCACCGTGGTACTTCCTCGGCCTGCAGGAGCTCCTGCGCTACTTCCATCCGCAGGTCGCCGGCGTGACGATTCCGCAGTGGATCATCCTGGGGCTGGTGGCCGCCCCCTTTATCGACCGGAACCCGTCGAACAAGCCGGCTGATCGCAAGCTCGCCATCGTGCTGTTCACCATCTTCCTGTTGTTCTTCGCCGTGCTCGTCACCGTTGGTTCGATCTTTAGGGGGCCGGGCTTCAACTGGATCTATCCCTGGGAGATCCCGGTTGAAGAGATCTTCGAGTTATGAGCCCTGCCCTTCTCATCGCGATCGTCGTCGGCGCCACCCTCGTTGCATGGCTGGCGTTCATGGCCTACGTCTCGACGGGCGCCAGGGCCCGTGCCGCGGCCGAGGCTCGCGCCTCCGCGCCGGACCGGGAGCGCGTGCTCGTGGGGGCAGGACCCCGCCGGGGAGCTCCGGTGTACGAGAGAGCCCAGCCGGCCCGGCCCCGGCGGAGGGGCGAGGAGGATGCCGCGAGCGTCACCCGCCGGCAGTTCCTCAACCGCGCCTATCTCGGCGCCTTCACGATCGGGCTCGCCAACTTCGGCCTCGCGTCGCTGGATTTTCTCTGGCCTCGGCTGCGCGGTGGCCTCGGCGCCAAGATCACCGTGAACGTTCCGGGCGTGGGCGACGATGCCGACGCGATCAAGCAGTACCTGATAACCACTCGCGAGCCGGCATTCATCTCCGACGGCCGCTTCTACATCATGACCTTCGAGGGCGACATCGAGAAGGCGAAGAAGGTTCCGGGCTACCGGCAGGCGAACACCGTCAACGCGGGGTTCGTGGCGCTGTTCCGCAAGTGCCCCCACCTTGGATGCAGCGTCCCGTGGTGCATTCCTTCGAAGTGGTTCGAGTGTCCCTGCCACGGTTCGAAGTACTCGATCAGCGGCGAGTACCGCGACGGGCCGGCGCCTCGCAGCCTCGATCGATTTCGCGTCGAGGTGGTGGGCGGCAAGATCGTCGTCGACACCTCCACGCGAATCGAGATACCGCGCGGGGTCGTGACCTCTCAGCCCCAGCCGGAAGGGGAGCACTGCGTGGAGGCCGCAGGCGAATAGCATGACCATCGCCGAATGAGCCGCCCTCCCGACGGCCCCCAGCCTCCCGAGAAGGTCCCGGCGGCACTGCGCCCCGGCGATACCGACGACATCCTCGAGTCGGAACGCGTCTCGCGCATCACGACCTGGGGCGTCGTTACGACGTTCGTCTTCGCCGGCTTCATCTTCATCTACTGGATGCTCGAGCCGAATCGCATGCAGGCGAAGGAGAAGGAGTTCGAGAAGCAAGGCGTGGACCGGGGCAGGTATTACTTCGCGCTCGCCGAGGACCCCCAGACCGGCAAGGCGCCGCCCAGGGGGGAGGGCCGGCCGGCCGGGCGTCCCATCGAGTGCGCTCGCTGCCACGGGGTCGGGGGCAAGGGCGGCACCAACGACTTCGTCGACCCCAACGCTGGGGTGAGGCGGACGGTGTCGGTCCCCGAGCTGCAGACGGTCTTCTCCCGCTACGAGAAGCCCCCTCCCGGATTCGAGGACGCGCGCGGGTACATCACGGAGGTGATCGAGCGCGGCCGCCCGGGCACGGACATGCCGACCTGGGGGGTCGACTACGGTGGGCCGCTGACGAGCCAGCAGATCTCCGACATCGTCGCCTACCTGGAGTCGGTCCAGAAGAAGGTCGACACGAGCGCGACCGACGGGCCAACCATCTACGCCCAGAACTGCTCGCCGTGTCACGGCCAGTCCGGGACCGGCGGTTCAGGACCCGCGTTCACGGGAGGGTCGGAGGCGGCGCAGTTCCCGAGCATCGACGACCACATCGCCTTCGTCAAGTCGGGCTCGAAAGCCGGAACCCCGTACGGCACCAAGGGCCAGGGGACGGGGGCGATGCCGCCCTGGGAGCGGCTCACCGAGGAGCAGATCAAGGCCGTGGTCGATTACGAGAGGAGCCTGTAGGTGGACGCCACCGCGATCAAGGGCGTTCTGTGGCTGGCCGGATTCGTCGTGGTCTTCATCGGGAGCCCGTTTCTGCTGCTCAGCATGATCCTCGGGCCGAAGCTCGCCTACTGGGTGACGGGAGCGGTCTTCTTCGGGATCCTCGGGTTGCTGTCGCTCATCTGGTTTGGCACGGCCCTGGGGCCGAAAGGGCCGGAGACGACCTGGCACCCTGCTGGCATCGGCACCGATCTCACCTCCGTCGAGGGCTTTGGGGAGTCCTACGACGTCTCGGACTACCCCAGCGGCGAGTGGAAGAAGCCGGCGAGCGGAGACGTGCTCCCGGGCCTGAAGGGCGGTGAGGACACGAAGGGTGAGGTCGCCAACATCGAACCCGTCCTGGAGTCCTTCATCAGCACCGCCGTCAGCGATATCCGCGGCAAGCGAGACTCCGTGAAGGATCAGGTCCACGGCTCCCTCGAGCTCAAGCCCGGTGACTTCGAGATCGTGGACATCCGCATGAAGGAGGCTCGCGTCGACGCGAAGCCCTCGATCATCGCCGTGGCCCGGGTGGTTCCCTCGGAGAAGCTCAACGCCGACCTGGGAGGGCCCAAGGAGGGAGAGGTGGCGGGCTGGCTTGTCGACGTCGGAGACGAGGTCGACCAGGGACAGCCCATCCTGACCGCGACCACCGACAAGGGCGAGATCCAGGTGAAGGCGATTGCCTCCGGCAAGCTGATCGAGCAGGGCCTCAAGAAGGGCGACAAGGTGGTGTCCGGCGGTCCGGTCGCGACCCTCGACGTCTCCGGCAAGCCCGGAAGTCCAACCCCGGCCGAGGTGGTCGCCGGGCGCGTGATCGGCTCCGCCCGGCGGCCCGCGCTCTACTACCTGATCGCGTCGCTGGTGCTGTTCCTCATCCACCTCGCCGGCCTCGGGCGCGCCGAGCGCTCCCGTCTCACTGCGCAGCCCGCCACCTCCTGACGCCGCCTGGGCAAAGGCCCCGAGGTCACGCCTGCCGGTCGGAGAGCCAGAGCTCCTGCGCCAGCACCTTGATCGACGCCGCCGCAGGCACCGCCAGCACCACCCCGATCGGCCCCAGCAGCTTTCCTCCGATCAGGGCGGCGAGGATCACCGCCACCGGTGAGACGTCGACCGTCCGCCGCATCACGCGAGGGCTGATCACGTAGTTCTCGAGCTGCTGGTAGATGAGGAAGTAGATCGTCGTCGCAATGCCGCTCCCGACGCCGGTGAAGAAGGCGACGACCACGCAGACGACCGCGCCGAGCAAGGCCCCCACCATCGGGATGAGGTCCGTGATCGCCACCCACATGGCGAGTGCCGCGGCGAAGGGAACCCCGATGATCAGCAGGGCGACGAACGACGTCACCCCGGCGATCACCGAGATGAGGATGTTGCCCTCCATCCAGCCGCCGACCTTCCCGAAGACCTTCTGCATGACGTGCGCAGTGCGTCTGCGGCGGTGACGGGGGACGAGGCGCAGGCCCTCCTCCTTCATCCTCGGCGCGTTCACGAGGAAGTACATGCCGAGAACCAGCACCACGAGGAGGTTCGTGATGACGCTGGTGATCGTCCCGACGATGCCGCCGAGGTCGGCGACGAGCGAAGTCGCATCGGCGATCCCGCGCTCGATCCGATCGGTCAGATGAAAGCGACGCTCCAACCGGCCGAGCGGCGTCGATGAGTCCTCGAGCTCGGCCCGGTATTGGGGAAGGTTGTCGGCGAGGTTCTGGACCTGGCGCGAGATGGGCGGGACCACCGAGGCGACGAATCCGGCGACGAAAACCACGACGAGGAGCGTCATCACCGCGACCGCCACACCTCGGGACTTGACGAATCGCTGCAGGAAGGTCACCGAGGGCTCGAGTGCGATGGCGAGGAACGCCGCAACCCCGGCGAGAAGGATCACCTGCCGCACGGCGTAGATCAGGTACAGCCCGAACGCAGCGGCCGCGACCGCCAGCACGATGCGCACGACATCGCGGGTGGGAAGCGCCCGCGGTTGCGGGCGGGATGGCTGCTCGGCCGGCGCTGCCGTCGGAGGTGGGGATGCCTCCCGAGCCTCTGACGCCGGGGTTGTGGCGGTCTCGCCGGGCTTCTCCGCTGCCGGCTGCGGGGGCCCCACCCGCTCCCGCAGGCGCCGGAGACTCAGCGGAACACGCATCGGGCGTGCCGCGCTCCGGCGTGGCACCGGGCGACGTGCATGCCCTCATTCTCCAGCAACGGGGCAGGCGTATCCCGGTTCGCCGCAATCGGCTCCAGAAGTGGTCCCAGGAGGTCTGATCGGACGTCAGGAACCACATCTGCGTCCAGCGCCCATCGGGATCGAACCGCAGCGCGAAGGCCATCTCGGCATCGAGAGCCGTCGCGGGCTCGCGATCCGGCGCCCCGGAGGATGATCATCGCGTGCGAATCGGAGGCGAGCACGTCGTTCAGCTCGACCCTCAGGTCGCCGCCCCCTCGAGGAGCCTTCCGAGGTACCCCGCATACTCCGCCTTTCCCCGGTAGGTCCCCCGAATCGAATTGTTGCCCGCGAGCGACGACATCCTCCGAGCACCGGGCGAGGAACGCTCCCAAATCCCCCCGGATGAAGATCTCCCGCATCTCAGCGATGGCCGTTGCATTGCTATTCTCCTCTGCCGGCTCCCTGGCCTCCCATCGGCGGACCCCAAGAAGGAAATCCTGGCGGGCGGGCACGTGCCATGGCATCGGGGAATCCCGTCTCGACCGTCGGGGGACGCGGGCCGATCAGCCGGAGATCATCTCCGGAAGGGTCGCCGGGTCCATTCCTGCCTCGAACACCGGCCGGCCGTCGACCTCGACCACCGGGATCGTCCAGCCGTACTCGGCCTCGAGCCCGGGATCGCTGCCGATATCGACCTCGTCGAAGCGCAGCCCGGCGGCCTGAAGGGCGCTCCTCGCCTTGTCGCAGAGGGGGCATCCTCGCCGCGTGTAGAAGACGATGCGGCTCAAAGGGACGACCAGAAGTCGAGATGGAGGGCGGTCATCCCCCGGCGCAACACGCTGGAAAGCCAGAAGACCTGGTTGAAGACGAACAGAAGCCCGACCCCGACGAGGACGGCGCCGCCGGTCCGGACGATGGCCTTCTGGTGGCGCCGGAGCCAGTGCAGGGCCCCCATGAGCCGGGAGACGCCGAGGGCGGAGAGCACGAACGGGATCCCGAGCCCCATCGCATAGACGAAGAGGAGGAGGGCGCCCCCCCCCGGCGTCGACTCGCTCGCCGCCAGCGTGAGCGCGGCGCCCAGCGTGGGGCCGATGCAGGGCGTCCACCCGAAGCCGAAGGCCAGCCCCATCACGAAGGCAGGGACCGCCCCCTCGCCGGGCCTGGGGCGCAGGCGCCGCTCCGAGTACAGCCAGGGCAGTGGAAGGACGCCGAGGTAGGCAAGGCCCATCAGGATGATGATCCCCCCGGCGATCCGGCTCATCAGCGTGCGGTTGGCGAACAGGAAGCGGCCGAGCAGGGAGGCGGAGAGCCCTAGTGCCATGAAGATCACCGTGAACCCCAGCACGAAGGCAAGCGTGAGAGGGAGAACCCGGAGCAGGCTGCGGCGGGGGGTCTCCTCTCCCGCCGCGCCCCCCACGTAGGAGAGATAGCCGGGGACGAGGGGCAGCACGCAGGGCGAGAGGAACGATGCCAGCCCGGCCACGAAGACCACCGGTACGGCGATCGGCGACATCTCAGCCAGCGGCATCGCTGGTCTCGGGAGGGGGGGCGGCCCTTGGCTGGGTCTTCATGAAGCCTGCAAACATCGTCACAATCCCGGCGAGAAGTCCCACGGAGAAGATCGATCCCTGGCCGTACCGGGCGAACACGCTCGCCACGGCCACGATGAACGTTCCCCCCGCGATCAGCAGGTTGGCAAACGCCAGGCGCCGCAGGTTCTCGTCCTTCTTCCGCCCGAGCCGGGCCGCCGACCAGAGCGCGCCGCCGACGACGACGGCAAAGCCGGTGTAGGAGAAGTATCGGGAGATGGTGCGGACTCCCTCGGGCATCACCTCACGGCCGGAGGGGATGCCCTGCGTGGAAAGGCCGGCCCGGTGCAGCGGCGCGGTGAACACGGCCCCGGCGGCAAAGATCGTCGCCAGCCCGACGAGGGCGGCGACCAGGTGGCCGATCCGGCGCGGCGCCATCAGGTAGACCGTCCCGAGGGCCAGCACCGGGACGTTGAGGATGGCCCCGAACAGGTAGAACAGGCGGAACTCGACCGGCGTCCAGACGTCGAGCACGCCGATCGAGGCGACGAACGAGGCGATCGCGAACATGGCCAGGGCGATCGCCCAGGCGAGGTGGTGCGGACGGGCGTTGGCAAGCCAGCGCTGGGCGAGGAGGGTGGCGAAGATGCCGCTCACCACCGCCGCGCCAAGAGGAAAGATCCACACGGTGCCCTCCCGTCGCAGTTCGTCGGATCTCTCCATCTTCCACCATCCGGGGTGGTCGCCGAGGCCGCCTTCAGCCTCCTGCGACCTCAAGGCCGTCCTGCGCCCGGTCGATAGGTCAAGGGTCGGAACGCGAACAGACAGCCTCCCGACAAAGGCAAACCTGAGGCGACTCAGGGACGCAAAGCCACGGGCCTCTCGGAGGTAGCCGGGCCGCCGAAGGAGGAGCCCGTCCCGGGCCCCTTCTCATGGCGAGGAGGGGCTTTCTGCTCGACCCCGCAGAAGGGAGCGAGCAATGGGACGGAGCGCGGTGCGCCCGCTTGTCGCCGGCCTCGTCGTGGCCGGTGTCTGGTTTTCCAGCTTCGGTGTGGCCTCGGCCCTCAGCGACGACGAGGCATGCTTCGTCGCCAAGATCAACGCCGAGCGGCAAGGTGCCGGCCTGCGGTCGATGGCCGTGAACGACCAACTGGTGTCGAACGCCCGGGTCCACACCCAGGAGATGGCCGACGCGGGAACCATCTACCACACCACCGTCGACGCCATGAAGGCGCTCGCCCCCTCGAACTGGCTGAGCCTCGGCGAGAACGTCGGGATGGGCCGCACCTGCGACACGCTTCACGCCGCCTTCATGGCCTCCGAAGGGCACCGCCGCAACGTCATGGACGCGTCGTTCAACAACATCGGCGTCGGTGTGGTGATCGCGTCCGACGGCACGATGTTCGTCACCGAGAGCTTCATGCAGGCGCAGAGCACGACCTCGGCCTCGCCCGCCCCGACTCCCACGACGACCACCACGACCACGTCCGCGCCGGCCTCCACCCCCTCGACGGGCACGACCTCGACGAGCACCGCGTCAGCCCCGAAGCCGAAGGCCACCGCCACATCCAAGCCCGCCACGGCCGCTCAGCCGGTCGCGGCCGCCGATCCCGCCCCGGCCGAGCCCGTCAGCCCACCGCCACCCCCTCCCCCCCCGCCGGGGTCGAAGGTCACCGGAAGGACCGCCAGCTACTTCGGGATGCTGGAGGTCGCCGAAGTGGCCGTCTCGCCGGAGGAGCGAGCGGCGCTGCTCGCCTCCAAGGCGATCCAGCTCCGTCCACGAACCGTCGCGGCGGCGCCTCGCGGGTTCTTCGCCCGGGTGGCTTCCCTCGTCCGGCGGGTGGTCGCCAAAGTCCTGTAGCAGTTCTGCCGGCGGCGTCTCCCGAGCGAATCGCACACCGCCTCGCGACGACCCGGACGGGACTCCCCCTACAATCCCTGCATGGCTCCACGCATCGCCTGCTCGACGAGCTCCCTCTGGATGTGGGATCTCCCCCGCGCGTTCGGCACCTTGGCAGAGGCCGGCTTCGACGCCTTCGAGCTGATGGTCACGAGGGATCCGCTGACCCAGTCGCCGGACACGCCGGCGAGGCTGGCGGAGCGAGAGGGCCTCGAGATCGTCGCCGTCCACGCACCGATGCTGCTGCTCACGCGGCGGGTCTGGGGGCCGAATTTCATGCCGATCGTCGAGCGGTCGGTAGATCTGGCGATCGAGCTCGGGGCGCCGGTGGTGATCGTTCACCCCCCTTATCTGTGGGAGCTGCGCTACCAATCGTGGCTTCTCGGACGATTGAACCGGTACGCCGCCGAGCGAGGCGTCACGATCGCGGTCGAGAACATGTTCAACCTCTGGGTCCGCGACCGTCCCATTCGAGGCTACCGCTGGGTCACACCGGCGGACCTCCACCGGTTCAGCCACGTGACGCTCGACACCAGCCACTGCGGCGTCGACGGGTACGACATCCTCAAAGCAACCGAGGAGGTCGGCCGGCGCCTCGCGCACGTCCACCTGTCGGACAACCACGGCGAGCACCGAGACAGCCACGCCCTGCCCGGCACCGGCCTGCTGCCGCTGGAGCCTTTCGTCCGGCAGCTGGGGGAGCAGGGCTACTCCGGCGCCATCTCCCTCGAGCTCGACCTGCGGGAGGCTGCCGCAGACCCTCGGGATGTGGTCGAGGCTCTCCGGCACAGCCGTGAGTTCTGCGAGGCCCAGCTCGAGGAGGCAACGCCCCCGCGAAAGCCGTAAAGCTCACCTTCGCGCCGTCCGATACAACCAGGGGACAGGGGACCGCCCGGAGGGAGCGCCATGGCCATTCGCGTTGCCGTCGTCGACGATACGGATCACGTCCGGCAAATGCTCGTCTCGATGCTCGAGCTCGACGGTTTCGACGTGGTGGGCGAGGGTGCGAGCGGCTCCGAGGCGGTCGACCTCGCGTCCAAGGAGCGCCCCGACGTGATGGTGCTCGACTACGCGATGCCCGAGATGGATGGCCTGACGGCCGCCCGCAAGATCCGGGCCGCGGTGCCGAGACAGAGCATCATCCTCTACACGGCCTACCTGGACGAGCGGCTGCGCCGCGAGGCAAAGGATGCCGGGGTGGCGCTGTGCGTGGGGAAGGTGGAAGGCCTGGCGACCCTGGAGCGCAACATCTCCGAGATCTGCCTGCAGCTCGGGCTGGAGTAACACCGGCTCGCTCATCAAACCGGGGGGCAGTCGGGGGGGCTCCCCCGACTGTCAGGCCTTCGTCTCGGCGAGGCGGTAAGCCTCGACTGCGCCCCCCTCGCGGAAGAAATCCTCCCCGAACGCGTTGAGCATGTGCTCGACCTGGCTGACGTGCGCCCCAATGGCACGCAGCTTGAGCTCGAGCAGGTCGGGTGAAAGCGGGAACATGATGCCCAGCTCCTCGACGGGCGTGGTCGCCGGCGGTCCGTCCGGAAAGACCTTGAACCGGTTGAACCTCGGCACGTACACCTCGGCCCACTCGGGGGTGATCGTGGCGTAGAAGAGCCTCGCCCCCGGCTTCGCCGCCTCATGGAACGCGGCGGTGGCCCAGGCCGAGGTGGCGATGTGGTCCGGGTGGTTCGTCATCCCGTCCGGGCCGAATGCCAGCAGGGTGTCGGGGTTCACCTCTTCGACGAACGGGAGGATCTTCCCGGTCCCCTCCTCCACGGGCACCTCGCCGCAGCCCCCGTCGCGGTAATCGAGCCAGTGATGCTCGCGCACCCCGAGGATGCGAAGTCCTTCCATCAGCTCCGCCTCCCGGATTGCGCCGAGCTTGCTCACGGGCCAGCGCACCTCGTCCCAGGAGCCCAGCTCCCCGCGGGTGGCGGTGACGCACACCACCCGCGACCCTGCCCGGACCGCGTCGGCCATGATCCCGGCCGCGAGGTAGGTCTCGTCGTCGGGATGGGCGAAGACGGCGAGAATCGTTCCCAGCTCTTCGATGCGGGTCGGCTCCACGGTCACGTCCGGCCGGCGATGAACTTGAGGACGACGAGGAAGATCGTCGCCCCGACGAATGCGGTCACGATCGTGCCGAAGAGGAGGCCGCCCGGCGCCGCGATGTCGAGGCTGCGGAAGATCCAGCCACCGATCACCGCTCCGAGGACGCCGACCACGATGTTGAGCAGGCACCCCATGCGGGCGTTCGTGCCCGCGACGATGCTTGCCAGCCAGCCGGCGATGCCCCCGGCCACGATCCAGAAGAGCAGCAGCCGCAGGGTCTCTCCCCCTTTCCGTCAGAGAGTATTCTGACCGCTCCGACGAGGCGGAGGTGGCATGCGTCGCAACACCATCGTGGCCATCGTGCTCCTCCTCGCGGCGATCGCGCTGGCGGGAGGCCTCAGCGCGCTCCAGATGGCGCAGCTGCTGCACTGACCGTCCCTGCAGGCGGGGGGAGGTGGCCCGCCGTCAATGCGCAGAGCCCGGCGCTCCGACGATCACCCGCGACCCTGCAGTCACGCCGAGCCGGTAGGCCGCGCTGCCCTGGTTGACCGCGAGGGTGAGCAGGCCGTGAGAGTCGCGGTTCACGACGAGCTCCCCTTCGGGCACGGAGGAGAAGGTCTCGCCGTAGCGCACCACGGCCCGGTTCCCTTCGATGCGAACCTCGAGCAACGCCCCCGGCTGCAGACCAACGCCGTCCAGGTCCTCCGGACGGACGTTGAGCTGGAGGTTGCCGAAGCGGTCCACGTGGAGGATCACCGCGTGGTAGTGGCTTTCGTGGCGGCGGGGCAAGGGGAGCGCCAGCGGCTCGAGCCGCTCGGCCGGGATCTCGGGTCCGAAGGACTCCGGGTCGATGCCGATGGCCAGGTGCGCGGCAGCCGGGGCGAACACGTCACGGCCGTGAAAGGTTCTCGACGGCTCGGCCAGCATCAGGTCCGGGTTTCTGAGCTCTCGGACCGAGGCGATCCCGCCGAGGCGGGACGCGGCCGGGATCAGCAGACCGTTGTCGGGCCCGACGAGCCAGCGGTCCGAGGCGGTCTCGATCGCGACCCCGCGGCGCGTCGACCCCACGCCGGGGTCGACCACGCCGAGATGGACCGCCGGCGGCATGTACCCCACGGCCTGTGCCAGCACCAGGGCACCCTCCCGCACGCTCTGGGCCTTGATGTCGTGGCTGAGGTCGATGATGCGGACCTCGGGTGCGATGCGGAGGATGACGCCCTTGCAGACGCCGACGAACTCGTCGGTGAGCCCGTAGTCCGACAGAAAGGTGACAAAGGGGTAACGCAGCGTCACGGCAGCAGCCGCCCGAGGAACTCCTCGACCAACTTCCGCACCTCGGGTCCCTGATCTCCCCGGAGCAGGCCGGTGCCGTGGGCGGACCCGGCGACAATCCGGATCTCGCGGGGCTCGTCGGTCTGCTCGTAGAGCTTCTCGGCAGACGCCGCGGCGCTGCCGTCGCCCCGCGCGGCGACGATGAGCTTGGGCACGCTCACCCGGCCAACCTGGGCCACCGCGTCGAGTCCCCGGAATCTTGCCGGGGCCGAAAGGGTGACGACGCCGGCGACCGGAACGCCGGCGGCCGCGATCAGCGAGGCCGTGCCGCCCATGCTGGCACCGACCAGCGCCGGCCGCTCGACCCCACGGTCGCGGCGCAGGAACTCGATCGCCGCACGGACGTCTCGATCGATCAGCCCGACCGTCCTCCGCCCCTCGGACGCTCCGTAGCCACGGAAATCGTACGTCAGGGCGAGATAGCCCCGATCCGCCAGGCTTCGGGCAACCTCGAACCACGACGACTGGTCCTCGGGGAAGCCGTGGGAGAGCACCACCGCCCGACCGCCCCCGCCGAACAGGCTCCCTCGCAGCAGGAAGCCGTCGGAGGACCGGAAGGAGACCTCCTGCCCGGCCCCCCTGCACCCGCCCAGCGTGAGCACCGCGAACATGGCAACGAGCGCGGGGACAACCCGGCTCCGCCACGGGGAGCTGCGGGCGGTTGGCATGTGCATAGCATCGCAGGTGGGGAGCCGCCATAATCGGAGGGCGAGCGGCGTCGAGGAGGAGCATCGGGTGGCCAAGCCCTGGCTGTCGAGCTATCCCAGCGACGTCGTCCGCACGCTGGCTCCCTATCCCGAGCAGTCGGTCTACTCCGTCTTCGAGAAGACGGTCGGGCGGTTCCCGGAGCGGCCGGCCTTGTCGTTCTTCGGGAAGGAGATTACCTACCTCGAGCTGGCGGCCGAGGTCGATCAGCTGTCCCGCGCTCTCGCGTCGATGGGGGTGGCAAAGGGAGACCGCGCCGCCCTCCTCCTTCCGAACTGCCCGCAGTACGTCGTCGGCTTCTACGCGCTCCAGCGCCTCGGAGCGATCCCGGTGGGAACGAACCCGCTCTACACCGAGCGAGAGCTTGCCCATCAGCTCTCGGACGCGGGGTGCAAGGTCGTGATCGTCCTCGACCAGCTTTTTCGCAAGCTGGAGGCGGTCCGGTCGAAGGCTCGCGTCGAGACGGTCATCGTCGCCAAGGTCACCGATTACATGCCGTTCCCCCTCAACGTCCTGGCCCCGATCCGCTTCAAGAAAGAGGCAAAGCACGAGGGCCGTCCGTGGCCTCCGGTTCCTGCGGGGGCGGACGCGAAGTCGTGGACGGAGGTGATGCAGGGGATGTACCCGCCCGCTCCCTCGCCGGCCGTCGACCCCAAGGAGGACGTCGCCGCGCTCGTGTACACCGGGGGAACCACCGGGCTTTCCAAGGGGGCGATGCTCACCCACTTCAACCTCGTGGCCAACGTCCATCAAGCCTCGTCCTGGTTCCCCGATCTGGTCGAGGGAGAAGAGGTCTTCCTCTGCGTCCTGCCCTTCTTCCACTCGTACGGGCTCCAGGTGGGTCTCCACCTCTGCATGCTCCTGGGGGGAAAGCTGGTGCTGATGCCGCGCTTCGACCTGAAGCGGGCGGTGAAGGCCATCGCCAAGGAGAAGGCGACGGTGTTCCCCGGCGTGCCGCGCATCTACCAGGCGATCAACGACTCGCCGGAGTCGCAGCGCCACGACCTTTCGTCGATCAAGGCCTGCATCTCCGGCGCGGCGCCGCTCCCGCTCTCGACCTCCGAGAAGTTCGAGCGCCTGACCGGGGGCAGCCTGGTGGAGGGCTACGGCCTCACCGAATGCTCGCCCGTGACCCACGCGAACCCGATCAACGGGAAGCGCAAGGTTGGATCGATCGGGCTGCCGCTCCCCGACACCGATTGCCGGCTCGTCGACATCGACGATCGCAGCAAGGAGGTTCCCACGGGGGAGATCGGCGAGCTGGCCATCGCCGGCCCGCAGATCATGAAGGGCTACTGGAACCGGCCCGACGAGACCGCCGGGATGATCGGCGAGGGTGCCGGCGGGGTCCGGTGGCTCTACACGGGTGACATCGTCCGGATGGACGAGGAGGGGTACTTCTTCATCGTCGACCGGAAGAAGGACATGATCATCGTCTCCGGTTTCAACGTGTACCCCACCGAGGTCGAGGAAGTGCTCTCCGGGCACCCGAAGATCCAGAAGGTCGCCGTGGTCGGCATCCCCGACGAGCGGACGGGTGAGGCCGTGAAGGCCTTCGTGGTCCTCCGCCAGGGGGAGCGCGCCACTGCCGAGGAGATCATCGAGTGGAGCCGTGACGAGCACCAAGGACTGACGGGGTACCGGGTCCCGAGCAGTGTCGAGTTCCGCGACGCCCTTCCCGAGACCATCATCGGCAAAGTGCTTCGCCGGGTGCTGCTCGAGGAAGAGAAGAAGAAGATCAAGTCGTCGACCTAGCCGCCCCTCGAGCTTCGTTGCAGTGCGGCGCGCCTGATGCGAAGATTGTGAGCGAGTGCTCACTCACAGCTGACACGACGCAGCGCGCGAGAGGGGAGAGCAATCAGGTGATGGGCGACGCAGACGACACGCCCCGGGGGCCCAAGCGGGGAGCAGGAACCCGCGACCAGATCCTGGCCGCCGCCGCAGAGTTGATCGACGAGGCGGGCATGGCCGCGACGACGACGCGGGCCATCGCCGAGCGGGCCGGCTGCGCCGAGGGAAGCATCTACCGACACTTCCCCGACAAGCACGGGCTCCTGCTCGAGATCATGAAGGGCCGCTTTCCCTCGGTCATCGAGCTGTTCGCGACGCTGCCCGGCCGGGCGGGGAGCGGAACCGTCGAAGGAACGATCCGCGAGCTGCTCACCGTGGCGCTCGGCTTCTATCGCAGCATCATCCCGATGGTGGCGGGGGCGGTCGCCCAGCGCGACCTCGTCGAGCAGCAGCGGCGCTACTTCAACGAGACGAACACGGGGCCGCTCCGGGTCCTGCAGTCGGTCGCGGATTACATACGCGGCGAGCAGGAGCTGGGGCGGGTCGCCGGGCATCTCTCGCCCGATCACGTCGCGCGGATCCTGCTCGGCACCTGCTTCGTCCAGGCCTTCCTCGAGCACCTGATGGGTCCGAAGGCCGTGCTCGGACCGGATGCGCAATTCGCCGCGACGGCTGCAGCCGCGGTCGCCGACGGCCTTCTCCCCCGCCCCTGAAGGAGTGGGGAGCCGGGGGGGCCGGCTACTTCCCTAACTGCCGGCGCTGCCAGCGGGTCTTCTTCAGCATCTTGCGATGCTTCTTCTTTCGCATCTTCTTGCGGCGCTTCTTGACGACGGACGACATCCGCTTCCCTTCGCTCTCGCGTTGTGGGTCCGACTCGCTACTGAGCTCCGAACAGCTCCCGGTAGCTGACCCGACCCAGCACGCGCCCCTCGGTGGTGATCTTCGTCGTCCCCAGGCGCAGGCCCTTCACGGGATCCTTTACCGAAGACACCATCCGCAACACGCCTTCGACCTTCTCGCACTCCAGCATGCCGATCCCGAGGCACATACCGGCCCCGTCCTCAACCCCCACGACGAGGTGGTCGAGGAGCGCGAGGTCGATGTCGGGTGGCAGCGTCGGCATGAAGACTGTGGTCTTCACCCGCCAGGTCGACAGCGGCGGTTCGAAGTATGACCGGAATTGCTCCTCCCTGTAGGCGAGGCGGTGCTCGACCGACCGCTCGGCCACGGAGGCCTCCACCCGCAGGGAGATCACGTCGGTCGGGAGGAAGCGACGGACAGACTGGAGAATCGGCTCGAGCTCCTCTCCCCGCTGGAACCCCACGACGATGTCGGGACGAATGAGCTCGAGCTTGTGGTACTTGAGCAGCTCGGCCTGCACACCCGAGATGTATCCGCTCGTGTCGACGACGACCAGCTCGCAGCCGGCCCGCCGCGCCTCGTTGACCAGCCGGGCCGTACCGGCGACGAGCGAGACGTGGTGACCCTGCGGAGCGAGGGAGCCGACGAAGGAGAGCACGTCGGCGCGGCCCACGGTGGCGGGCTCGACGTGCTCGAGGTCGTGGCAGAACTTGAGCCCCACACACGTCGGCGGCCCCACGGTCGGCTGGCCGAGGTCGGTGTCGACGTAGGCCACACGCATCCCCCGGGCCCGCCCGGACTCCGCAAGGCTCAGCCCGAAGGTCGTCTTTCCGGTGTCGATGCCTCCCAGCAGCGCGATCGTGCCGCCCATCCCAGCGAGGCGGTCGACGATCTCGGCGTGAGAAACCCGCACCTTCCCTCCCCTCTTCAACCGCCCGGCACGACCCCGGGAGCTCCGCCGCGTCCGGGCGACCGTGGGCGACCGAGCGCGGCCGGACGGCGGGAGGAGCGTACACGCTGGAGGGAGTGGGGCGGCTCGGACTCGGGCTAGACGGCCCGGACGTACGAGTCGTCGAGGTACTTGTGGACGTCGGACTCCCGGACCCGGTACCGGTTTCCGACCCGAACGGCCTTCAGAGCGCCGGAGCGAATGAGGCGGTACACCGTCATGTTGGAAACACGTATAAGGCGAGCGACTTCGCTCACAGTAAGAAACTCAGACGCCTTTTCCTGCGCCAGATAGCTCACCCCTCGCCCGCATTCTACGGCAGAGACCCGAACGCCGGGAATGGGCCTGACCTTTCCGGGTACTATGCGTTCCTCGTCCGCACGGAGGTGCCAGCAGGTTACGGCGCGGCGGCCTCGTCAACGATCTCCCGGCAGAGCCCCAGACAGTCGCTGCAGACCCGGATACCCGCCCCCGGGTATTTCTGTCGCAGGGTTCCGCCGCGGGGGGTGCCCGGACTGCCGACCATTGTCTCCACCTGGCGCCGACGCTTCCCGCAGAAGCTGCACCGGTCCCGGGCATGATCCGGGATGCGGGCCAGACGGACCTCCGCGTCCCCGGCGGCATGCTGCGACACGTTCGTTGCTGCCCCGACGCAGCGGTTGCAGATGAAGACCCCGGGCCCGGCAACGAGCGTGAGCGACTCGGCGCGGGAGCGTCCACAGAACGAGCAGCACTGCTGGGGGCGACTCGGTTTCAGCGCGGTCTTGCCCGCCCCACCGTCGACGATCTGATGAACGCGCTGATGGCTGACCCCTAGCGCCTCCGCGATCTCGCGGAGGGAGCCGCCCCCGGCGTGCATCCGGCGGACCGCGTGCTGGAAGCGAAGACGGGCTCGCTCCGCCTCGTATTCGAGGTCGATGAGCTCACGGCGCGCTTCTCTGGCCTCTTGCGTCAAACGGGGGTCGATCGCCATGGCCTGTCTATCACGGTAGACAGTTCGATCGGTGTCGTCAAGAGGAGCGGTCACGGGAACCCGAAGGAGGGGTGGTAGCGTGGATGGCCGGATGGACCTCGAGATGTTGCTTCGCAAGGCCTCGGCGGAGCTGGAGAGCGAGGGCCTCCTCGAGCTGGTCGGCATTCCCGCCCGGCACGGACGGGCAGTGCGACCTGATCCCCCGCTTCCGGCCAAGCTTCGCCAGCGCCTCGCCGCCCTCGGCATCCAGACGCTGTGGACTCACCAGGCGGCGGCCCTGGCGTCGGCCCGCGCGGGGCACCACACCGCGGTGTCGACGGGGACCGCAAGCGGGAAGAGCCTCTGTTTCAACCTTCCCGTGATCGAGCGCATCCTGACCGATCCACGGACCCGCGCCCTCTACCTGTATCCGACCAAGGCGCTGGCCCAGGATCAGCTCCGGGCAATCCGGGCCCTGGCGATCCCCGAGGCGAGCGCCGCGACCTACGACGGCGACACCCCGCAGGACGAGCGTCCGTTTGTCCGGCGGTACGCCCGGATCGTCCTCTCCAACCCGGACATGGTGCATTTCGGGATCCTGCCGGTGCACGCTCGCTGGGCCGAGCTGTTCGCCAATCTGGCCTTCGTGGTCGTCGACGAGATGCACGTGCTGCGCGGCGTCTTCGGCTCACACGTTGGCTGCATCCTCCGTCGCCTTCGGCGCGTTGCCAGCCACTACGGCTCCGACCCCACCTTCATCTTCACGTCCGCGACGATCGGGAACCCCGCCGATCTGGCCCAGCGCCTCGTCGGGGTTCCGGTCGAGGAAGTCGCCGACGATGGGGCGCCGCGGGGCCGGCGCCTCGTGGCGTTCTGGAACCCTCCGTGGGTGGACGAGGCGAAAGGGGTGCGGGGCTCGACGAACTGGGAGAGCGCCCGCCTGCTTGCCGCGCTCACCGGGCAGGGCGTCCGGAGCATCGTCTTCGCAAAATCCAGGAAGGGGGCCGAGCTCGTGGCCAAGCATGCCCGTGGGCAGGTGCCGCGGGAGATCGCCGCCCGGATCCGGCCTTACCGGGCGGGCTACCTGGCGTCGGACCGGAGGGAGATCGAGCGCCAGCTCTTTTCGGGCGAGCTCCTCGGCGTGGCAGCGACCACCGCGCTCGAGCTCGGGATCGACGTGGGCGGGCTCGACGCGGTGGTGATGAACGGGTTTCCGGGCACGGTGGCCGGGTTCTGGCAGCAAGCCGGTCGGGCCGGCAGGAAGGCCGACGAGTCGGTCGCGGTGCTGATCGGCAGGGACGACCCCCTCGATCAGTACTACGTCTCGCACCCCGCCATGCTGCTCGGCAAGCCACATGAGGCGGCACTCGTCGACACCACCAACCCCCGGATCCTCCGACCGCACCTCGGCGCGGCGGCGTTCGAGCTTCCCCTCGACGCGGGCGCCGTCGACGACACCTTCGGTCGCGGCGCTGCTTCGGTGGCCGAGGAGATGGTTTCCGTCGGCGAGCTTGCGCGGCGGCCGGCGCGCAGGAGCGTTCCCGAGCGCCTTCATTGGGCCCGGCGAGTTCCACCCGGGCGCGACCTGGACATCCGCTCCCTCGGCGGTGAGGCGTACTCCATCGTCGAGGCGGAAACCGGGGTCCTGCTGGGCACGGTCGACGCCGCCCGAGCCTTCCACCAGGTCCACCCGGGGGCCGTCTACCTCCACCAGGGGGACAATTACGAGGTGGTCTCCCTCGACCTCGCCCGGCGAGTTGTGCTCGTCGAGCCGTCGGAGGGCACGTACTACACTCAGGCAAGGGAGCGCTCAGACATCCGAATCCTCGGCGTGACGGGGACGAAGCCGGTGGGGAGCGTGCCCTTCTCGATCGGCTTGGTCGAGGTCACCGAGCAGGTCGTTTCCTTCGCCCGCCGCGACATCGCCACCGGCGATCTGCTCGAGCTGGTCGACCTCGAGCTTCCGGAGCAGGTCCTCGAGACCCAGGCGTTCTGGTACACGGTTCCGCCGATGGTGGTGGACCAGGCGCGGATCGTCCCGCCCGAGCTCCCGGGAGCCCTGCATGCGGCCGAGCACGCCGCGATCGGCATCCTGCCGCTGTTCGCGATGGCCGACCGGTGGGACATCGGGGGACTGTCGACGGCGTGGTTCCCGCAGACCGGGCTGCCGACCGTGTTCATCTACGACGGCTATCCCGGCGGGATCGGCATCGCGGAGCGTGGATTTGCCCGCGCCCGGGAGCACCTCCAGGCCACCTTCGAGGCGGTCGAGGCCTGCCCCTGCGAGGGCGGCTGTCCGTCGTGCGTCCAGTCGCCCAAGTGCGGGAACGGCAATGAGCCGCTCGACAAGGCGGCCGCGCTGCGTCTAATGGCTGCCGCCCTGGGCGCCGGGGCGGGCGGAGATGGAGAGGTTCGGCCGGAGACGAACGGGCACTCACGACTTGGGCCGTCGACGCCGATGGGAATGGGGTGAATACGAACGCGCGCGGGCGCGGTCCGGCCGGCTCGGGCAAGGCCACGATGCCGGGAGGAGGTCTGGTCGCCCGGCGCCTGTCCGAGCCCGAGCGCCTGCTGCGCTCCGAGCGGACGATCGTCTCGACCCGTTGGGCCGCCTCGGCATTCGCGCTGGTCCAGGTCCTCACCTACTACCGGCCCTACCCGGCCGGGACGTTCTCGCTGGCGATCGCCCTGGTGGCCGTCCTGTTCGTCGGAAACCTGGCGTTCTGGAGGGCGACGCGCGTCGTTGTTGGGGAGGTAGCCATCCGGCGGCTGGCGGTGATCTCGCTCCTCTTCGATGCGGCCGTGATCCTCAGCCTCGTGTTCCTGTACACGTTCGACGCCGAGACGGCGATCTGGGCCGTTATCTACATCCTCCCGCTCGTCGGTGCGATCCGGTTCGGCCTCCGCGGCGCCCTGCTGGCGATGGCCGGAGCGACCGCGATCTATGCGGGGCGCGAGGTCTACGGGCACGCCGAGTTCGGCAACGACCTGCTGCTCACCTCCATCTCGTTCCGGATGGGAATCGGCTTCGTGATCGCCGGCGTGGCGGGGGCAATGGCGACGAGGCTCGTCAGGGACCGGCGCGATCTCGAGGTGGCGAGCGACGCCTACGAGAGCGTGCTCGCCGCCCTGTCCCGCCTGGGGCAGGGATTCGTGGTCGCGGGCCCCCGCGGGACCGTGTACGTCAACGAGGCGCTGACATCGATCACCGGGTACGGCACCGACGAGCTCATGGGGATGCCGAGCATCTTGGACCTCGCCGTCCCCGAGGACCGGCCCCAGATCACGGAACGGATCGAGGCTTGCCAACGCGACGGGGCCCGGGGCCATTTCGAGACCTCGATCCTGCGCAGGGACGGCAAGCCGGTGGACCTGGAGGTGGCCCTGACCCGGCTGCGGCTCGGGCAGGAGGTGACGGTCCTCGCCGTGCTCCGCGACGTGACCCGCCGGAAGCAGACCGAGATCGAGATGGCCTCGGCGTTCGAGAAGGAGCGCGAGGCGGTGCGCCGCCTGCAGGAGCTCGACGAGCTCAAGTCCGATTTTCTGTCGACCGTCTCACACGAGCTCAAGACGCCGCTGACGGCGATCGGCGGCTTCTCGGCGACCCTCTTGCGCTGGTGGTCGAGTCTCGACGACGAGAAGCGCCTCGATTTCGTCCGTCGTATCCAGGCCAGCGCCCAGGAGCTTGGTCATCTCATCTCGGAGCTGCTCGACTTCGGGAGGCTCGAGCGAGGCCAGCTGCGGCTCGAGCTCGAGCACTGCGAGCTCCTCCCGCAGATCCAGCGCAGCGCCGGGCGCCTGGGCGCCCTCCTCTCCGACCACCGGGTCCATCTCGACGTGCCGGCCGGCCTGCGGGCCCGGGCCGATCCCGAGGCGCTCTCGAGGATCGTCGAGAACCTGCTGTCGAATGCGGCGAAGTTCTCGCCCGGCGGTTCACGCGTCACCGTGCGGGCTCGCGCTCGCTCCGACGAGGTGGTGATCGCGGTCGAAGACGAGGGGATCGGGATTCCGGACGACGAGCTGGGCCGCGTCTTCGAGCGGTTCTACCGGGTCGACCGCCGCAGCACCGGGCCGGAAGGGACCGGCATCGGGCTCGCGATCGTGAAGCAGTTCACGGAGGCGCAGGGGGGGCGGGTGTGGGTGACGAGCGGCGAAGGAAAAGGAAGCGTGTTCTGCTTCACCTTGCGCCAGGCGGCGGTCGACGAGGCGGAGCCGGCGGGCCGAACCCGTCGTTAGTGCTGGCTTAGTCGATGCCCTGAGCCTTCTGGACCCGCCCGGAGTAGTCGACCGAGACGGCCTTCCACTCGGTGAACTCGTCCAGCGCTTGGGGACCCGCCTCCCGGTGGCCGTTGCCGGTGCTCTTGAACCCGCCGAAGGGCAGCTGGACCTCGGCACCGATCGTCGGCGCGTTGACGTAGACGATCCCGAACTCCAGCTCCTCGATCGCCTTGAACGTGGCGGTGATGTCACGGGTGTAGATCGAGCAGGACAGGCCGTAGTTCGTGGAGTTCGCAGCGGCGATGGCCTCGTCGAGGCTGGACACCGGCATGATCCCGGTCACCGGACCGAAGATCTCCTCCTGGGCGATGCGCATCTCCGGCCGCATGCCGTCGAACACCGTGGGAGCGACGAAGTAGCCGTGCTTGTAGTCGGGTCCGTCGAGGGCGTGGCCTCCCGTCAGTACCTGGGCCCCCTCTCGCGCACCGACCTCGATGTACTCGAGCACGCGGTCGCGCTGCGTCTGGTTGATCAGCGGGGCCAGCTCGACGTCCGGGTCGAGCCCCGACCCCACCTTCATGCGCCCCACTCGTTCGACGAGGCACTCGGTGAACGACTGCCTGGCCTCTTCGTGCACGATGAGGCGGCTCGTCGCGGTGCAGCGCTGTCCCGAGGTGGCGAAGGCTCCCCAGGCCGACGACTCGACGGCGAGATCGAGATCGGCGTCGGGCATTACGATCAGCGCGTTCTTCGACCCGAGCTCGAGCGAGCAGCGCTTCATCAGGCGGCCGCAGGTCTCGTTCACCCACCGGCCCACCTCGAGGGAGCCCGTGAAGGAGATCACCCGGATCCCGGGGTGGGTTACCAGGGGCGCGCCGGCCTCCTCGCCGAAGCCGTGGACGAGGTTGAGCACGCCGGGGGGGAGCCCGACCTCTTCGAAGAGCTGCACCAGCAGCGTTGACAGCAGCGGGGTGTCCTCGGCCGGTTTGAACACGCTCGGGCACCCGGCGATGATCGCCGGCGCGATCTTCCAGAGCGGGATCGCGATCGGGAAGTTCCACGGCGTGATCAGGCCGGCGACGCCGGCCGGGTGACGCACCGTCATCGAGAACTTGCTGGGAAGCTCGGCGGGCATGGTGTGGCCGAAGAACCGGCGGCCCTCTCCGGCGATGTAGAGGCAGAAGTCGATGCCCTCCTGCACGTCGGCGCGCGCCTCGCGCAGCGTCTTTCCCATCTCGCGGGTCATGAGAGGGGCAAGCTCCTCCTTGCGCTCCTCGAGGAGGAGCCCCACCCGCAGCACGAAGTCGGCGCGCTTAGGCACCGGCTTCCGCCGCCACGAGGGGTACGCCTCGACCGCGGCCTCCACTGCTGCGTCGACGTCGTCGGGGCCGGAGCGGGGGAAGACACCGAGAACCTCCCTGCGGTCGGCGGGGTTCAGGCTCTCGAACGTCTCTCCCGATGCGGCCGGCACCCACCGGCCCCCTACGTAGTTGAAGCCTTCCTCGATCATGGTTC
Source organism: Actinomycetota bacterium (assembly GCA_050693875.1). Lineage (GTDB taxonomy): Bacteria > Actinomycetota > CADDZG01 > JAHWKV01 > JBOGWP01 > JBOGWP01. The sequence continues at coordinate 52,357 of JBOGWP010000044.1, forward strand.
GCCTCCCGACTTTCTTCGAGTATCGCTCCCGACGGGGCGGGCGGGGCTGGCTGGCCGGGGGTCGTGTCGCGCGGGGGGCCGGGCGCGGCGCTGAGGTGTTCTTTCGACTGGGGTTGCTTACCGCAATCCTGGTGGCATTTAACAGATGGGCCCCTTCCGACTACCGGCGGCCGGCCCTCCGCGACACCACCACGATCAGGAGCACCAACCCCGCGAGGATGACGAGCGCGAGGGCGAGGGCAACCCCGCTCGTGAGCCGGTCCACGAGGCCACCAACCGGGTTGGGG
>JBOGWP010000045.1:0-38542 GCA_050693875.1 Actinomycetota bacterium
TCAGGTCCATGTCTTCCTCCGCTGACTTCAAAATGAAGCTCCCTCCGGTCGGTGTGGTGCTTGGTTCGCACCGACACCATGGCCGACCGGGGGGCTTCGAACGGGATGGTCAGCGAGGGGCGGGGACTTCTACATGTCCACCACTGGGGCGTTCTACATGGCCACCAGTGGGGATTTTTTCATGGCCACGGACACTCATTCGCACCAACTTCGGCACCTCGAGCTGGGCTAGATGCTTGCGGCGGGTCGGGGGCGCACCTACAGTGAGCGAACCGGGCCCTGAAGGGAATGGGGGAAATGCACCAACCCAGGATCCAGATCCTCTGCACCCTCGGTCCGGCGTCGCTGGATCCCGCGATCGTCGGACGCCTCGACGAATGTGGCGTCGACCTCTTCCGGATCAACCTCTCCCACACGCCGCTCGAAGTCGTCGAGGCCACTCTGCAGCTGGTCCGCTCCGCGTCCCCGAAGCCGATCTGCCTCGACACGGAGGGCCCCCAAGTGCGGTGCGGCCTGATCGAAGAGGGCACCGTCCTCACGGAGGGTCGCTTTGTCCGGCTGGTGCGCTCGGAGATCCTCGGCACCGCAGACAGCCTGACCCTGCGTCCGGCTGCCACGTTCGACGTGCTCGCGGCCGGAAGCGTGGTCGAGATCGACTTCGATGGTGTGGAGCTGCGAGTGACCGAGGTGGGCGACGACCACGCCGAGGCAGTCGTCACCAGCCCGGGGCGGGTGAGGTCGAACAAGGCGGTCGTCGTCGAGCCTGCCCCGCCGCTCCCGACGCTCTCGCAGAGGGACCTCGCGGGAATCCAGGTCGGCGCCCAGCTCGGCATCACGCACTACGCCATGTCGTTTGCGCGCAGTGCCGACGACGTTGCCCTCATACGCCGGCTCGCCCCGCCGGGCTCCTACATCATCGGGAAGATCGAGTCGAGCGCGGGGGTCCGGGGGATGGACGGCATCATCACCGCCGCCGATGCGGTCCTGATCGACCGGGGCGATCTCTCGAAGGAGATCCCGCTCGAGTACGTGCCCTTCTACCAGAAGGCCATCGTGCGGCGAGCCAATCGCTGGACCAAGCCCGTGTTCGTGGCCACGAATCTGCTCGAGTCGATGACCGCAAACCGCACCCCCACCGTCGCAGAGGCGAACGACATCGCCAACACGCTCCTCGACGGCGTACACGGCCTGGTGCTCGCCGCCGAGACGGCGATCGGCATCGACCCCGTCGGCAGCGTGGCGATGGTCGGCCGCCTGATTCGGGCCTTCGAGCGGACGAACTTCGGGTCCCTGCTCGAGCGCGACCGGCAGCTCGCCGCGCTGCCCGTCGAGTGAGGCAGGCGAAGATGATGATCCTCGTCGCCGGCACCGGGCGCTGCGGATCGACCCCGCTGGCCGAGGTGATCGCGCGTCACCCGGACGTCGGCTTCGTCTCGAACCTCGACGACAAGCTGCCCCGCCTCAACCTGCGCGGCCGATTCAACAAGTCTCTCTACCGGCGTTCGGGGCCCCGCGACCCCAGGCTCCGCCCATTTCGCGACCGCCGGCGCCTCATCGAGGCCGGGAGAATCCGGATTGCCCCCTCGGAAGCATGGAACGTGCTCGATCACCAGATCGGGCCCATGTTCTCGACGCCATGCCGCGATCTCCTGGCGTCCGACCTCACCCTGTGGCTCGAGGAGCGCATCCGGCGCTTCTTCGAGCGCCGCATGCAGGCGCAGGGTACGAAGCACTTCGTCCAGCACCTCACCGGCTGGCCGAGGACGGGTCTGCTCCAGGCGGTGTTCCCGGATACCCGCGTGGTCCACGTCGTGCGCGACGGACGCGCGGTGGCCAACTCGTGGCTGCAGATGGGCTGGTGGAACGGCTGGGAGGGACCGTCGAAGTGGTATCTCGGCCCGCTGCCGCCGGCCTACCAGGAGGAGTGGGAGCAGTCGGGCCGCTCGTTCGTGCTGCTCGCCGGGCTCGGCTGGAAGCTGCTCATCGACGCCTTCGAGGCGGCGCGCTTTGCGACGGATCCGAGCCGCTGGATCGACGTCCGATACGAGGACCTGCTCGCCGATCCCCGCGGCGAGTTGGAGAGAGTCTCCGTGTTCCTCGGGCTCGACTGGGGCGGGGCCTTCGACGCGTCCTTCTCCCGCTACTCCTTCCCGGCCTCACGAGCAGAGGCCTTCCGCCGCGAGCTCGACGCCGAGAGCCTCGGTCTCCTCGACACGAGCCTCGGCGCCCACCTCGGGCGGTGGGGGTATGAAACGGCACAATCAGCGCGCGGAGACCGGGAGGCACATCGGGCGACTTGGGGTAGCTGAACGGGGCCCGCCAACGCGAAGGACAGATGGTGCCAATCAGCAGCGCAGTCGTACCCCCTGCCCCTCCCTCGTCGCATTCTCGTAACGGCGATGGCCGCCGCCTCCGTCCTCGTGCTGGGTATCACCACCTCCGAGGCTCGAGCCGCCACCGCGGACGAGCCCGTGGTCCGGGCTGCGGGCGACATCGCTTGCGACCCGTCGAGCACGAAGTTCAACAACGGGAACGGGACGTCGAGGGCCTGCCGCGCCAGGTACACGACGGAGCTACTCGCCGGCGTCAGCGCCGTGCTGGGGGACGAGCAGTACGAGCACGGTGAGCTGGAGAGCTTCCGGAGTTCCTATGCGCTCTCGTGGGGCGCGTACGGCCCGATCGCCAAACCCGCCCCCGGGAACCACGAGTACGAGACGGCCGGCGCCTCCGGCTACTTCGACTACTTCACCGGATTCCCCCGTACTACTCGTGGAACCTCGGGTCATGGCATTTTCTCGCTCTCAACTCGAGCCTCAGCCTCGCGTCCGGGTCGCCGCAGTACTACTGGGCGAAGAGCGATCTCGAGCAGCGCAGCCTGCACCCTCGCCTACTCGCACGAGCCGCGCTTCAAGGCGGGAGGTGTCCCAGTGGCGAAGTTCGAACCCATCTGGCAGCTGCTCTACGATCGCGGCGCCGATGTCGTCCTCGGCGGGCACGCCCACAACTACCAGCGATTCCTGCCGCTCGACCCCGGAGGCAGCACCGACAGCGCCCGGGGAATCCGCGAGTTCGTCGTCGGGACGGGGGGCAAGAGCCACCAGGCCGTGCTGTCGGACCCGAAGGTGCAGTCGAGCAACGGCCGCACCTACCGGGTGCTCGGGCTGAGGTTGAAGGCCTCGGGATACGACTAGCAATTCATCCCCGAACCCAGCAAGAGCTTCACAGACGGAGGCAGCGGCGCCTGCCCTTGAGCGGCCGCGGGAGATCCCGTGCGTCCGGTTCACTCGCGATCGGCAGAGGACATGTGTCGAAGCTGACGTCGGGGCAGGGGTCGGCCCGGGCGGCACCGGTCCTCCCAGCCGAACCGACGGGGGAACCTTTTCCCAGCGCTCCCCGCCCCCGGACGGCCGACTTGCGGTCAGCGCGCCCCTCCCCGCCGGAACGGATACCCGTAGCGTTCCAGAAGCGGGGCGGTCGCCGCGGTGACCAGGACAAGGTCGCGCGGCCGCATGCGGACGATCCATTCGACGTCCGGATGCAGTTCCACGGCGCCGGTTGCGAGGCGGTCGGGATTGCCCGCCACGGTGTGGTTCCCGCTCAGCGAGACGCTGCGGGGGGCGATGAAGGGAAGCGTCGAGGGGTGCTCGTCGGCAAGCCGGAGGATCCGCCGGATGGCCCGCGGCGGGTCGGCGATGAGGTCTTCGTAGCGCAGGCGGAGGTACCGCTCGGGATGACGCCGCCAGAGCGCCTCTGCGGCCGCGTTCCAAGTCGTCCACAGGAGCGAGCTCCGGAGCGGCCCCTGCCGCTCCATGAGCCCGGGCGTCCCCCGGTCGGGCTGTGCCTTCTTCCGGAGCCACGAGTAGGCCGCCGCCCGGGGGTCGCGGATCAGGTGCACGACCCGGAGGTCGATGGAGGGCGCCCGATCGAGTAGGTTGCCGTAGGCCGGCAGCTTCGACGAGTCGACGACGACCCGGCTCCCGGTGACGTCGCGGATCGCCCGGTAGAGCCGGGAGAGGATCTCGTACTGGTCGCCGATGCGGGGAGCGATCAGATCCCGGCGGCGGGAGCCGAGGATCAGCGGCAGGTGGCGGATCCGCACGCCCTGCCGTTGCGTTCGGATCAGCGCCCGCGGGTCCAGCGCATCCGCCCCACCGAAGGCCTCCTCGAGGATCTTCAGCCAGGTGGGGCAGCTCCGGAACCGGTTGCCGCAGCCGCACAGGCGATCCTCGATCAGGCCGCGCTCCCACAGGAACCGCAGCTCGCCGGCGAAGAAAAACCCGTCGATCTCGCCGAGGACGTTCCCGAGCAGCGTGCTCCCGCTCCTCCCCGAGCCGGCGATGAAGAGGACCTTCACCCGGTCCAGGGAGGTCATGCCGGCGCTCCCGCCCGGGCCCGCGCCCTGCGCGGTCTCGCCACCCGCCGGTAGACGGCCTCGGTCGCCTCGGCGGCGGCATCCCAGTCGTAGCCGGCGAGGACCTCCTCGCGGAGCTCCACCGCCCCCGCCCGCTCGCGGTCCGGATCCTGCAGGGCGGCCGCAATCGCGTCGGCCAGCGCCTGCTCGTCGCCGGGGGGGACGAGCCGCCGGCCGGGCCCATCCTGCCCCAGGACCTCGAGGTGCGGCGGGATCGAGCTCGCCACGATCGGCGTCGCGTACGAGGCGGCCTCGAGCAGCGTGAGCGGCAGCCCCTCCAGGTGCGACGGCAGGACGAAGACCGCAGCGTTCGCGTACAGCTCCTCGAGCACCCGGCCGTAGACGTAACCGGTCAGCAAGACTCGCTCGTCCGCCGCGGCACGCGCCTGGAGCGAATCCACAAAGGCGTCGGTGAAGCTGGAGCCGCCCGCGATGACCAGCCGCACCCCCGCGTCCAGCCGGCGAAACGCCGAGAGCAGGATGTCCGGCGCCTTCTCGGGCACCAGCCTGCCCACGAAGAGCACATAGCCGCCCCGGGCGAGGCCGAACCGTGCTGCGATCCCATCGGGCGGCTGGGCCGTCCCGGGGGTCACCCCGTTCGGGATGTAGACGGCGGCGCAGCCGTGACGGCGGGCGTAGTGGTCGGCGAGTGCGCGAGAGACCGTGATCGTGGCGTCGGGCACGCGGGCCGACAGCCACTGGGCCGCCCGCAGCGCCGCCTTCGCGCCACGTCCCCACTTGGCCCGCTCGTCGTCCAGCCCGTGGATCGTCTGCACCACGCTCGCCCGCGACAGGTAGCGAGGCAGCGGCGACACCAGCCCCGGTCCGAGGGCGTGGTAGTGGAGGATGTCGAAGCGGCCGGCCATCGCCGCCAGCGTCGACACGCCGCTGTGGACGATGGCATCGAGATGCTTCGTGCCGACCGTGGAGAGGTGGCGGAGGTGCATCCCCCGGTGGCGCTCCTTCGGATCGTCGACGTAGTTCGCCCGGCAGAACACCACGACCTCGTGCCCCCGCGCGACCAGGCGCGAGCCGAGCTCCTCGACGTGATGCTCGATGCCGCCGAAGGTTGCCGGCACCCCGCGCTGGCCGATCATCGCGATCCGCAGCGACGTCATCGGGACACCGGTGCGGCCGCCGAGGCCTCGTCGTAGAGCCTCTGGAGGCCCGCGAGATGATTGGCCGGCGAGAACTCCTGCTCGGCCTTGCCTCGGCCCGCCCGCCCCATCGCCAGCGCACGCTCGGGATCGGCGAGCAGCGGCTCGAGGGACGCGGCGAGCGCGCCGGCGTCGTCGGGCGGCGCGAGGTCGCCGTCCACGCCGGGCGACACCAGCTCGGGAATGCCCCCCAGACGCGTGCCGACCACCGGAAGACCGGAGGCAAATGCCTCGAGCACGATCAGTGGCTGGTTCTCGTACCAGCGCGACGGGACGGCCACGACCGATGACTCTCGAAACAGCACGCGCAGCCGCTCCTTCGGCACCCTCCCGTGAAAGCGGACGCGGCCGTCCGCGACGCGGCCGGCAAGCGACTCGAGGCGCGGAAGGTCGGGTCCGTCCCCGGCGACGTGCAGCTCGGCCCCAGGGAGCCGTCCGACCGCTTCGATCAGCGTGTCGACTCCCTTCTCGTGCGACAGTCGTCCGGCAAAGAGCACGGGACCGCCGGCCCGCTCCTTCACGGGCACTCCGTCCGTCTCAACGAAATGGCGGAGCACCCGGAGCCGCTCAGGGTAGACGCCCGCAGCCGCCATCTTCTCGGCGAGGAACCGGCTGGGGCAGACGAACAGTCGGATTCCCTCGTAGGCGTGGGTCGCGGTATGGAGGAACAGCTCGAATGCCATCGCGCTGCTGGCCGTGAGCGACCCGTCCTTGCACCGGCGGAGGACCGCCTGCTGAAAGTGCCCGCCGAGACAGGCCTCGCAGATGCGTCCGTGGTCGAGGAAGCGATAGGTCGGGCAGGCGAGCTTGTAGTCGTGCAAGGTCATCACCGCCGGAATGCCCCGCCCCTCGACCGGACCCAGGATCGAGGGCGACAGGTGGTGGTAGATGTTGTGCAGGTGGACGACGTCCGGCGCGAAGTCGACCACGACCTCCTCGATCCCCCGCCGCGCCGAGGTCGACCAGATCATCCGCCCGACGCCTCGCAGCTTCCCCGGCAGCGACGCCGGTGGCGGCTCGAGCTCGAGGTACGAGGGGAAGTGCCGCTCATAGGTCCGCGGCTCGTTCTGCGGATGCGCCATCCCGAAGAACTCCACGTCGTGGCCGGCTCCGCGCTGGAGGGCCGCGAGGTCGTCCATGTATGCCTCGGCCCCGCCGCGACGGTACAGGTACTTGTTGACGTGGAGGATCTTCATGCCGTGGAGGTCTCCCGCCTGGATGCCTCTCCAGTATGCCGTCGGCGCGCCCGCCCTTCCCCCGGCTCGTGCGGTACGCTCGATGTGGCCGGCGTGCCGCCCCTGACCTCATCGAGCCGGCGACGCCAACAGCATGACCACCAGCCACAGGCCGATCTTCATCGTCGGATGCCAGCGATCCGGAACGACGCTGCTCCGGCTGATCCTCGACTCGCACGAGAACCTGAGCTGCGGGCCCGAGACGCGGTTCCTGGCCGACATGGCCAAGATCACCGGCCAGAACTGGCAGCGCCTCTCGCACTACGGATTCCCGAAGGAATACTGGCACGAGAAGATCGCCGACTTCTTCGACTCGATCCTGAGCGGCTACGCCAAGCGCCGGGGCAAGTCGCGCTGGGTGGACAAGACCCCGCTGTACGCGCTCTCGCTCGACTTCATCACCGAGCTGTTCCCGGAGTGCCAGGTGATCCACGTCATCCGCGACGGCCGCGACGTCGTCGCCTCCCACCGTGAGCGGTGGGGCTACTGGTCGGCGGTCAAGGCGGTGGAGAAATGGCCACGCTACATCCGGGCGGCGCGGGCGGCGGGCGCACGGCTCTCCCCGGACCGGTACATCGAGGTGCGGTACGAGGATCTCGTTCGCGATACCGACAAGACGATGCGGGGGCTGCTCGACTTCCTCGGCGAGCCGTGGGATCCGACCGTGCTGGAGCACGACAAGGTCGAGCACGACGTCGCCGACAAGTACGCCCCCTTTGCATCCTCCCGCCGGCAGGGCGGCGGCGGGCAGGCAGTCTACCGCTCGCGGGTCGGGGCGGGGAAGCGCCTCGACCCGGTGCTGCGTCTGCTCTTTGCCTTCCGCTCGGGCCGGTTTCGCAGGGAGCTGGGGTACTCGTAGCAGATGGACCCCGAATCGCCTTCACCGCTGTTCCTCATCGGGGCCCCGCGCTCGGGGACCAGCCTGCTCTACAAGGTGCTGTGCCTGCACCCCGGCGTCTCGTGGATCTCCAACTGGGTGCGGCGGTTCCCGGCCGTCCCAGCACTCTCGGCGCTCAACCGCCTTCCGAGCCGGCTTCCTCCGCTGCAGCGTCTGGTGTGGTTCGGAGGCGACTCGAACGCCTACGTCTACGGGCGACGGCGGGCGCTGCTCGAACGGCTCTTCCCGATGCCGGTGGAGGGCGAGCCGCTGTTCGCCCGGGCGGGGATCCCCGAGCACCCCCCTGGGGAGACGAACGGACGGGCGCCGCCGTACACCGAGCAGCAGCTCTCGGCGCTCCGTGGGACCGTCCGAGCGATCCGGCGTTTCTCCGGCGCGAGGCACTTCGTGAACAAGCGGATCGCAAACAACCAGCGGATTCCCCTGCTGCTGGCCGCATTCCCCTCGGCGCGTTTCGTCGACCTGACCCGTGACGGGCGGGCGGTGGCCTATTCGCTCTCGAAGGTCGACTGGTGGCCCGACAGCGTCGTGTGGTGGTACGGGGACACTCCCAAACGTTGGGAGGCGGACGGGGGCGATCCGTGGGAGCTGTGCGCGCGCAGCTGGGTGGAGGAGCTTGCATCGATCGAGAGCGGGCTTTCGATCGTCCCCACCCCACAGGCCCTCCGCATCACCTACGAAGGGTTCGTCGCCGATCCGATCGCCACCATCCTCGGCGTGGCCTCGTTCGCCGGTCTTCCCGACGACCCCCGGTGGCTGCGCCGCCTGGACGAGCTGAGCTTCCCCAACCGCAACGAAGCCTGGCGGAACAGCCTCGACCCCGAGGCGGTCGCGACGATCGAGCAGGTGCAGAGCGAGGAGCTGGCGCGGCAGGGGTATTCCTGAGCCCGGCGCGGGCGTAGGCTCGCTCGCATGTTCGAGCGGTTCACGGAGCAGGCCCGGCGCACCGTCGCGCTCGCTCAGGAAGAAGCGCGGCGCCTGGAGCACAACTACATCGGAACGGAGCATCTCCTGCTCGGGCTGCTCGCCGAAGGGGAAGGCATCGCCGCGAAGTCGCTCGGGTCGCTCTCCATCTCCCTCGACGCCGTCCGAGCCGAAGTGGAAGAGATCATCGGCATCGGCCCGGGCTCACCTCGCCACATGCCCTTCACGCCACGGGCGAAGAAGATCCTGGAGCTGTCGCTGCGAGAGGCGATCCAGCTCGGGCAGAGGCACATCGGCACGGAGCACATCCTGCTCGGGCTGATCCGGGAGGGTGAGGGCGTGGCCGCCCAGGTGCTGCACCGACGGGCGGGAGGGCTCCACCGCGTCCATCAGGAGGTGTTCACGGTGCTCAGCCACCCCGTCCCGCTGGAGAGGCCTCCATCCGCGCAGCCACCCGCCCCGCTCAGCGATATCGGCGAGCCCATGTCGCCCGTCGAGCAGCGCCTCACGGATATCGAGCTCGCCGTCCAGCCGCTCCCCGACCTCCTCGCCGGGATCGCGCGCAGCCTCGATGGCCTCGTCGCCCGGGTCGAAGCTCTCGAACGAAGGCTGGGCAGCGGCGAGCGATCGTCGTAGAGATGTTCGAGCGCTCCGAGCCCGGCGGGCGCTGGTGTACGCGCAGGAGGAAGCCCGCCTCCTTGATCACAACTACATCGGCACGGAGCACGTCCTGCTCGGGCTGATCCGCGACGGCGAAGCGGTCGGCGCGAAAGTTCTCGAGGCCCTGGATATCTCCCTCGACGCCGTCCGGACCGAAGTTCTGAGAATCGTCGGTAGGAGCTCGGCAGCGCCATGGGGGCTCATCCCTTTCACTCCCGCCGCCAAGAGTGCCCTCGAGTTCTCCTTGCGCGAGGCGCTCCAGCTCGGCCACAACTACATCGGCACCGAGCACATGCTGCTCGGGCTCATCCGCGAGGGCGAGGGCGTCGGCGCCGAGGTTCTGCATCGTCTCGGAGCCGACCTCGACGGCGCGCGTCAGCAGGTCATCCAGCTCCTCTCCGGCTACGGCTCGTCAGAAAGGGCGCCCGGCAGCGAAGCCGCAGACAGCTCCGCCCCCTTCCCGGATCCGCTCGATCTGCGCCTGTCGGCGATCGAGCAGGTACTCCGGCCTCTCCCCGAGCTCCTCGCCGGCATCGCGCGCAGCCTCGATGCCCTCGCGGCCGGGGTCGAGGCCGTGGAGCGCAGGATGGGCGGCGAAGCCGAGGAAACCCGCTCTGCGAGCTGAGGCGGCCCCCCGGCTAGACCGCCGACAGGGCCTCCTAGCCCCGGCCAGCCGGTACCATGACGAAGCGGTTCCGCACGGCTACGCGCCCACCTCGGCTGGGCCCGACGGAATAGGAAAGCCATTGGATCGACGCGAGGTCAAGGGGCTGAACGCACTGCGACACGGGATCTCGCGGCGCCTGCGCACCTACCGGGTCGGCACGGAGCCGGTCGACATCTGGAAGCTGGCCAGCCCGCTTCGCTACGACGTGGTCGTGCGCGCCGAGTACATCTCGTTCCTGCGCGAGCACCTCGACCTGTTCGAGTCCGACCTCGACGCCTACCTGCTTGCGTCCGAGGCCCTCCCCTACTTCATCTGGTTTCGCGACGTCGCCTCTCGCTTCCAGCGGGGCTACGACCGCAACGACGAGGCGAGCCTCCGAGCAGCCTTCGCCGAGCGGGTTCACCGGACGACCGAGCTGTTCCGGCGCTTCCAGGCCGAGGGGTTCAACCCCCGGTACCCCGTCGACCTCCGGGCCGGAACACCCGGAGCTGCGACGCTCACCGGCAAGCGGCTGGCCGATCGACTGTACCCCGGCGACGGTTGCCATCGGCTGGCCCTCGTGCTCTCCACCGGGCAGTCGCTGCTGCCCCCGGAGTGGTACCGGATCCGGAACGATCCGCTGGACACGCCCCTCGACAACACGCACCTGCTCGTGCGTGCCCTCGAGCTCTCTCGGGAGCAGTACAGCGAGTTCATCTCCCGCGGGTATGCGGACAAGGTCTTCGCGGACCCCGGGCAGCTGGCCGCGCACGTGGCCCGGACGGATCCTTCCCGAGCCGCCGAGGTCGAGCAGGTGCTCGCACTCGATGCCTCGATTTGGGATGCGGCGCCCGAGCGAGGCGGGAGGGCGCCATGACGTGCTCCCGACGCCTGATTGCTGCGCTAGCCGGCCTCGCTCTGGCAGCCGCGGCGTGCACGGGCAGCGGCGGCGGGGGGAAGAAGACGGCCTCTCCCTCCGCCCTCGCAGCCGGTCCGCTGTATCGGGGGGAGACGATCGATGGAACTCCGCACCCCCTCGGCATGAAGTGGGAGTGGCCGCGCAGCGACGAGCTCGCCCCCTATCTCCGCCGGCTCTCGGGGGGCGCCAGCTTCTACGAGATGGAATGGTGCGACGTCGAGCCCTCACGCGGACAGCGTGAGTGGGGGACGGTCGACCAGGTCGCCGACGCGGCACACCGGCTGGGCTATGCCCTGCATCTCAAGATCCGAACGGGCTCCTGTTGGGTGAACGCCGATCGGGGCGGCCACGAGCGAGGGCGCAAGGCGGCGTCGGCCATGCCCGACAGCCTCGGTACCTACGAGGAGTTCGTGCGAGCTGTGGTCGAGCGCTACGCGCCGAAGGACGTGCACACCTACGCGATCGAGAACGAGGTGAACGGGGAGTCGTTCTGGAACGGAAGCGCCGACGAGTACGAGCGCCTCGTCCGGGCCGCCGCGGCAGCGATCCACAAAGCCGACCCGCAGGCGCGGGTCTTCGATGCCGGCATCTCGAGCACGGGCCACGGGAGCGGCGTTGTCGCCAGGCTGAACGAGGGGTCCCCAGATGCCGCGCTCGCAGCCTATCGCCGCTACTACGGGCAACGCGGGAACCGGCGCCGCGACTTTCCCGAGGCAACCGATGCCGAGTCGCTGCGCGCCGCGCTCGCGACCGAGCAAGCCCGGCGCAACCTCTCGTTCCTGGCCACGACCGAGAAGCTGCTCGCCGACGGCGTGGTCGACGGCAGGCAGGTCCACTTCTACGAGCCCGCCGCGGCGCTCCCCGACCTGATCGCCTATCTACAGGCGACCACTCCCAAGCACGTGCCGATCGAGGCCTGGGAGGTCGGAATGTTCTGGACCGGCGGTGCTCCCGACGACCAGGTCCAGGCCGCAGACACGGTGAAGAAGGTCTCGCTGCTCCTCGGTGCGGGCGTCACCCGCGTCATCTGGCTACCGCTTTCGGCGAGCCCCGGCGGCCGCCGCAATTCCGAGATCCGATTCGGGCTGCTCGACCCCAAGGGGGCCGTCCGTCCGGCGGGCGAGGCCTTCGAGGCGCTGGCCACCGCGGCTTCCGGCGGAGCCGGATGGCGCGAGGTCGCGGGCGCGGGGGTGGAGGGGATCGCCATCGGCCGCACCGACGCCAGCACGCTCGTGCTGTGGAGCGAGTCGCCGCGCGTCCTCCGTCACCCACCTCCAGCCGGCGCGCGGGCGACGGTCGCAGGGGGAGGCGACCTGCGCTGGGAACAGTCCGGATTGACCATCGGCCCCCAGCCCGTGATCCTGCAGGTCTCGACCGGGCTCGACGCGGCCCTCCGGCTCCTCGCCTAGGCCTGGGCGATGAGCTCGAGGCTCTCACGCAGCTACCTCCGGGCCCTCCGTCACTGGCGATGGGGCCGCTCCCACGGCTTCGGCCGCCTGATCGAGGAGGACGAGCTCAACCCGGCGACCCGCGTCGGCCGGGCGGTGCGGAAGTGGTGGTGGCGCCGCGGCCATCCCATCGAACCGGGGAGCGCCATGCCCGTTTGGCTGGTCGGGGTCCAACGGTCGGGCACCAACATGATCGTTCGGGGCTTCGAGGCCTCACCGGAGTTCGAGGTCCACAACGAGAACGACCGTCGGGCGTTCGATGGGTTCCGCCTGCGGTCCGACGAGGTCGTCGCGGCGATCCTGCGGTCGAGCCGCCATCGCTTCGTGCTGTTCAAGCCGCTGTGCGACTCGCATCGCGTCGACCACCTGCTCGACGAGCTTCCCGTCGCAACACCGGGGAGGGCGCTCTGGGCGTACCGCGGCGTGGACGGGCGGGTGCGTTCTGCGCTCGCCAAGTTCGGGGACACGAACCTTCGGGTGCTGGCAGACATCGCCGCCGGTCGAGGGGTGGACCGATGGCAGGCGCAGCGGCTCTCTTCACAGAGCCTCGACCTCGTGCGGAGCTTCGACTACCGCGACCTGACGCCCGCCTCCGGCGCAGCCCTCTTCTGGTACCTGCGCAACGCCCTCTACTTCGAGCTCGGGCTCGACCGCCGGGCCGACGTGATGCTGATCTCGTACGACGCCGTCGTGGCCGATCCCGACCCGTCGATGCGGGCCGCGTGCGGGCTGCTCGGCCTCCCCTTCCATCCACGCCTGATCGCGCACATCGAGCCGCGCAGCCCCAGGCAGGCGCCCCTCGAGCTGGACACGGGGATCCGCTCCCTCTGCGACGAGCTGCAAGCCCGCCTCGACGCCGAGGCACAGGCACAGCGGGCTCGCCTGCTCGAGGGCAAAGCCGGGGAGCCCAGGACGGCCTGACCGATCGGGATCTTCGAGGGACGGATCGCCTCCGCCGCCCCGCGCGCTATCCGACCGACTCGCGGGACTCCGGCACCGCGTCGAGCCGCTTCCGGTTGCTCGAGCGCACCGGTGCCAGCGTCTCGCTCTCCCCCGAGCCCGGCACACCTGCCCGAGGCGCCCCGGCCGGGCTGCGCCGGGTGGCTGCCTCGAGGAGGACCACCACAAAGACCGCCGCGAACAGGGCTGCGCCCACTCCCGCGCCCACGTATCGAATGAGGTCGGGAACCCGCGAGGTGGCCCCAGTCGAGCTCACCGAGATCAGCGACTCGGGGTTCGCGGCGTCGTACTGCGCCTTGGCCGACTCGTACTGCGACCGCAGGGAGTTGTAGCGGCTCACCGCCTGGCTTCTCTGATCGGCGAGGCCCTGATGCGCCTGTACCTTCGGCGCGAGCTCGCGCAGCTGGGCCTCCAGCTCGATGGCGGCGGACTCGTACCTGACCGAGGCATTCAGGTCGTCCCGGGCGTCGGCCTCGAGCTGCTGCTGCTGGAGCTGTGCCAGCTGCTGTGCCTTCAGCCGGTATTCCTGGTCGGGGAGGAGCAGACCCGTATCGGCCGTGAACTTCGCGATCGCCGCGTCGGCTGCATCGACCTGCTTCTTGGCCTCGTCGGCAGCCCGCTGCGTCTGGGCGACCTGGGGAGCGAACAGGGCCCGGATCGTCTCGGTCGCGACCGACATGGCAACCAACCCCGCCTTGTCGCGCAGGGAGGTCTCGAAGCGCACGTCGATCACGGCCGACTCGCCGATCGACTCCGCATGGATGCCGGAAGCGATCTCATCCGACGGAACGCCGGTCTCCTTGGCGACCTTGTCGACGATCGGAGACGAGGTGGTGGCTGCGATGAAGTTCGCAACGAAGGCCCGGATCCCGAACGACCCGCCATATTGCGAGTTCGAACCCCCAACGAGGGAGGTGGCCGCGACCGTCGCGGTGGCCACGAAGCGTGTCGGCCGTGTCTGGATCCTCCAGAACACCGCGGCCCCCACGATCAGCGGCAGCACCACGAGAATCAACAGGCGCCGCCGAACGATGAAGAGGTAATCGCTGATCTCCATGTCGCGCTCCCTACAAGAAGAGGACGACCCCGCCGTTCAGGCGGGGGCACCGCGCAGGCGTCGCACCGATGATAGCCATCCGGCACGACGACCCGTTTCTCAAACCGACGAGGCAACCTCCAATCGTTCGCGCTGTTGGTGCGTCCGCCGCGCGACCACGGCCGAGGCCGCCGCTGCAAACGCGAGGAAGTACCACAGGATCACGACGTTCGAGATGACGTTCGCCACCAGACTCACCGCGGCGAAGGCAACCGCGCATCCGAAGAAGCCGACCGCCACCCCGCGGTCGAACGTCGCCGGATCGGTCACCTTGATCGCCCGGCGTCCCAACTGCAGAAACGCGCCGATCGCCGCGAGGTAGGCGACGAAGCCGATCAACCCCATCTCGACGTAGGCACGGATGAAGTCGTTGTGCGGCTGCTTGGCGTCGTCCGTGGAGAATTGCGTCTGGATGAGGCCGATCCCCGTCACGGGGTTGGTGTTGGCGAGCGGCAGCACCTCGGTCCAGTAGTTGATGCGCCAGAGAAGGCTGTTGCCGGCGTTGCGCTCGAAGGGGTCGCGGGTCTCGGTGAGCTCGGTAAAGCGCGTGCCGAGCTGCGGAATGAGCAGCAGGGCGCAGATGCCGGCCACGACGATCGAACCGATCAGACGCTTGCTCTGGAAGATCCCGACGACGACCAGCCCGATGACCGTGGCGACGATAGCGCTGCGCGTGTAGGTCAGGGCAAGGAAGACACCGGAGGGTAGGAGCATCACCAGGAGGAGCCGGCGGTGGAGCCGCGGCAGATGAGGATAGATGGCGGCACCGAAGATGATCAGCAGCATCAGGTAGCGCCCGAAGGTGTTCGACTGACCGAAGGGCCCGGTGATGCGGATGTACTGCCCCTTGAGCTCCGACTGCGGGTTCCCCGTGACGAAGCCGAAGGCCGTGTACGCAAGAGGGAAGATCGCCGAGAGGAAGACGGCCACGAGCATCCGCCGCATCTCCCTCGATCGGAACATGAGCTGCTCCAGGACGGCGAACATCATCACGGCCGCCAGGATGCGGGTCCACTCGATCAGGCTCGGGAGGGGCCGGGCCGATCCAACGACCGAGAGCAGGGCGGCGACGAGGAAGATCGCAAGCGCGCGGCGAGCCGCGGAGGCCGGACCCATGGCGCCACGGCGGTGCTGGGCCGCGAGCCAGAGGGCCGCGGCGACGAGGAACAGGGCGCCAAGGAGGTTCGACGGATCGAGGAGCCGTCCTTCTGCGTTCGCCGCCGTGCTCCCGGCTCCCCCGAGACGAGCCAGGTCGAGGCTCGCTCGGGCGATCAAGAGGGTCAGCACGAAGCTGGAGAACCGCGTCAGCGCGAGGGCGGCTAGGCACGTGCCCGCGGCCGCGGCCAGCGGCAGCACGAAGAATGTCCTCGACCCCACCTCCGCCTGCAGCGCGGTGAACGTCGCCAGCCCCGTCGCCAACCCGACCGCCACGAAGGTGACGCCCTTTGTGACGAGCGGGCGTAGGGTGGGGCGCGCGAACACGTCAGCCATCCTGGCCATGATACGGCGCCAGCTCATCCTGGCGTGCCCCGGGGGCTCCGTCAAACGCACGATGCTTTCTACGTCGCACGGACCTTGCCCCGGCCCGGGGAAACCGCGAGGATCTCTGAGAATGTCCGGATTCCTTTCGGATGCTGCGCACCGGCGTATGAGCGGGCGGCAGTCTCTGCACAGGGCGTCGCTATGCAAGGGGGCAAGGATGGCTCGACGTTTGGGGGCTCTGTTCGCAGGGGTCCTGCTGGCACTCACCACCGTCTTCGCGGCCTACGCCGGCCATGGATCCACCTACCGTGTAAGCGAGGGCCCCGGCGGGGTGGACCCCGACGACGACAGCTCTCGCGTCGTCATCGCTCGGGACGGCAACTTCATCGTCTACCACTCCCGGGCGAACAACCTCGTGGCCGGCGACCAGCACGGGGCCGGAACGGACGTCTTCGCCACCGACATCACCAACCCGGCGTCGCCCGTCACCGTCTTCGTGAGCAAGGACAACAACGGCACCAACAACCCCGACGGCGACTCGACCTTCCCGGCGGTGAGCAACGACGTGTCGGGGACCCGCTATGTCGTCTTCCAGTCGGTCGCAACGAACCTCTTGGTGGGCCAGACCACCGCCGGGGGAAACATCCTCCGGCGCAACCTGACCACCGGCGCGACCGAGCTGGTCAGCTCGAAGGCAGACGGCAACGACGGCCCCGGCAACAACACCCG
The DNA here is from genome assembly GCA_050693875.1 of Actinomycetota bacterium. Lineage (GTDB taxonomy): Bacteria > Actinomycetota > CADDZG01 > JAHWKV01 > JBOGWP01 > JBOGWP01. Next base: position 16,566 of record JBOGWP010000045.1, read on the forward strand.
GCCGACGGTCAGCTGCGACGGCAGGTACGTGGCCTTCAACTCGACCGGCAAGCTGGTGCCGGAGGACACCGACACCAACACCGACGTCTACCTGCGCGACATGAGCCTGGCGCCCGGAACCGCAGGGTGGATGACGCGCATCAGCCAGACCATCGCCGGCGGGACCAACGAGGACTCCATCCGGGCGATCATCGACTGCTCGGGCGACCACATCGTGTTCGCCTCCGGCGCAGCGCTGATCCCCGCAGACGTGAACGCACAGGACGACATCTACCGCTGGACCCGCGGGGTCGGGGTCGAGCTCGCGAGCCTGAAGGACGACGAGGGCCAGTTCAACAAGAGCAGCCAGCGGCCCTGGATCAGCCCCGAGGGCAACTGGGTGGTCTTCCAGACCGCGGCGACGAACGTTCCGGGCGACACCAACGGGAACCACGACATCTACCTGCGAAACATGACCGCCGGGACCACCACGCTGGTGAGCCTGAAGGCCGACGGCACCCAGCCCGGCGGGGCGAACACGCGCGGAGTGGTCAGCGACAACGGGCGCTACGTGGCCTGGGCGGCGAACTCCCCTCTGGTGAATACCGACAAGAACGGGCGCCGCGACGTCTACGTCCGGGACATGACCCTTCTCCCCTCGACCGGGATCGTCCGGGTCAGCGAGCGGACGGATCACACCGAGGGGGCCTGCCCGGCGACGGCGGCCGCCTCGACCGGCGGCTACACCACGGCGGCCCGGGCCGGCACCACGAACATCAGCACCCGGCCGACCATCAGCGCCGACGGCATGCGGATCGGATACACCTCGAGCTTCTGCACGCTCGACCCGGACGACGGCACTCCGGTCGACGACATCTACCTGACGGTCAGGACCTGAGCGGCGTCCCGCGAACTCCGTAGGGAAGTTCGTCCCGCGGCAGGAGGGCGCGGAGCCCTCGGGCGGCTACCGTGGCTACACTCGGCAGGGCCCTCTGGCCCGATCTGAAACGGACGCGGGTGGCGTCCGGCCTCGGCGGCGACAGGAGCACGATGGGCACGGTTCGAACCGCCAAGCGCATCCTCCGCAGTGGCGCGCGTCTCGGCGCGTTGGCGACGAGCAGCCTGTCGATGCTCCCGGATTTCCTGATCGTCGGAGGGAAGCGGTGCGGTTCGACCTCGCTCTACCGCTACGTCGTCCGGCACCCGGCGATCCTGCCGTGCCGCGTGACGAAGGGAACGCACTACTTCGACGTCAACTACCTGAAGGGCTGGAGCTGGTACCGCTCCCAGTTTCCCTCGCGCCTGCGGGCGGGGTTGGCCGAACGAGCCCGTGGGGTGCCGCCGATCACCGGTGAGGCCAGCCCCTACTACATGTTCCACCCATTGGCCCCGGAGCGGATCGCCGGGCATCTCCCCGAGGTGAAGCTGATCGCGGTGCTGCGGGACCCAGTCATCCGGGCGTGGTCGCACTACCAGTACTCGGTCCGGCGGGGCTTCGAGCACCTTCCGATCGAGGAGGCGCTCGAACGCGAGTCCGGGCGGCTCGCCGGGGAGGACGAGCGGCTTCGCAGCGATCCCGCCTATCAGAGCTTCTCGCACCGGCACCACACCTATCTCGCCCGTGGGCGCTATGCCGAGCATCTCGAGTCGCTCTCCGAGCACGTCCCACCGAGCCGGGTACTGGTGCTCCAGTCGGAACAGATGTTCGCCGATCCCAAACAGACCTTGAAGCTGATCTTCGACTTCCTCGGACTCGAGCAGGTGGAGCTCACCGGCCTCCCGCCGTACAACGCCGGGAGCTACGACGACATGCCCGCCCATGTCCGTGCGCGCCTCGAGGCCTATTACGCCGAGCCGAACGCCCGCCTGTACGCACTCCCCGGCGTCGACTTCCGCTGGGACCGGCCGGCGTAGCGGCCCAGCGGCCGGTGACATCGAACCAGGCACCCGGGAACGAGCCGGCACGAGGGAGCCGGTCCGCGGAGGGACAAGCCGGCGAGCTGAAGGAGGAGGTCCTCGGCTTGGCGCGGGGCGGCAGCCTCAACCTGGTCGGGCAGGCCTTCACCCAACTCGTGCTGCTGGCGATCTCGGCGATCCTCGCCCACCTTCTGGGCCGTTCTGGAGTCGGCATCTACTTCCAGGCCTACGCGTTCCTCTCGCTGCTCGGGCTGCTCTCGCTTTCCGGGTTCCGCGCCGGGATGACCCGGTTCGTCGCGGCTCACCGCGCCGAGGGAGACGCGGGGGCGATGCGCGGCACGGTGCGGTTCGGCATGGCGCTGACGATGGCGATCTCGGTCGTCCTCGGGATCGCCCTGTACGCCGCAGCCTCCTGGCTTGCCCGGCACGCCTTCCACGAACCGCTCCTCATCGGCCCGCTCCGTCTCGTCGCAGCCACCCTCCCGTTCGTGACCTTCACCGACGCGGCGCTCTCGGCCACCCAGGGGTTCAAGACCATGGGCCCCTACACGCTCGTCGGGCGCATCTTCGAGCCGGGCGCGCGCATCGTCCTCACGGTTGCGCTGCTGGCTGCCGGGCACGGGCTCGGGGGCGCGATGGTGGCCCAGCTCGTGAGCAACGTGGCTGCGTCCGTTCTGGCGGCATGGTCGCTGCGGCGCCTGATGGGACCTCCCTCGGCAGCGCCGGTCTACCGCCCCCGGGAGCTCTTCAGCTTCTCGATGGTGAGCTGGATGGCCTCGCTGGCCTCGCAGGGCCTGATCTGGGCCGGCACGATCATCCTGGGCATCTATCTCACCAGCGCCGACGTTGGAACCTACAACGTCGCCACGCGGCTCGTGGTGATGGCGACCTTCGTGATGGCGCCGATCAACGTCTCGTTCGGACCTCGCATCGCCGACCTCTACCAGCGCGGCCGCATGGACACCCTGCGCCGCACCTACGGGGTCGCGACGAGCTGGATCCTCCGGCTCTCGCTCCCCGCATTCGTGCTCCTGATCCTCTTCCCCGGCCAGCTGCTCGAGCTCTTCGGCGCGGGGTTCGCAGGTGCGGCGGCGGTGACCGTGATCCTCGCCCTCGGCAAGCTGATCGATGCGGGGACCGGCCCGTGCGCGCAGATGCTGACGATGTCGGGACGCCCCCTCCTCAACATGATCGACAACGTCGGAGTGCTGATCGCCAACGTCGTGCTCAACGTCTTCCTGATCCCTCGGTTCGGGATCCTCGGCGCTGCGGTCGCCTGGGCGGTGGCGCTCGGCGCGGTCAACCTGGCGCGGGTGGTCCAGGTCCAGATCACGCTCGGGATGCTCCCCTTCGACCGGGGAGTTGCCAAGGGGGCCGCGGCGGCGGTGGCTGCGTTCGCAGCGGGAGGTGTAGTGCGACTGGTGGGGACGGGAATCGCCAGCGTGATCGCAGGCGCGCTCGCCATCGGCGTCGCCTACCTGGGCGTCCTCCTGTTCCTCGGCATCACCGAGGAGGACCGGGTCGCGCTCCGGTCGCTGCTGAGGCGCGTGGGCCGGGGCCGCGGGTCGTTGGGGGCCGAGGACGAAAGCGTGGGGGGGGAGGAGGCGGAGGGGACCGGAGAGGCCGTTGCCGAAGAGGTTACCGAGCCTACCGAGCCGCCAGCGACGAGAGGGCGATGATGGTGAGCGGCACCAGGAACAGCCCCGCGGTGAAGGCGGCGAGGCGGGCTTTGCTCGCGATCATCCGCCGCTGGAACGCAAAGACCAGGTCGTGCATCTTTGGGTAGGCGAAGGCGAGGATCAGGAGGCTGGCCACGGCCGTCCCCGCGATCGTCGCCAGGACGATGCGCACCGCCGAAGAGGAGTGCAGCAGGAACGCGGCCAGCAGCGTGTCGCCGAGCGTGGTGATGTTGGCCCCGATGACGTAGGGAATGATCTCGTCCCTGCGCGCGTACTTCTTGGCGACCAGCGGCACGAGGACGGTGAGCGCAACCGAGACCGACATGGTCACAAGGGCGACGAGGCAGCCCAGCCCGAACATCGACCACTTCTTGCGCCACCACTGCACGCCGGAGCTCTCGATCTTCTGTGAGGAGAGCTCGGGCACCACGCTGTCGATGAGCTTGAAGGCCACGAGCAGGATCCCGAGTCCGCCGACGAAGAGCAGCACTGCCGGGAGATCGCCGATCCGGTCGAGGAGCGGCCCGTACACCGCCTGGATGAGATTTCCGAACTGGCGCGGGAACCGCAGGTCGAGCCCGTGCAGCGGGCCCCAGCGGAGCAAGGCGAACCCGATGAGGGCGCCCGGAACGTACACGATGGCGGTGGCGGAGAGCGTGATCACCGCGGTCGACAGCGGGGCATAGCGCTTTCCGGTCCCGCCGCGCATGGCATAGGTCACCGCGACCAGCAGCACGACGAACGCCGCTCCCAGCCGCGAGCCGACGACCATCGAGAACCCCTCGTTCTCCGTGATCGACCGTGCCGCGACCAAGGTGAGGGCGGAGGCCGCGATCGGGGAGCCGGAGAGCACGAAGAGCGCTCCGATCCACCCCAGCCCCAGGGTGGATCCGGCGTTGCGGACCAGCAGCCCGTCGCTCTGCAGAATCGCGAGTTGTCCGGCGCCGAGCTTCATGACCTGCAGGCCGCCGACGAACAGGAAGAGCGCAAGGGCGAAGCGTCCCGTCCACCAGGCGGCAGAGACGGCCCGCCGGGCGGCTGTGGCCTTTACGATACGGTCCGGGGAGGACTCCGCGGCGGAGATCTGCATATTGTCCATAGAAATGCTCGAGGATTCGAATGTACCGTGCCCATCGGCCCCGGGCACTCCCCCCTTGAGGGGAAAACGCCTACGGAAAACGGCGTGGAGCCCGACGCGGCTACTCGACGGTCACCGACTTGGCAAGGTTCCTGGGGCGGTCGGGATCGCAACCCCGTAGCTTGGCGACGTGATACGCGAACAGCTGCAGCGGGAGGACGTCCAGTAGCGGGGAGAGCATGTCTGCCGTCTCCGGGACGGGCAGCACCTCTTCGGCGAGGGCGGCCACGGCATCATCGCCCGGGTGGGCAACCGCGAGCACCCTCGCTCCACGGGCGCGGGCCTCGTCGACGTTCGACAGCAGCTTCGCCCTGACCCGGCTGCGGCTCGCCACCGCCACCAGCGCGACCCCCTTCTCGATCAGCGCGATCGGGCCGTGCTTCATCTCGCCGGCCGGGAATCCCTCGGCGTGCAGATACGAGATCTCCTTCAGCTTGAGAGCGCCCTCGAGCGCCACGGGGAAGCCGACTCCCCTCCCGATGAACAGGAAGGTGGGCGCCTGGTAAAAGCGCTCCGCCACCTTTCGGATCTGCGTGTCGTCGGCGAGGACCTCCTCCATCTGCTCGGGCAGCGCTCGAATCGCCTCGAGGATCTCCGAGGCCTCGCCCGTTCGGATCGATTCGTGCACCTGCGCCAGCCAGAGCGCGATCAGCCAGAGGGTGATCATCTGCGTCGTCAGCGTCTTGGTCGCCGCCACGCCCACCTCGGGACCTGCGTGGGTGTAGAGCACCGCATCCGACTCCCGGGTGATCGATGAGCCGACTACGTTGGTGATGACGATCGCCTTGGCACCCTGGCTGCGGGCATAGCGAATCGCCGCAAGTGTGTCCGCCGTCTCCCCCGACTGCGAGATCCCGACGACGAGCGTGGAGGCATTGAGCACCGGATCGCGGTAGCGGAACTCGCTCGCGACGTCGATCTCGACGGGCAGGCGGGTCCAATGCTCGATCGCGTACTTCGCCACGAGCCCGGCATGGTAGGAGGATCCGCAGGCCACGACGAAGACCTTGTCGACGGAACGCAGGTCGTCGTCGGAGATGTGTGTCTCGTCGAGCCGGATGCGGCCCGATCGATCGTAACGGCCACGCAGCGTCTCGCGGACCGCCGACGGCTGCTCGTGGATCTCCTTCAGCATGAAGTCCGGATATCCGCCCTTCTCCGCCGCATCACGGCTCCAGGTGACCTCCGTCTCCTCCGGGGTCACCTCGTTCCCGTCGAGGTCGATCACCGTGGCCTCGCCTGCCGTGACCTCCACCAGCGAGCCGTCCGGGATCAGCATCGCGCGCCGCGTGTAGGCGATGAGCGCCGCGACGTCGGAGGCGAGGAATCCGGCCCGCTTCCCGAGACCGACCACGAGCGGGCTATCCACACGGGCGCCGATGATCCTCGCGGTGTCCTCGGCATCCACCACTGCGATCGCCAGCGAGCCCTCCACCTCGGATACGGCCCGCCTGGTGGCCTCGAGCAGGCCGGGGTCGTCGGCGCGGTGCTTCTCGATGAGGTGAGCCAGCGTCTCGGAGTCGGTCTCGGAGGAGAAGATGTGTCCCTCGATTTCGAGTCGCCGGCGAAGCTCGCCGTGGTTCTCGATGATGCCGTTGTGCGCGATCGCGATTCGCCCCGTGCAGTCGCAGTGGGGGTGCGCGTTGCGCTCGGTCGGCGCCCCGCAGGTTGCCCAGCGGGTATGGCCGATGCCGGTCGTCCCTTGGTGATCGAGCTTCTCGGCGGCCTCGAAGAGGTCGGCCACCTTGCCGGGCTTCTTGGTGACGAGCAGACGGCCAGAGTCGGCGACGGCGACCCCCGCGGAGTCGTACCCGCGATACTCCAGCGCCGCCAGGGCGTCGAGCAGAATGGGGGCCGCGGGGTCCTCCCCCACATAGCCCACGATGCCGCACACGATGGTCTCCTTTTCGTGCGTCGCGCGAACGCGCGGATCCACTGGATGGATGTGCCGCGCCGGTATGCCACATCGCCGCCGGTTTGTGTCGCGGTCACCCGCGAGTTTGGCAGCGGCGTTTCGACCGTGGCCGGCCGGAGGTCACCCGCCGACGATCCGAGATCCCTCTCCTCGTCAACTCGCCGGGACGAGGATCACTCGAACCCGGTAAGCCCAGGCGCTGTTGGTGCAACGACTCCGCCGTCAACCTTCCGTCTCAGCATCACCTCCTCCCAGCACCGTGCGGACGACGTCCGCGATCTCCTCGGCGGTGGATCGGGCCAAGGGCTCCTCGCCGGCCTCGACCATCACCCTGACCAGCGGCTCGGTCCCCGATGGTCGCACGAGCACGCGGCCCATGTCGCCCAGCTTGTTCTCCGCCTCGTCGACGGCCTCCCAGATCGCGTCCGCCTCGCTGAGGCCTTCCCGATTCTTCACGGACACGTTGATGAGCACTTGCGGGAAGCGTTCGACGACCGACGCCAGCTCGGAGAGTCGCCTCCCCGACTCCGCCATGCGCCCGAGAAGGCGAAGCCCGGTGACGAGCCCATCCCCGGTGGTGGTGTACTCGGTCAGGATCACGTGACCGGACTGCTCTCCCCCGAGCCCCGCGCCGTGCTGGCGCATCGCCTCGACCACGTATCGGTCGCCGACGGCGACCTCCACCAGCTCGATCCTCGCGGCGTCCATCGCCACACGAAATCCGAGATTCGCCATCACCGTGCAGACCACGAGGTTCCGGGGCAGCCGATCGCGCTCCTTCAGCTCCAGTGCCAACGCGGCGATGATGGCGTCCCCGTCGACGATCGAGCCTCGCTCGTCCACCGCGATGACCCGGTCTGCGTCGCCGTCGTGCGCCAGCCCTGCGTCGGCTCCGTGGGCGACGACCGCCTCGGCCAGCTTCTCCGGCAGGGTGGACCCCGACTCGAGGTTGATGTTCCAGCCGGTTGGAGCGGCATTGAGCACGACGACCTGGGCGCCGGCCCGTTCGAGGGCCTGCGGCGTCGTGCGGTACGACGCGCCGTGGGCACAGTCGACCACAACCTTCATGCCGTGGAGCCGGCGGTCCCCGAGCGCGCGAAGTGCGCCCGTCACGTACAGGGCCTCGGCGTCGGCAATCTCCCGCGCCCGGCCCACCTTCGTGGTGGTGTCGTCGGCGGCCACGTCGAGCAGCTTCTCGATGTGCTCCTCCTCCTCGTCGCCGAGCTTGAATCCATCCGGGCCGAAGAACTTGATCCCGTTGTCCTCGGGGGGGTTGTGCGAGGCGGAGATCACCGCAGCCGCCTGGGCCCCGAGCCGCCCAACGAGAAACGCCGCTGCCGGAGTCGGCAGCACCCCGCACCCCCAGGGCTCCGCCCCCGCCGACATGAGCCCTGCCGAGAGCGCCGCCTCGAGGAGCTCTCCCGATGCACGCGTGTCACGGACGATGAGCACGGCCGGCGGCTGATCCGAGCCGGGGACAGCGAATGCGGACGCCGCCGCCCGCCCGACGTTCATCGCGAGCTCGGGAGTGAGATCGACATTGGCGACGCCGCGAATCCCGTCGGTTCCGAACAGGCGGGGCATTCGCAAATCCTATCCAGGCCCGGGGGCCCGGGGGGCAGCAGGGGGGCTCGAAAGGTCCTCCGCCCCGCCGCTGTCCAGAAAATTGACTTCAATAGTGGGAAGATCCATCCTGTCTCGGCGTCTGAGCGAAATACGGGGGCGCGCTAGCGGCAGACCGGGGGCACAATAGAGAGATGGCGCGTAGGCGGCGTCCTACGAGGCGGGCGGGCTCGGGCGACGCGCATGAGGCCCGGCTGGCGGTTCTCGAGCTGCGGTTTCCCGAGACCATGCAGGCGCGCTGCTCGTGGTGCGGCCAGGTCCAGATCGCCCGCGACGGCACCTGGGTGGAGGTTTTCCTGAGCTCCCCAGGCACGGGCGTCGCGTCGACCCATGTCTTTCGCTGCAGCCTCTGCGTGCACACCGAGAGCAAGGGCCGCGTGGTGGGCACCGGCATCGTGGCGGTCCAGCGCCGCGCGCGGCCCCCCGCTGGGACCGTTGACGACGTCGCGAAATCCGACGCCGGAGCGGCGACCGGCGAGACCGCGGCCCGCACCGAGTCGCCCGAGCGAGCGCAGCCTGCGGCCGAGGCGGGGGCGCCCGTCGAAGCGACCGGGGCTGCCGACGAGATCGCCATTCGCGAGGAGCCGGAACCCGAGGTGCCCGATATGCCGCCTATCGAGCCTGTGCCAGAGATGGCGGGGGCAGGAACAACCACCTCCTGAGCCGCGGCGCCGCTAGCCCAGCTCGAGGTGCCGAAGTTGGTGCGAATGAGTCCGGGTTTGGGACGAGACCGACCGGGGCGCACCTCAAGCTGGGCCCCGCAGGCGCCGAACGGAATGAGCCCTGCCGGCATCGAGTACTGCCGGCGAAGCCTCGGCTCGCCGAGCGTGGCGAGGCGGGCCGACATTGAAGACCGCGGCCGGGGCCGCCCCTCGCCTTTCCAGCCCGTAGCGGGGAGCGAAGCGACCCGCTAGGGATGCCATTGCCATCCCGGAGCCCCTGCACCGCCCTCGGCCGCCACGCTCTCCGCCTAGATGCGGGATCGTTGCCGGTCCTGCGTTGAACCGCCCGAAGGAGTTTGCGCTCTCTACGGAGCAATGTCGACCGGAGCCTGAGAATGAGCCTACCTGCCGGCGTGGCCGATGCCCTCGCCAAGCATGTCACCCTCGAGGGAGTGCATCGACCGGATGTACCTGAACCTCTACCAGCCGAGGCTCGTCTACCCCGCCGGGGTGGTCGGGTTCTTCAAGGGGCATCGGGGGATGCCCTTCGTCTCCTCCGCCCTGATGGGGATCCGATCAGCAAGGAGTTCGTGGTCGGGATCCACCGCTTCATCCAGGACCGGGGGATCGACCTCGCCCACTTCACCAAAGGCCAGCGCAAGGATGACGTGGCCAAGCGCTACCTGGCCACGGCGGCGAGGGTGTCCTGTTCGTCGGGCGTGCTCAGGAGAAGTCGAACGTCTTCCGCCCCGAGAAGCGGGTCAACGCCGAGACGGGCAAGCGCTACCCGTGGATCGTGACGACCTCGGCCCTGGTGAACCACTTCTACCTCTACGCCGTCGATGACGACTTCGGGCCGTTCTTCTTCAAGTTCGGGACCTACTTTCCCTACCCGGCCAAGGTCTGCCTGAACGGGCATCACTTCGCCCAGCGCCAGGCGGCCAAGGCAGGAATCGGCTTCGAGACCCTCGACAACGGGTTCGTCTCCGCCGACGACCCACCGGCCCTGGGGCGCATGTGTCGCTCGCTCACCCACGCCAGGATCGCGTCCTTGGTGCAAGTGGCTACGGATCCTGCCCCATCCCTTCACCGCCGAGGACCGGGCGGCGGGCTACCACTACGACATCTCCATCCTGCAGGGCCGAGTTTTCGTTGACCCAGGTGCTCGACCGGCCCCTGGCCGGCCGGGTGTTCTGCGAGGAGGTGATCCGAGAGAATCTTGACGCCGGCCGCCCCGACCAGGTGTAGCTCACCTTCGGTCGGCGCGCCCCCGGGAGGGCCCGCACCCGAATTACTGCGACAAGTGCCGCACGTACCTCGAGCAGATGCGAACGGTTCTGCGCATCACCGGTTCGATCCCTGAGGAATCCCTCTCCGAGGAGGCCCGCTCGCAGCTGGTGCAGACATTCCGGGGCTGGCGCCGGAGAGCCGAGGGGAGCTGAAACGGGGTAGAGGCCGATTCGAGCGGGCCCTATCGCTCCGGGCGGCTCGGGGGAGCCTCCAGCGACCGGGCTGCCTCCTCCGCCCGAGCTGCGGAGAACAGCAGGTCCGAGAGCCGGTTGAGGTATCGCAGCGGCGCCCGGTCGGAGAGCAGACCGGCGCGGTCCATCCCGACGACGGCCCGCTCGGCTCGCCGGACAACGGCTCGCGCGAGGTCGAGGGCCGCAGAGACCGGCGTGCTGCCGGGGACCACGAAGTGGTCGGGCAGGGGGGCACGGTCCACGATGTCGTCGATGGCGCGCTCCAGTGTCACGACCATTTCCTCGGTCACCTTCGACACCCCGGGGTGCAGCTTCGTGACGTTCTCGAGCGAGGTCGCGAGCTCGGCCCCCACCACGAAGAGGCCGCGTTGGACGTCGAGCAGAAGCTCGTCGAGCCCGTCGACGGCGGGGCCCATCGACCGGGCGAGGCCGATCGCCGCCACCGCCTCATCCGTTGACCCGAAGGCCTCGGTGCGGGCGCCGTCCTTGTCGACGCGACCCCCGTAGAGAAGGCCGGTCGTCCCGTCGTCGCCGCCGCGGGTGTAGATCCGCACCGCGCGAGGCTACTGGAACGGGGACGACCCGAGCGGGAGGTCCGGCAGCACTAACCGCGGGCGGGCGGCTGTACGAGGAGCGGGAGGTTCTTGCGCGGCCGCGCCCTGGGCTTCGGAGGAAAGAGGAGGAGGATCTCGTCGACGATCGCTCCGAATGCGACGGCCGACGGCGAGTTGGGCAGCGACACCACCGCCGGCTTCCCGTGATCGGCGAAGTCACGCATCGGGGGGTCGAGCGGGATCTGCCCGAGCAGCGGCACCGCAAAGCGGTCGGCCAGCTCCTGGCCACCGCCGTGCCCGAACGGGTAGGTTCGCTCGCCGCAGTGGTCGCAGCGGGCATACGCCATGTTCTCGATGACGCCGGCGACCTTGAGGCCGAGCTTGCCCGCGGCATGCCCGGAGCGCTCCGCCACCCGCATCGCCGCGGCCTGCGGAGTGGTGACGAGCACGAAGGCGGCGCCGGGGACGAACTGCGCCAGCGACAGCGACACGTCGCCGGTGCCGGGCGGCATGTCGATGAGCAGGTAGTCCGGCTCCTCCCAGTGGACGTCCGAGAGGAACTGCTGGATCGCCTTGTGCAGCATCGGCCCCCGCCAGATCACCGGGTTGTCCTCGGGCACGAAGTTGCCGATCGAGATCGTCTTGAACCCGTAGGCTTCCGGCGGGACGATGAGACGCTGGTCGATGACGGTCGGCTGCGCGGTCACGCCCAGCATCCTCGGGATCGAGAAGCCCCAAACGTCGGCGTCGAGGAGCCCGACGCGGTGCCCGCGGGCGGCCAGCGAGGCCGCAAGGTTGACCGTGACGGTCGACTTGCCCACGCCGCCCTTGCCGCTTCCGACTGCCAGCACGGTCGACGACGAGTCGGCCCGGGCGAACGGGGCCGGCGTCTCCTCCCGCACCCGCCCCACGACGGCGCGGCGTTCCTCATCCGTCATCGCGCCGAGGTTGACGCGAACCTCGGCGATGTCGGGGAAGGCGCTCTTGAGCTTCGAGGGGAGCACCTCCTCGAAGAACGACTTGAGCGGGCAGCCGGGGATCGTCAGGGCGAGGTCGACGTCGACGCGGCTTCCCTGAACCTCGATGCCGCGCACCATCCCGAGGTCCACGATGCTTCGGTGGATCTCGGGGTCGTTGATGGTTGCGAGCACGTCCCGGATCTGCTCGACGGTAGGCATCGATCCACTGTAGCCGACGCGCGTGACCTGGTCACTTTCTTGTCCCGGGCCACGCGCGGCCCGGTGCGCCCGATCAGGTGAGGTAGAGCCGGAACCCGTAGAAGAAGGCCGGCCCGGCGAGCAGGACCGGCCCGAGCTGCATCAGGAGGCCGCCGAACCCGGGCATGGCGCCGAGCCGATCCTGCACCCGCAGGTCGCGCCGGAGCAGTTCCATGGCGATGCTCCCGAGCGCTGCGGCGACACCGACCGCAATCCCGAGCCCGAGGAACGGCGCGGCCGCAAAGCGGAAGCTCATGAGGGGCCCGGCGACCGCCGCGGCGACGAGACATCCGAGGACGCCGGCCACCTCGACCCGGGTATCCCCGCCGGGGACCCAGCTCGGAATGCGGGCATGGCCAGCCAGCCAGCGCCCCAAGTGGTACGCCGCCAGCATCAGCAGGAACGCGGTGACCAGCGCGGCCCCCCGAGGGCTGGACCGCAGCAGCAGGGGGTACGACCCGAGAAATCCCACGTACAGAGCGGGCAGCAGCGTCACGGCCGCGCCGGAGACGGCCGCGGGCCTGAGACCACGAAGGACAAACACCGTCGCGATGCCGAGCACCGCCACCGCAGCCGCGGTGAGGATTCCCGGTTCTCCCCAGCGGAACGCCGCGAGGGGGAACGCGACCGCAGCCGCTGCCCCCAGCAGCGGTGGGACCGAGAGGCCGAGACGGCCTGCGACCAGGCGGACCATCTCGATGGAGCCCTCGAGCAGCACGAGCACGACGACCCCGAGGAAGGGGGCCGGGCCGATGTGCGCGGTCAGCAGTGCGAGCAGACCGAGCGAGACGCCGACGATGACCGGTAGAGCCGACGGCCGGCGCTGTGGGCGTTCCGCAGACGCGGGGATGGTGCTCAACCCCAGCAGGTCCGCCGTGCCGTCGGCGCGCTGCGGACTCGAGCTCGGCTTCTCAAGCGAGGACGGACAGCCGGCTCGGGCACGCTGCCACCTCCAGCTCGACGACGTCACCGATCCGCTCACCGTCGACGTGGACCGGAAACGGCTTCCCGCCCGACCGGAGGTGAACCTGCTGGAGGTCGTGGCTGTAGACGACGTGCTTCGAATCGAGGCGCCCCGTATCGCCGAGGGCGGCGATGCCAAGCCGGGCAAGGACGCTGATCCGCGGGGAGCGAACCCCGACGAGGTCGAGCCCCTCTTCGAGCCCCGCGTCCGGCGCGAGCCGGACTGGGAGTCGCCCCAGTTGGGCGTAGCGAGGGGCGTTGGCCACGACGGCCATCGCAACGACCTCCGACACCCCAGGGGCCTCGACCTCGATGGAGGGCTCGGCGCCCCGGTACTCGAGGGCAGTTCGCGCCATCGCGCTGACTGCGTTCCAGAAACCCCTACCGTCGATGCGTGCCCGCATCGCCGCATCGATCCCGGCCCCGCACGAGCTCAGGAAATAGCGATCCCCAGCCCGCCCCATGTTGACGCGACGAGGGCGGGTTTCCTGGAGGCGGTTGAGGAGGAACGCGGTCGCCTCCACGATGTCGGGAGGGATTCCGAGGTTTCGGCAGATCACGTTGCGCGCGCCACCGGGCAGCACGGCCATCGCCGTCCTGGCATCGGCGAGGCCGTTGGCCACCTCGTTCACCGTCCCGTCGCCGCCGAACGCCACGACGACGTCCACGCCGTCGCCGGCCGCGTGCCGCGACACCTCGGCCGCGTGCTGCGGCGCTTTCGTCTCCACGACTTCGAGATCGAGGTCAGCGGAGAGCGCTTTGGCGATGATCGCCCGCAGGCGCGGCGAGACGCGCCGCGCTTCCTCGTTCGTCACCAAAAGGCCCGTACGCACGACCGAATCCTACGAGGTCGCCTGGGGCTCCCTCCAGCTTCGAGTGATCCACCGGAGTGGCCGGCCGCCGGCTCCTCCGGATACGGGCGGGAGGAGCGCGACCTCGTCATCGTCCGCCAGGGGGGTGTCGTGGGGATCCAGGGCGGTCCCCGCCGGCTCTCCGTTCACGGCCACCGTGGATCGCTCGAGGACGTGCCCGAAGTCATCGCCGTAGCGGCGGCGGGCCTGTTCCAGCAGCTCCGGCAGGGTCGCGGCGGCGAACTCGTCGCGTTCGCGCCCGGCCGCCTCTCGAAGGGAGGCGAACAGCCGGAGGCGGGGCATGACCGAATCTAGCGCACGGCGAGCGCTTCGAGGCGTGCCATCAGGGCATCGGCGAAACGATCGACCCGGTTGCGGTCGACGGGACGTGCGATCGAGGTGAACAGCCCTTCGGCATGACCACCGCCGCCGACGATCCACAGCTGCTTCGGCTCGGACGCGCGCATCAGCAGGCGCTCGGCCTCCACGGGTGGAAAGAAGCGGTCGGCCGTCCCGTGGACGATGAGCAGCGGCGAAGGCGCGATGCGTGCGACGACCTCGGCCGGCTGGCGCTCTCCTGAGCTTGGGCTCGAGCCGCACACGCGTCACTGCGCCGAGCAGCGCCGCGCCACCCGGGACCGTCCATGCCGCGGCGGTGCGCCGGGCCGAGCGGCGCCAGCTCCCGCGCCAGAAGGCGGGACTGCTGAAGGCGATCACACCGTCGGCGGGTTCGTGGAGGGCGGCCGACCGGATCGCCGCCGCCGCTCCCATCGAGACCCCGACGATGATCGGTCGGGTGCCGCGAGTTCGTATTGCCGCGGTGGCCGCCGCGACGTCGAGCGCTTCGAGATTGCCCAAGGTGCAGGCTCCGCCCGATGCACTGTGTCCGCGCAGGTCGATGGTCCACGCAGGCCCGTGGCGCGTGAGCAACTCGGCGATGTGGCGAAAGCCGGGCGCCCTCGAGTGGGCGAGCAATCCGTGGAGGACGAGGAAGGCGCGCGCACCGACTTCCTCGAGACGATGCCCCCGGACCGCAACCCCGTCGGCCGAGCGCACCTCGAACGGCTGGGCCGGAACTGCAAACCCCGGGGCTCGACGGAGGTCGGTAGTAGCGGATCCGGCCCACGCGAGGAGTGTGGCATGTTGGCGGGTCTACACTCTCCGCATGCTGCGCTTGCTCTGGATCGCACCGGATCGGGCCGACCCGGAGGAGTCCTTCCCGGCGCTGCTCGGACGACGTCCGGCCCCCGAGCCCGTCTCCTTCAGCGACGCGACCCCCGACCTGATATCGCGCCGGCTGGTGGACGTCGTCCTCGTGGACGGGCGGGCCGACCCCGAGGGCGCGGCTGCGATCGTCGCCAAGCTGCGCGCCGAGACCGAGGCCCCCTTCATCGTCGTGCTCGACCCCGGCCATCTCCACGGCTTCGACTGGGGCTGCGGCATTGCCGACTTCGTCGCCGACGGGGCGGGGAGAGCCGAGCTTGACGCCCGCCTCGGCCGGCTGGCGAACCCGGTCGAGGCCGACCCGACCGACCTCGTCCGCCGCGGCGACATCGCCATCGACCGAGGCCGATTCGAGGTTCGCGTCCGAGGCGAGGTGATCGATCTCACCTACAAGGAGTTCGAGCTGCTCGCCTACCTCGCGGCGAGGGCCGGCCGAGTCTGCACGCGCACCGCCCTGCTGCGGGAGGTCTGGGGGTATGACTTCTTCGGGGGCACGCGCACCGTCGACGTGCACATCCGGCGACTCCGGGCCAAGCTGGGGCAGGTGGGACAGGCGATCGAAACCGTTCGCAACGTGGGCTATCGATTTTCGACGTAGGCGATCGAGGGGAGACCCGAGGCATGCTCAGCGCCGACCAGGAATTCGTCATGAGGACCGTCGAGGAGCGGGGGATCAAGTTCATCCGCCTCTGGTTCACCGACATTCTCGGGTTCTTGAAGTCGTTCGCGATCACCCCGGCGGAGCTCGAAGGGGCGCTGGTCGAGGGCATGGGCTTCGATGGTTCGTCCATCGAGGGCTTCGCGCGCATCGAGGAGTCGGACATGGTGGCCCGGCCCGACGCCGCGACCTTCCAGGTCATGCCCGCCCATCCCCAGCGTGCGAGTACCGCTCGGATGTTCTGCGACGTGTACATGCCGGAGGGCCACCCGTTCGAGGGGGACCCGCGTCTGGTGCTGCGCCGCGCGCTGCGACGGGCCTCGGAGATGGGCTACACCTACTACGTCGGGCCCGAGCTCGAGTACTTCTACTTCAGGAACGCAGAGGGAACCGAGTTCCTCGACCACGCGGGCTACTTCGACCTGACGCCCCTCGACATCGCCAGCGACCTGCGGAAGGAGACCGTCGCCTACCTCGAGGAGATGGGCATCCCGGTGGAGTACGTCCACCACGAGGTGGCCCCCAGCCAGCACGAGATCGACCTGCGGTACGCCGATGCTCTGACGATGGCCGACAACGTGATGACCTACCGGATCGTCGTCAAGGAGGTCGCCGCCGAGCGGGGGATCCATGCCACGTTCATGCCGAAGCCGGTGACCGGGGTGAACGGGAGCGGAATGCACACCCACATGTCGCTCTTCGAGGGCGATCGCAACGCCTTCTTCGACCCCGACGACGAGGCGCACCTCTCGAAGGTCGGAAAGGCCTTCCTCGGCGGGGTGCTTCATCACGCCCGGGAGATCTGCGCGGTCACCAACCAGTGGGTGAACTCCTACAAGCGGCTGGTCGCCGGCTACGAGGCCCCCGTGTATATCTGCTGGGCCCGGCGCAACCGGTCCGCCCTGGTCCGGGTTCCGATCTACAAGCCGGGCAAGGAGCAGGCCACCAGGCTGGAGGCGCGCTTTCCCGACCCGGCCTGCAACCCCTACCTGTCGTTCGCCGTGATGCTGGCCGCCGGGCTGAAGGGCATCGAGGAGAACTACGACCTCTCCCCGGAGGCGGGCAACAACATCTACCGCATGACCCCGGCCGAGCGAGAGGCTGCCGGCATCGGCTCGCTCCCCGAGGACCTGCACGAGGCGATCGAGGTGTGCAACGGTTCGCAGCTCGTCCGGGACACCCTCGGCGAGCACACCTTCGAATGGTTCATCCGCAACAAGAAGCAGGAGTGGGAGAACCACAAGGTGTACGTCAGCCCGTACGAGATCGAGCGCTACCTTCCCATGTTGTAGCCGCGCCCACGCTGGAGGCCTCGGCAAATACTCGTGCTACCACCCTTGTCAGCGACACCAGTCGGGCGCATACTGCAGAAACATCATAGGCCTGTCCAAGTACCCGACCAAGAGTTTTACCTAGTATCACCTAAAAGGACTGGAAGGCGCCGGCGAGGCCCGCAACAACCCCCTTTCGTTTCGAACACCCTCGCCCTCGCGCGGCTTCGGTATCTCTCTGAAGAATCTCTCTGAAGAGCTACTGGGGGAGACCATGGAACCGGACTGGGGGAGAAGAGACCGGCTCCGGGCCGCGAAACGGCCAAGTGCATCCAGGGAACCGCGATGCTGCCGCGGCTCTTCCTCCATCCGTCTCATCGACCTGCGTAACCGCGCACCTCCGAGTGAGACACGCCGCCGATCAGAATTTCGAGCTCGGAGAGGATGAGAGCGATGTCGATCGAAAAACTTGAACCCCGTCTGGCCAACCTGATCGAGGACAACCGGGTACGGGCCGAACGCCGTGGGATGGCGCTGTCCGCGGTGGAAGGGCAGACCTTCGAGGTCACGATCTCCCATCAGGACTACGTTCGCGCCGAAGAGCACGAGGATCGCCGGGCTGCCCTGAACGAGCTGGCCCGGCGGATCGAGCAGGCCCAGGCACCGATCGTGGCCAAGCTGGGTGAGATCGGGGCCGAGGCACGAATCCAGGCCCTCACGAACGCGGTGACCACGACGCTCACACCGGCTCAGCTGGCCCAGATCGCCGAGCTGGACGAGGTGAAGATCATCCGGCACGAGCGGCTGGATCCCGTCACGACCATGAACGAGAGCCCGCGCCTCATCGAGGTGTTCGAGGCGTGGGAGGACTTCGGCGCCACCGGCCGCGGGATCAAGGTGGCCGTGCTCGATTCGGGAGTCGACAAGAACCACCCGGCTCTCTCGGGCAAGGTCGTCGACGAGGTCAGCACCGCGGGCGAGCCGGTGGGGATGCCCGGCAACCACGGGACGCACGTCGCCGGAACGATCGCCAGCAACGACCCGATCTATCGGGGAATCGCCTACCAGGCGGACCTCATCAACATCAAGGTGCTGACGGCGGCCGGGTCGGGGCAGCCCCAAAGCGTGATCGCCGGCCTGGAGCAGGCCGTCCGCCGGGGAGCGCTCGTGGCGAACCTCAGCCTGGGTTGGAGCGAGTTCCTGCACGGGTGGGTCTGCAACGATGCCGACTGCATCCTCTGCCAGGCGGCGGACAATGCCGTGCGGCTGGGCGTCACGGTGGTCGTGGCGGCCGGCAACGAGGACTCGAGCGCCCCGGCAGGAAAGTTCAACATCCGCCACCCGGGGGCGGCGCGGCGAGTGATCACCGTCGGCGCCGTGGACAAGGCCAAGGTGCTCGCGAACTTCTCGAGCATCGGCCCGAGCAGCGGCCGTCTGAGCACGGGTTCGCCGGCCCGGCTGACGAAACCGGACCTGTCGGGCCCGGGAGTGGGCATCACCTCGTCGGTGCTGGGAGGCGGGTTCGCGGCCTTCAACGGCACGTCGATGGCAAGCCCCCACGTTGCGGGGGTCGCGGCGCTGGTCCTGGAGCGCAACTCCGGGCTGCGGCCGAGGATGGTCAAGAAGCTGCTCGAGGACACCTGCGAGCCGCTTCCCTTCGCACCCAACCAGGTGGGGTATGGCCTCGTCAACGCCTACGCGGCGCTGATTAGGACCGTGACCAAGTAGCGGGAACGGGGAGAGGGGTTCGGCGGCAGGCGTGCGTGCGGGTTACGAAGTCACTCTCGATGCCGGCGAGTACGTCGTCAACGCCATGCCGCCGGGCCCCCCAGTGGTACCAACCGCGCACATCCGGGTCGTCTCTCCAGGGGGGACCGACCTTGAGCTCATCGCAATCGTCCGCGCAGAGGCAGGGCCGGAGGTGCTGCGAGCGCCGCTGCGGCCCGGCGCTTCCCACGAGGGGGCTGGCGTCGCGCAGGCCGACGTGGTCCTCGCGGGGGAGGATGGACGGCCACTCCCCGAGGGAACCTACCTTGTGGATGTGGCAGAGGCGCGACCCGACGGGCAGGTGGGCAGCGCCACGTTCCGCGTGGTGACGATCCAATGAAGCGAGGAGGGGTGCCCGTGACGGATCCCAAGATCGATCCCGAGTTGGCGGAGGAGCTCTCGGCGGCCCGTGCGACTCGGCCGGCCGACCATCCGATCGAGGTGATCGTAGAGGTAGCCGGGGAGGCGGAGGCGCCGCCGGGCGACGACCGGGCAGCGGCGCTCGCCGAGATGGAGCGAACGCTCGGGGCTCTGCAGGGGAGGCTGGTGGCCCGGCTCGAGCAGCTGGGCGCCCAAGTCCAGCGGTCCGCACTGGCCAATGTGCTGTTCACGGCGCTCACGCCGGATCAGATCACCGAGGTTGCCGCCCATCCGGACGTCAAGGCGATCCGGGCGAACCGGGAGCAGCAGGTCACGACCTAGCGCGCACCAGCACCCGGCGCGCGCGGTGGTAGCAAGCGTCAGGAACAGGGGCGGAGATGGCCGGGCGAGGCGCACGGATGGTTGCACGCCTCACTCCCACCGCGTCGACGAGCACCGACCGGCTGCTGGACATGCCGTTGGAGCTGGACGTGTGGGAACGCCGTGCTGAGGAGCTCATTGTGGCGGCGTCCGAAGGACAGCTCGCCGAGCTCGAGCGCCGCGGCCTCGCCTTCGTCCAGCGGTTGAGCACCGTGGAGGACTACGTGGGCCGCGCCGAGGAGCAGGCGCGCGCCGAAGACCATAGGGGGATCGAATGAACATCATCGTACGGGTCACGTCGACAGACCCCGGCCGGGGGCTGGCGCGGCTGCTCGAGCTCCCGCTCGGCCTGGACGTCTGGGAGGTCAAGCCCGACTACGCAGTGCTCCGAGCGGCGGAAGCCTCACTCGATCGCCTGAAAGGGCTGGGCTTCCAGGTCGAGCAGCTCGACACGACCGACGCCTTTCTCAGGAGCTTCGTCACGGCCGACGCGACTGAGGGCTATCACTCGGCGCAGTCGCTCGAGGACGATCTTCGGGGGCTGGCCAGCAGCCGCCCCGAGATCGCCGAGTTGCATGAGATCGGATGGAGCGTCGAGAACCGGCCGATCTGGGCCTTGCGCCTCGGGGAGCGCCGGGGGAGCAGCCGCAAATTGCTCTTCATGGGCTGCCACCACGCTCGTGAGTGGATCGCGGTGGAGGTTCCATATCTGCTCGCCGAGCACATCGTGAAGAACGCTGACTCGAATCCGGTCGCTCGCTGGCTCTCCCGCGGCGAGCTGTGGGTAGTGCCGATGGTCAATCCCGATGGCCACGAGTTCTCTCGGACGACGAACCGCCTGTGGCGCAAGAACCGGCGCCCGAACCCGGATGGCACGATCGGCGTCGACCCGAACCGCAATTACGGATACATGTGGGGCACGCTCAACATCGCCACCTCCAGCCACGTCCCCGGGGACGAGACGTATGTGGGGCCCAGGGCGTTCTCCGAGCCCGAGACGCGGGCGGTCCGCGATCTCGTCGGGCGGGAGATCTTCCAGGGCGTGGTGACCTACCACAGCTACTCGCAGCTGATCCTCTGGCCGTGGGGCTACACCCAGCAGCCGATTCCCGATGCCACCGACCGCCGGGGGATGGAGCGGCTCGGCCAGCGGATGCACCGGGAGATCAAGGCCGTCCACGGGAAGGTCTACACCCCCCAGAAGTCCTCGCAGCTCTATCTCACGGCCGGCGACACCACCGACTGGACCTACGGGAGCTACGGCAGCCCGTCGTTCACCATCGAGCTGCGCCCGGCCACGGCGGCCGAGGGGGGCTTCATCCTTCCGGCGTCGCAGATCCAGCCGACCTGGGATGAGAACCTGCCCGCGGTAGAGGCGTTCGTGCAGGCGACGCTTCGCTGATGGGGGAGCTACACCGGCGCCACGTCGGTGGTTCAGAGGATGACCTGCTCGCCGTGGAACTTCGTGGCGGCCTGCTGATGGATTCATACGTTCAGGCGGTGACATGCGGTAGTTGCTTGTGGTGCGCAGCGTCAGTCGGGCCCCTGCGAAACTGGTCGCTACCGGCGGACAACGTCCTAGCGGACCGAGGCAGTCACTCAATTGATCGCCGGCTTTGTGGTGTCTCCGGTTACGACCCATCAAAGGGATGGTCCACGACGAGCAACCAGCGGCCGTCGGGGCTGGCAGCGCAGAAGGTCGGCGCTGGTGCCCCGCACCTTGCCGTCAGGGCCGGTGCCGTTGAATCGCCAGGAAGCGCTCGCGAGCGCTACGTCTCCGACCTGTATGCAGTAGCGCGTCCGGGCGGTCATCTTGCCCACGGTCTGGAACTGACGCGGTGCCTCACCGATGGCCGGCAGGCAGACGCCAGCTGGTCCGGCTGAGGAACGAGGGTAGCGTCAGGCTGGTAGAGGCTCACGATCAACTGGGGTCTCCGACGTTGAACGCCTCAACGAACCTCCCATGGGACTCTTCCGGCCTTCCCTGCTTCACCATTACAGCCTCCTCGTATGTTCAGTCCGTGAACCTTGCCGTCACCGATGTCGACCGAAATGAAGCGAAGTTCCTCCCGTTGTGGTGGGAGGAGACGACCCGAGAGGAACTGCGCCGACCGGTTAGTTGGGCTGGACGGGCGGCTGGACGGGTGACGACTGCGCCTCCTTGTGGCTCGACCACTTTGAAAGAGCGTCGACCCGTACCCCGGTCGCAAGACCGCAGACACGCAGGCTGCCCCCCCGAGATGTCGGCGAGATGGCCCCGGCGTCGCAGCGCGCCGAGGCGATCCCGCGCCTTCCCACGGCTCGACGGTGAGGTCTCATCACGAGGCAGCGGCGCGC
>JBOGWP010000046.1:0-9956 GCA_050693875.1 Actinomycetota bacterium
CCACGGACAGCTCTTGCGGATGGACCTGCCTTTCCGGGTCAAGGGCTGATGCTCGCCCTCACGGAACGATGTGCTGCTGGTAACTCTTCACGCTCTTTCGGAACGATGTGCTGCTGTTTGTGAGCTAGGTCGCCGGCGTGGTCATCGATTGGCTCGACCGGGTGCCGGGAGCGGCTCCTGACCCGATCCAGGAAGAGGTGGTCGTGACACGCAGGAGCCATCCCTCGAGCGACCCAGGCCGGAGGCGCGGCAGCGAGCCCCGGACCTTCACCATCACGTCTTGTGCGAGGTCCGCGGCATCGTCCGGATTCCCCGCGAGGCGGTAGGCGACCGAGTACACGAGGGCAGCCTGCTCGGTCACGACCTCTGCTCAGGTGATCTGCCTGCCGGGCTCCCGGTCGTCCGTGTTCACCCGCGCTCCAGCCTCGCCCATCCTTGTTGCCGGCACCGAGGAGGATGCCGGAAAAGGGATGGCCGTAGACTGCCGGTCTTCCCCCGAACCTGGGGGACCCTCGTCGCTCAGGGGACGGCGCGTCGGCCGGCACAGGCCCCCTGCCGTTGTGTCGGCGGTTCGTCGCGGCGGCCGGAGCGGACGCCCGAGCCGGCGGGGAGATGACGCACCCCGGCAGGGTGGGCACGCCATCCCACCCCCGCTCAGCCGGCCCTGCAGCGGGTGGGGAAGAGGACTGCCGGGCACATGAGGACGGTGTGACGAGGGGTGCCGAGCGCCGCTCACCATGGGAGACCGAGCCGTGGGGGGAGGCTCCTCGAGAGGGCCGCCGCCAACGTCCAGGGCTGGCATTCCTCGACGGAGCGTCCTCGCCCTCTCCTCCACTGTCCATCTCCCTTCAAGAACGTCGGCCCGGCTTCGGCGGTTCCCAAAGGCTTGGAGGGCTGTGCGCACGCAGGCTAACTCCGGATCTGGGGGGGCGACCCTTCCACCCGGGCTGGGTGGCGGGGCACGCTCCGCGCATGCGGCTCCACGAAGGCTCCGGCAACCGGCGCCGACCGCGAGCGGCCTCACCCGCGGATCAGCGCGATCGCAGCCAGGTTGCCTTTCCGTTCGTAGAGCGCCCCCGCCTCCTCGAGGGCCGCCGTGGCGGCTTGCTCGTCACCGCCGCGCCGCGCCACGGCCGCAGACTCGACCAGGACATCCGCGCGGAGGTTCGGCATGTCGTCCGGCACCACACCGACGGCCCTCCGCGCAAGCGCGGCGTCCATCGTGGCTCGCCCACGGGCCGCGCACGACAGAGCTTGCGCCGCCACGCTCTCCGACGGTGCCGCCTTCGCGCTCAGGTCGGCCATCTCAGCCGCCTCCTCGTTCCGACCCTGCCGCCACAGCACCAGAGCGAGCCTCGCGGCGGACTGGGAGAACTCGTCGGGCTCCTCACCGATCGCACGCTCGATCCCGATCGCGGCGCGGAGCGCTCGCTCGGCTGCGGGAAGGTCGCCGGCCAGGTGCTCGATCGTCCCTCGAGAAACCGCGACGAACTTCAAGAGACGCTTCACTCTCATCTGCTCCTCGATGATCCGTCGGGCGCGATCGTTCATCTCTCGCGCCTCGTCGAACCGCCCGGCCATAGCGGAGAAGAGTCCGAGCGCCATTCGCACTCCCGGAACCTCGATCCCATGGAGCGACACCAGCTCCTCGCACCTGTCGATGCATTCCGGGACCGGAACCGGCCCGAGCGCGAGCGCGTGCGCCAGCATCCACCGAGCGGCGACCCTCTCACGCATGAGACCGGACCGGTCGGCATGGACGAGACTCGATCGATAGCGCTCCTCCATCGCGGCCATTCTCCCGGCGCGTTCTTCCACGTTGGCGATGAGGAACACCGCCTCGGCCAGCCCGCCCTCGTCGCCGGTCTGGGTGAAGTGGGCGAGCGCCTGTTCCGCCTCTCGGAGGAACGCCTCGAGGGGTGCTGGATCCGGTCCGATCAGCAGCTGGACCCTCGCACGCTCGAGCCGGGCGAACAGCTCGGACGATCGGTCGCCCGAAGCACGGGCGGCTTCGATCAGCTCGCCCAGCAGCTCCTGGGATCGTGCGTGATGCCCAAGCGGCAGGCAGGCCTCGGCGAGGCGCTGGGTGACGACCGTTCTGCGAGGGTGATCCGGGGGGAGCATCGATCTGGCGCCCGACAGGAGACGCTCGGCGGCGGGCAGGTCGGCGCGGCCCAACGCGCGCTCGCCCGCGTTCGCCAGGCGCTCCCCGGCGCGCACGGCGAGGGTTCCCCCTTCCAGTCCGATCCCACGGAGATGCGCGACGGCTTGCCCCAGGTGATACCCGGCGATCTCGTCGAGCTCGGGCGGAGGCTCGGAGGCCGCGTTCTCCAGCCAGCCCGCGAACCGCTCGTGCAGTGCCGCTCTGTCCATGCGGGTCATGCTCTGGTATGCGGCCTGCCGGATCAGGGCGTGGCCGAACACGAAGCCGCCGTCGCCGCGCACGATGAAGCGCTTGGCCTCCAACGCCTGCAGATGCCGCTCGACGAACGGCCGGGCTCGCTCGGGGACGAGCGCGATGAGAGCCTCCTCCGCGACGTCCGGCCCGACGACGGCGGCACCGCGGAGCAGGTCCCGCTCGCCCGGGCCGAGCCGGTCGAGCCGCGTGGCGAGCAGGCTCTGAAGCGACGCCGGGATCGTCCCGAGGCCGTCCTCCCCGACGGCGGCGAGCAGCTGCTCGGCGAACAGCGGGTTCCCCTGCGCGGCCTCGACGATCCGGCCGAGTGTCTCCGCCCCGGTCATCGTGTCCGCCCGGTCGACGACCAGCTGCTCGATGTCGCCCGCCTCGAGCGGCTCGAGCGTCAGCGCCTCGTCGCTCCACGCAGGTCGCGCCTCGATCAGCTCTGGACGCGCCAGGCAGAGCACGAAGATCGGGCCCTGGGCGCGCCCGGTGATGTGTTCGATCAGATCCAGGAAGGTCGACTCCGCCCAGTGGACGTCCTCGAAAACGGCGACGAGAGGACGCTCGGCCGCGAGGATCTCGAAGAGCCGCCGGACCGCCCGGAAGAGCTGGTCGGGCCTGCCCGGCTGCGGGGTCAGCCCGATCGCCGCGGCGACCTGATCGGCGATCTGCGCCCCGTCCTCCTCGCCGGCGAGCAGCTCCGCCAGCGCGGGCCATCCACGCGGGCCGGCCGCGTCGAGCACGGCCTCTCGCAGCGGCAGGAACGTGATCCCCTCGCCGTATGCCGGGCAGCGGCCGGTGATGATGCGCCCGAGGGGGCCGATCGAGGAAGCGAACTCGCCCGACAATCTCGATTTCCCGATTCCTGCTTCGCCGAGGACAGCGAGGTGTCGGGGCGCGGCGCGGCGGGCAGTCGACGCGAACGCTGTGCGCAGACGGGTGAGCTCAGGCACTCTCCCCACCATTGGCGCGTCGAGGCGGCGGTCGATCGCAGGCGCGCCGGTCACCACGTCCAGCACGCGCCACGCATCGAGAGCGTCCGCGGCCTTCAGTACCGCGGCTCCGCGGACGAGGCGGCGAGTCGTAGGCCCGACGAGCAGCTCACCGTCGGCGGCCGCCTGCTGCAGCCGCGCCGCGACGGTCAACGCCGGCCCTGTGGCTCTCGCCGCGAGCAAGGAGCCGGTTCCGACCACCAGCTCGCCGGTCTCGACGCCGACCCGACACGACAACGCGGCCTGAAGCTCGACCGCGGCGCGCACGGCGCGCGCGGCGTCGTCCTCGTGCGCGACCGGCAGGCCGAAGAATCCGACGAGCAGATCGCCGACCACATCCTCGACCCGTGCCCCGTGACGGCGGAGCACGCCGTTCGCGAGGTCCAGCGAGCGCTCGACCGTGGCACGCTGGGCCTCGGGGTCCGTCTCTCCCACCGATGCAAGGTCTGCGTACAGGACGGTCACCGTCCTGCGCTCTCGAGGCAGCCAGCGCTCGTCGGTGGTCGGCTGGGCAGGCTCCGGTTGCGGCGCCGGCTCCCGCGCATCGAGCGAGCGGTCCTGGTTCAAAATCGCTTGTTCGAGCTCGCGCAACGCCGGGCCCGGCTCGATGCCGAGCTCCTCGACCAGCGCGGTGCGCGCAGCGTGGAACGCGGCGAGCGCGTCGGCCTGCCGTCCCGCCCGGTAGAGCGCCAGCATCAGTTGGCCGCGCAGGCGCTCACGGAACGGATGTCCGGCGACGAGGCCCTCGATCTCGGCGACGACTTCGCCGTGTCGCCCGAGCGCGAGGTCGGCGTCGATGCGGTCCTCGACCGCGGCGAGCCGCAGCTCGTCCAACGCGGTGATCGCTCGCTGTGCGAACGGCTCGTAGGTGAAGTCCGCGAGCGGCGGCCCGCCCCACAAACGCAGCGCCGTCGCCAGCGTGGCGGATCGCGCTTCGCCGGTCAGGAGGCGCGCCTCGTCGAGGAGCCTCTTGAAGCGGTTCGCGTCGACGTCGTCTGGATCCACCGCGAGGCGGTAGCCGGGCCCGAGCGTTTCGATGATCCCGGCCGGTTCGCCCTTGCCGCGGCCGGGCTCCAGCAGCTTCCGAAGCTTCGACACAAGGCCCTGCACGACCGTGCCCGCGGTCGGCGGCGGGCTCTCGCCCCACAGCTCGTCGATCAGGCGCTCGGCGGAGACGACCTCTCCGGCGTGCAGAACGAGGAGCGCCAGCAGCGCTCGGCCGCGCCCGGCGGGCAGGTCGACGCGCCGGTCCGCGTCAAGGACCTCCATCGACCCTAGGATCCGGAACTCCACTCCCGGCCTCCCCCCGCAGGCCCCGACCGTAGCACGCCACGCTTCGTGGGCCGTCGTTAGCGATCCGTTAGCGGCGCCCGTCACGATGCCGTTCGAGAGGCCCCGGACGAACGAGGACCGCAAGAGGAGGAGCCCACATGAGCCAGCCGTTTGTCTACATCGGAACGTACACGATCAGGAAGGGGAAGCTCGAAGAGGCCAAGAAGATGTTGCAGGAGCACGTGGAGCTGGTCGAGACCAACGAGCCGCGTCTGATGGCGTTCAACTTCTACCTCGACGAGGAGGGCAGCAAGGTTGCCGTCGTGCAGGTGCATCCCGACGCTGCCTCGATGGAGTTCCACATGCAAGTGATCACCAAGCACCTCGCGAACGCCTCCGAATGGCTCGAGACCGTCGAGATCGAGCAGATCTACGGCCAGCCGTATGAGGGGATGGTGGAGTCGTTCCGGGAGTACTCACCCGGGACCCCCATCACTGTGCTCCCGGTGCACCTCGCAGGGTTCACTCGCACGAACGCCGCGCGGTAACGCGGAACGGCGGTTGTGGCCGCTACACCGTGACGTCGCTCGTAGGACGGTGAATTGAGTAGCCAGAGGCGGTCTCGTTAACCATCAGGTCGACGACGTCTTGGAGGCGCTTCGTATGAGCGAAGGCCTGGCGCTGGCGGCGCGCCGATGTACCGCGACGCCGGGTCCCTTCGACCAGGTCGACGACCTCCTCCCAGTCCCCTGCGTCCTCCAGGGCCGGCCGCAGGTAGGCGAGGAAGCGGTCGAGCAATGCTGGAGCCGGGAGCGACTCCGCCTTCAGGACATCGATCAGGTTGTCGTCGAGCCCAAAGCGGGCAGCCCGCCACTTGGCGGCCCGAAGCAGCTCGGGGCGAACGTCGGGGAGTACCTGCCCCGAGACCGCCTCGTCCAAGCAGGTCTGGGCAAGCGCCCGGCATAGCCCGGCCTGCAACACAGCCTCATCGATCGTTGTGGCCGCATCCGCGATCCGAAACTCCAAGGTGTCATGCCCGTCGCCCAGGCGAACATCCCAATAGATCTGACGAGAATCGAGGATGGTGCCGGTGTCGATCAGTGCCTGGACCAGGTTCCGGTACTCCGCGGCCGACCGGTAGATGTCGGGCATGCCGCCGGAGGGCAGGGGAGCCCAGATCATGGTGCGGTAGCTCGCGTAGCCGGTGTCTCGGCCGATCCCGAAGGGGGAGCTGGCAGAGAGGGCGAGCAGGGCGGGGAGCCAGGGCCGGACCCGGTTCGACACCTGGACGGCGCTCTCGGCGTCCGCAATCCCGACGTGGACGTGGCAGGCGCAAATGGTCAGCCCTTCGGCTACCTTCTGATAGTGCTGCGCGATCTGCTGGTAGCGTGGCGTGGGGGTGATTCGTTGTCCCTCCCAGTCGGCCAGCGGGGCCATTCCCGCAGCCATGATCCAGCGGCCGACGTCAAGCGCGGCTCGGATGAGGATGGAACGCTGGCGTTCCAGCTCGAAGCGGACATCGCCCAGGCTCCGGCACACGGGCGTGCGGCTCTCGATCATGGATGCACGGAACTCGTGGTCATAGCTGTAGTCCCTACCGGAGGCGAGGCCCTGGTCGGCGAGATGATCGAGGATGACCTGGGCACCGGGGGCCAGCGCTCGTGTGGTCGGGTCGACGACGAAGAACTCCTCTTCGACCCCAAGGCTCAAGCTAGGGCGCATGGCCAGCTTTTGGAACAGGTTGCGATATCCAGCCGGAAACCGAATACGGTCCTGTGCAACAGAGTCAACCTCCCCCGCGCCCCGTGGCTCCGTATAGCACTTTCGGGCAACTGGGTAAAGAGCGACAGAGAAAGGGTCGTGGGAGCAAGAGGCGGCGGAGCAGCAGTCGAGGTGCTCTGGCCCGTTCGGACGTCGGTGGAATCGGACCACGGCCGATGCCGGGATCGTGGGGCAGCCGAAAGAGACTGTTGGCAGCCGTCTCGGCCGTCATCGACGTGGAGTGGCGGGCGTACATCAAGCCCCTCGTCACCGTGCCCGGTTGTTCGTGCGCTTATCGCTCCGCGGAGGCGGACGGGACACAATACGAACCGCGTTTTACCGGGTGCCGGAGTCTGGCTCGAGTCTGAAGAGGGGATGCCGGCCGCCTCTCGTGGAATATCGAACGTCCCGAGCGGTTCGAGATGCGCCGTCAAACCCTGACGATGTCGAGACCCGGTACGTTCACGCAGTCGTCATCTTGAGTGATGAGCGAAACACCGTGCGCGAGGGCGGTGGCGGCGATCCATGAGTCGTTGACCGGCATCCTCTGTCCGCTGTCCCGCAAGAGAAGGCGGAGCTTTGCCCACGCCTCTGCCACCTGCTGATCGATGGGGATCGGCTCCAGTGAAAGTGCCTGAGTCAGCGTCGCGAGCCGTCGATCGCGTATCTCCACCTCGGCAGCGGCCAAGACACCGGCGCGCAGTTCACCGATGGTGATCACCGAAACGCCGATCTCGTCGGGCAGGGAACTGGCCTGCAGGGGTCGCATGGTCTCCCTCGCAATGAAGATGGTGGTGTCGGCGAGTCCGCGGCTCATAAACCGGGGTCGTCAGTGGAGTCGGGCGCAAGTTGGGCGAGGTCTTGTCTGAGCTGCGGGTCTGCTCGGTGGACGCCGATCCTGTGGGCAAACTCTTCACGTCCGAGCCAGTGCGGTCGCCGACCTATCGGTTGAAGAATCGCGACTGCCCGCCCGCCGACCGTGATCGTGACTTCTTCGCCAGCCTCGACGCGCTCCAAGAGTGACCTGGTGTTGTTTCGAAGCTCCCGAGAAGCTACCTCTGCCATGCGACAAGTGTAGCATAGATGCGACGAAGTCGCGGACAGACTACGCGGACGTAATTACATCGACGTAAAGCGGAGCGGAGGTCTCAGGATGCAAAGAACTCGATCGCAGGCCTCAACCTGTCGGCGGCCCCTCGTTTTGTGTTAGTCGAGGTCGGAGGGGCCTGATATTGCTTCGAGGCGGCGCGGGGCCTCTTGAACTTGACGTCGGAACCGGGTGACGAGAATACGGGTCAGAACGGCTCCCCGGGGGGCCGCATTGACCCGAGCGTCACGCTCTGACCTGAGAACTGTTATCGGGGGCGGACTTAGCGCCTGATCCCAGATCGCCCGGCTTCGCGTGACGCTCCTTCCATCCACGCGGCTCGCGCTTTGAGGATTTGTTCGGCGTGCTGTTGGAGGTGTGCGGATGCTCGTTGCAACCAGAAGTCGACGTTGTACCGGCCGAACTCGTTATGGATTCCTTCGCGCCGCCACTCCTCGTCGGTCAGGCGCTCCAGTATGTCAGCCGTGGTCCGTCGAGCCCCGCGAAAAGCTTCGATTGACGCCCCGACCGGCCGGTCGTCGTGAAGGCGACGGCTGTACTCCATCTCGTTCGTAACCGTCTAAGGGGTTTCCTCCGCGAGCAGCCGCCGGAGGCGAAGTGCGTCATTCATTTCACCATCGGCAAGGCGATGGACGACCTCCCTATCGAGGGGATGGATGCGAGGGGTGCGGCTGAACAGTGCTTTCTGGAGGCGCTAGGGTGGCGCCACGACTCGGGGACAGAACACATTAACTCCCCGCTCCTTCGATGCCGCTCCTCGACCGTGGCAGACGGGGGAACCGACAAGGTGAAGGCGGCGGCGGCGCGGTTCGGTGACGAAAGAAAGGCGGTGGAGGCCCGCATCCGGGTTCGCCAGGACGTGATCAAGGAGCGGAAGTGGTGAGCGAGTTGTGCCTGCCGTTCCTCCGGCCGCTCCATCCGCCTTCAGCCCGCCGTTCCACGCGCTGCTTAGGAGCGGCGTCCCGGACAAGGTGCGTTTCCGCATGGGAGGCGAAATGAGCCGCCCTCGCCGCGCGGGGACGGAACAGCCTGTCAGGGCTCCGCAAACGCCTTGGAGAAAGAGATCATCAGATCTGCGAGTTCCTCTTCCGAACACCGCTGCCTTGCGACCCACCAGATCTACGACCTCTTCTTCGACTCTCCCCGCACTGCCAGAGAACGCATGCGCGAGCTCTACAAGATCGACCAGCCCCGGGCAGGCCGAGACCTATCTCCGGCGGTGGTGCCGGGGGGCGGTGCGAAGCCGCCTCGAGCCGATCCAGCGCTTCGCCCGCACCGTCGTCGATCACTGGGAGGGCATCCTCCGCTGGCACCACAAGAGGATCAACAACGGCATCCTCGAGGCGATCAACTCCCTGGCGGCCAAGCGCCGGGCCCGCGGCTACCGATCGAGCCGCAACCTGATCGCCATGACCTATCTCATCGCCGGGAAGCTCCACCTCGGGCTCACCCACACGAAATAGCGAGGAGCCGATTTTTTTCGGAGCAACGTTTTGTCGATCGAGACTTCCTTGAACGCCTTCTCCAGGCGGTCCATTTCCTGCTTGAGCTCTTCCTTCTCGCGCCTTGCGGCCGGGGCCCTTGCCGAGCTCGGCGAGCGCCCCCGTCCTCACCTGCTGGCGGATCCTCGCCGGCTGAGAAGAGTCGATCCCCCACGGCGCAGTACCTCTACCACCTTGGCCTCCTTGGCGGAAGCCTCGAGGAAGATCTGCCACTTGTCCTCGGGTGAGCCTTCGCCGTCGCCGAAGAGCTTCCTGCTCGTACACCTGGTCCCTCCGTCAGGGTGACGGGGCCCCGGTTCATGGTCCAACCGCTATGGCTGGTGTTCGGTGGTCCATGCCTTCCGGAATTCAGCAGGGGTGAGCCCACCGAGAACGGAGTGTGGCCTGTAGGTGTTGCACTCCACTCGCCAGGCCTCGACTTTTCGGAGCTCACGTCAGGGGTGTATAGCACCCCACTTGAGAGGGTGTCAGGAGAGTGCCAAATCCTGACGGATTTCGCGGGAGGTTATCGGACGGGAGCTCTGACGCAACCCGCCGCCTCTTCCACCTTGAGCACGTTCCTGGGCCGATGGTCGGGGCTCAAGCTGCGCCAAACAAACACTCCCAGTGGAGGATTTCCCCCGAGGGGGGTCCCTTTTGAACCGGCGTTACGGGGGTCAGATTTAAACCGGAGCCATTTGAAGGGCGGATGACTATGATTGCTGCCCAGGGGAAGGGTCAGCCTCTCGTGTCCTGGCCCCCGGGGCAGCTCTGGAGCGTATGTCTGGGAGGCTCCGCCGCCACGCTTATGGCCCTGGAGGAGAGACCGGAGCAGACGTGGGGAGAACCACAGGAGAGCGGAGGCCGCTGCACAGGCGGCCAGGGATCATCGTGGGGGCGGTGGCCTTGATCGCCGTGCTAGCGGCTCTCGAGCTGTTCGT
>JBOGWP010000047.1:0-5656 GCA_050693875.1 Actinomycetota bacterium
CCGCCTCGCCACGCTCGGCGAGCCGAGCCTCCGGCGGCGTTGTTCAATGCCGGCAGGGCCTCGCTTCGCTCGGTGCCTGCCGGGCCTCGCTCGGCGAGCCGAGCCTCCGGCGGCGTTGTTCAATGCCGGCAGGGCCTCGCTTCGCTCGGGGCCTGCCGGGCCCCGCTTGAGGTGCACCCTGGTGGGCTCTCGTCCCCAAACTTGACTCATTCGCACGAACTTCGGCACCTCAAGCTGGGCTGGTTCCGCCGCACCACCCGGTCAAACTGGGGGTTCGCTCGAGCTCCACCGCGCCACCCCGTCAGAGTGGGGGGTCGTCGGGGGGACTCCCCCGACGGTCGTGCGAGCCGCTGTGCTCTCTCAGGTATTCGAGGTACATCGGGCGCAGGGCCTCGGCGACCTCTGCCTCCCCGCGCACCAAGTCGTCGAGCAGCGCCGAGATGCTGATCGCGTCGGCCTCGGCCTCGCGCATGTGGCCTACCGACGCCTCCGCGGCAGGGATCGACTTTGCCAGCGTCCAGAGGAATCCCACGTCGAGCCGGCGCGCGGCGAGGCGGACCGCACGGTGATGCAGGTCGAGCGCCGGGGTGTTCTCGAGGTCTTCCGAACTCACTCCGTCACTTTACCCGGCCCCCGCCCGGCAGAGACGCTGCCGTTGGGGCCGGCGTCCATCCGAGAGAGCTGGACCGCCGCGTACTTTAGCTCGGGCTCTTTCGAGACGGGATCGAATGCCGGGATGGTGAGATCGTTGACGCTTCCGTCCCGCACCCAGAGCTCGCCCCAGTGGAAGGGGGCGAAGACGGTCCCGCGCCGAACGTCCCTCGAGATCTGGAGGCGGAGCCGGGCCATCCCCCGCCGTGACCGGATCTCCACCATTTGGCCAGCCTCGATCCCGCGGCTGTGAGCATCGTCGGGATGCGCCTCGACGTAGGGTTCGGGGCAGTTGCGATCGAGCTTCGCCACCTTCCCGGTCCGGGTTCTGGTGTGCCACTGGTCCTTCACTCGGCCGGTCAGCAGCACGAGCGGATATTCCTCGTCTGCCGGCTCGGCCGGCGGGCGATAGGCGACGGCGAAGAGGCGCGCCCGGCCCGACGGGGTCGGAAACCGTCCGTCCGCATAGAGGCGGACCGTCCCCTGCTCCTGTCCTTCGGGGAGCGGCCACTGCAGGCCGCCGCCGCCTCGCAGGCGGGCGTGCGTGATCCCGGTCATGTCGAGGTCGCGCCCCCGCGTCGTCTGCGTGAACTCGTCGAAGATCTCGCAGACATCCCGGTACGCAAACGAGTCGCCAAAGCCCAGCTTCTCGGCGAACCGGCAGAAGATCTCCCAATCGGGAAGGGCCTCGCCGGGTGGGTCGCCGGCCTTCTCGAGCAGGCAGATGCGCCGCTCCCCATTCGTCATCGTGGCCGCCCGCTCGGACCACTGCGCTGCGGGGAGCAACACGTGGGCATACCGGCTTGTCTCCGTGGGGTGGTAGGCATCCTGGGCAACCACGAGGTCGGCCCGCAGTACCGCCTCCCTCGCCCTGGCGACGTCCGGGAGCGAGGCGAGGGGGTTGGTGCAGATCACCCACAGGGCCCGGACGGTCCCATCGGCAAGACCGTCGAACGTCTCTATGGCGGTCAGCCCCGGGCGCGACGAGATGCGTCCTTCGGGAACGCCCCAGAACCGCTCCATCTCCGCCCGGTGCTGCGGATCGGCAGTGAGGCGGTGCCCCGGCAGGGTGTGCGACAGACCCCCGGCCTCGCGACCCCCCATCGCGTTGGGCTGGCCGGTCAGCGAGAAGGGCCCGGTCCCCGGCCGCCCGATGTTGCCTGTTACGAGGGCGAGGTTGATGAGGGCCAGGTTCTTGTCGACGCCGGCGATGCTCTGGTTCGCTCCCATCGCCCAGAGGCTGAGAGAGGCTCCGGCCCTCCCGTAGACGAGCGCGGCCTCGCGTATGACGTCCGCCTCGACGCCGCAGAGGGACGCGACCTGTTCCGGCGCGTAGTCTGCAAGGACCAGATCCCGCAGCTCGTCGAACCCCTCCGTGTGAGCGGCGACGAAGCTCTCGTCGGCCAACCCCTCGCGCAGGATGACGTGAAGCATGGCGTTGAGGAGTGGGACGTCCGTCCCCGGGCGGACCGGCAGGTAGAGATCGGCGATGCTCGCAGTTGCCGTGCGCCGCGGGTCGACGACGATCACCTTGGTCCCCGGCGCCGCCCGTTTCCGCGCCGCCATCTGCTGGAACAGGACCGGGTGGCAGGCAGCCATGTTCGCCCCGAGCACGAAGAAGCAGTCCGCGTCGTCGAAATCGGCGTGTGACGAGGGCGGTCCATCCTGGCCGAAAGCCCGCGCATACGCCGCCGCGGCGCTGGTCATGCACAGCCGGGAGTTCGTGTCCTGGTTGTTGGTACCGATGAACCCCTTCGCCAACTTCCCGAGGAGGTAGTAGTCCTCGGTGGGCAGCTGGCCGGACCCGTAGAAGGCAACCGCGTCAGGTCCTTGCCGCCCGGCGATCCCGCCGAGGCGCTCGGCGACGAACTCGAGGGCCTCGTCCCAGCTCACGCGCCGGAACTCCTGGTCGCGCGACTCGCGGATCTGCGGATGGACCAGCCGGTCCGGAGTGCGCAGAACCTGGGGAAGCAGGACGCCCTTGGCGCAGAGCCGCCCGCGGTTGGCGGGATGCTCTTTGTCGCCCCGGACCCGGAACGGCACCCCGTCGCGCACGTCGACCAGCAGACCGCACCCGACGGCGCAATAGGGACATACGGAGCGAACGGTCTCGCTGGGCGCGCTCATCACCTCACCCCTCTCCGGTATCGCCCGGCCACCTCGGGAGGCGACGGCCGGCTCGGCCCCGGTGGGCCGCCAGGACCCTCCTCGGAGCGGCGCCAGGAGCCGCTCCGAGGCTCGGGTCAGATCAGGCAGGGCCGGCGGACGGCGCCGCCGGGTTCACACCTCTGCGTGGGCCAGGCTCGGTGCTCGTTCGATGGCGAAGCTGCGGCGCAGGTAGTACCACCAGGTCAGCCCGAGACAGGTGACATAGAACGCAACGAAGAAGTACAGCGCGCCTGCCGGCGTCCCGATCGTCGAGGCAGAGATCGCATACCCCTGCGGAATGAGCCATCCCCCGTACGCTCCGATGGCGCCGATGAAGCCCAGCGCCGCAGCGGTCTCGCGGCGCGCGCTCCGCAGCGCCGCCTGGGCCGCCTCCGGCTGTCCCGGAGCGCCGTTCAGATGAATGGCCCGGAAGATCATCGGGATCATCCGGTAGGTCGACCCGTTGCCGATGCCGGTCAGCGCGAGCAGGACGACGAACATGGCGAGGAACCCGCCAAATGCGTAGGGCTCGTTCTTGTGAGCGAGGAAGAAGATGACTCCCCCCACTGCGAGGATCATCGCCCCGAAGGTGGCAAGGGTGACCCGGGCTCCACCCATCCGGTCGGCCAGCCAACCGCCGATCGGCCGGGAGAGCGATCCGACCAGAGGACCCAGGAATGCGATCGAAAGGCTGACCTTGGGGAACTGGGTCTTGATCAGCAGGGGAAGCCCCGCCGAATATCCGATGAACGATCCGAACGTGCCGACGTAGATCCAGGACATGACCCAGGTCTGCTTGCGCCGCACGATCACCGCCTGGTCCTTGATTCCCGAACGGGCCACCCTGAGGTTGTCCATGAAAAACCAGGCGCACGCGGCCGCTGCCAGGATGAGTGGCACCCATATCAGGGCGGCGTTCTGCAGAAAGAGCTTTCCGGACGAGCCCTGGGAGCCCCCCACGACCGCAAGCGCAGGCAGGGTCACCACCAGCGGGACGAAGAACTGGGCGACCGCGACCCCGATGTTCCCTCCGGCGGCGTTCAGGCCCAACGCGAAGCCCTTCCTCCGATCGGGATAGAAGAACGAGATGTTGGCCATGCTCGACGCGAAGTTGCCCCCGCCGAGCCCTGCCGTCGCCGCGGCGAGAAGGAACGCCCAGTAGGGTGTGCCCGGGTTCGTGACCGCAACCGCGAGGAAGCCGACCGGGAGCAGCAGCAGGAGCGCGCTGACCACGGTCCAGTTCCGGCCGCCGAAGCGCGGGACCGCTAACGTGTAGGGGAAGCGCACGGTGGCGCCGACAAGCGGTGGGATCGCGGCGAGGGTGAACAGCTGACTCGTCGAGAAATGAAAGCCCGCCTCGTTCAGCTTCGCAGCGGTGACGCTCCACAACACCCAGACGGCGAAGCCAAGGAACTCGGCAAAGATGGAGAAGACGAGGTTCCGCCGCGCAACGGACTTCCCGCCGCGCTCCCAGAATTCCTCGTCCTCAGGGTTCCAGGTCTCGATCCACCCTCGCCCCATCGGCACCTCCTTCGTCGACGACACGCGTTCGCGCCCGAAGACGACTATCGCGAAGCGAGATTGCCGGCAGGTTGCCAGGCGGTTTTCGATAGGTCAGCCCACGATGAATTTCCGGAGACACGAACCGCAATGGGGCGTTTCCGAAGGTTCCGCGAGGCGCGCGCTGCTGGAGGCCTGGTGGTGTCAGAGGTAACGGTTGCACTCGTAGCACCATGTGAACGAGGACGCGTCGACCGGCATCGATTTGATCACCGGATGGCCGCTGTGGCGGTAGTGCGCGGTGTTGTGGCCGAACTGCGACTCGCAGCAGCCAACATGTCCGCACTCGGTGCAAACGCGCAGGTTGAACCCGCTGCCGCACTCCTCGCATACGGCCGCTCGAGGCGAGGTTTGCTGGGCGCTCCCGTGGACGCACTTCGCATCTGTTCCGGTCCCGCGAGCCATCGTCGTCTCCTCTCGAACGCGCCTACAGGGCTGCCCTCCATTGTTCCTCGCGCGGGAAGGGTGGTGCCCCCGTCAGCGGGCGCGGCCTCGCTTCGACCACTCCCGCGCCACGGCGAGGATCTCCTTGTTGGTCCATTCGACCAGGGGCGTCTTGAGGGAGAACGCCAGGCCGACCACGCGCTCGGGAGGCAATGGCTCGTTGAGGCCGCGCCGGCGAAGCTCGTTGATCAAGGGGGAGCCGTCCCATGACCGGCGCGCCCGCTCCGCCAGCCGGGCCGCATACCTCGCCACCCGTTCGGCATGGGCGACGAGCTCGGCATCGGGAAGCCTAGCCAGGGTCTCCGTGAACGAGGCCGGCTGCTTGGCGTATGCGTCGGGCGGTGCGTCGGAGAGCCCCCGGGGCACCTTGAGCTTGCGCGTCCGGAGCAGTGCGGCGAGGGCGGCAGGGAACGTTGCCCGGACGGGGGCCGAGCCGCCTGAGCCCGTGGATGGCGACGGTTTGCGCGTCTTCGATGGGGCCGCCGGAGCCGCTCGATCGCCCAGAGCGCCAGGGGCGGGCTTTGCCCGCGCCGCTCCGGTTCTTGCTTTCGCCGAGGCCGCCCTCGTCGGCTTCGAGGCGGCCTTCTTTGGGCTCGGAGACGCCTTGGCGCGGGCCGGGGCGGCTTTGGCTCCCCGGTCGGCGACCCTCGGGCGTGTACCGGTGGGCTTCGCGCCCGTGTCGGTGGTCTTCGCCCGTGCCGGGGCCGGCTTCGCCCGTGCCGGGGCCGGCTTCGAGGCGGCCTTCTTTGGGCTCGGAGACGCCTTGGCGCGGGCCGGGGCCGGCTTCGCCCGTGCCCGGGCCGGCTTCGCCCGTGCCGGGGCCGGCTTCGCCCGTGCCGGGGCCGGCTTCGCC
>JBOGWP010000048.1:0-15086 GCA_050693875.1 Actinomycetota bacterium
GTTTGGAGGCGCCGCGGCGAGGATGGCCGGCGTCCGACCTGCGGGCGCGGCTGGTGCCGGAGCCGCCGAGGGCCCCGGAGCAAGGCGAGCCGCAGGGGGCGGCCGCAGCGCGGCCTGCATCGAGCCGACCAGCTCGTCCAGCGTGAACGGCCGCACCAGGACCGAGGCCTCGCCGTCGCCGGACGGCCGGTCGCCCACCACCACGCACGGGAGATTCCTGCCGCCGCGCCGCAGTGCCGCGACCGCGGCCAGCCCTCGCTCCGTGGTCTTGAGGTCGATGACCGCGACCGCGAAGCTTCCCCGTCCCGAGGCCGCCGCCTGCTCCACCTCGGCGAAGCTCACCACCTCCCAATCGCCCGCCATCAGCGACAGCGCGACCAGGAACGTGGCGTCTTCGGCGAGCGCAAGGACACGCACGGCAAGGACCGCCTAGTGGCTGAGGAACAGGCTCTCGTAGATCCGCAGCGCCGCCGGTCCTAGGAGCACGATGAACAGTGCCGGGAAGATGCAGAACAGCAGCGGGAAAAGAATCTTCACCGGCACCTTCTGCGCCCGCTCCTCGGCATGCTGGCGCCGCTTGATACGCATCTCCTTCGCCTGGATCTGCAGCACCTTGGCGACCGAGATCCCGAAGATGTCGGCCTGGACCATCGAGAGCACGAAGGACTTGAGCTCGGGAACGGTGCTGCGCTCGGCGAGCCCGCGAAACGCGTCGGCCCGAGACATCCCGAGCTGCATCTCCTGGAGCACCCGGTGGAACTCCTGT
The DNA here is from genome assembly GCA_050693875.1 of Actinomycetota bacterium. Taxonomy (GTDB): domain Bacteria; phylum Actinomycetota; class CADDZG01; order JAHWKV01; family JBOGWP01; genus JBOGWP01. The sequence continues at coordinate 767 of JBOGWP010000048.1, forward strand.
CCGAGCGGCCCCCCCGTTTCGCGCGCCACCCGGGCCACCGCAGCATCGAAGCCCAGCCCGGCCTCGACGGTGATCGAGAGCAGGTCCAGGCTGTCGGGAAGCGCCCGGCGGATCGTCTCCTGCCGTTCACTCGCCCTCGAGTGAAGGATCAGGTCGGGAATCAGGTACGCGACGAGTGCGACCACGGCGGTGAGGATGATCGTGCGGAAGGGGTTGAGCCCCGCGGCGAGGCCGAGCAGGAAGGTTCCGGCCCCGAGGGCCCCCGCGAGGGCGACCTTGACGGCGAGGACCCGCTCCGCGTCCCAGCGGGCGGGCTGGCCCGCGTAGCCGAGTTGGCGGTTGAGGCGCTCGACGACGCTGGCCGGGGTGAACCGGCGAGCAGCCACACCAAGCCGCCGAAGCGCCGGGAGAACCACGCGGCTCGGCAGCGGGGCAGCGAGGTGCCGCCGGCCGATCTCCTCAGCGCTGAGCTCGATGGCTCGCACGGATCGCAGGGTGCGGTACACTCGGAGCCGCTCGAGGATCAAATCCTGAGCTGCCAGCAAGAGGAGCGCCGCCGACCCGAAGAAGGCCAGCGCTCCGAACCCGACCAGAGTCATCCCAATCTCCTCCTTCTCATCTCCCGGCAGGAGGCCCGCCCGACGGGCTCACGGCCTCCTGCCGGAGGGTGCAGCGTCGAGTGCTCGCCGCCGCTCCTAGATCTCGATCTTCACGAGCTTGCGCATCCAGAGCACACCCACGGCCATCAGTCCGAGGGCGCCGGCCACCATGACCTTTCCGATGAGGTGGCGGAACAGCTCCCCGACGTACTCGGGGTTCACGATCGCCATGTAGCCGGCAAGCAGGAACGGCAGCAGCGACAGGATCGCTGCGGAGATCCGGCCCTCAGCCGACAGCACCTTCACCTGCCGCCGGAGCTGCTCGCGCTCACGCAGGGTCGCGGCCGTGGTCTCGAGCACCTGCGCGAGGTTGCCTCCGACCTGGCGTTGGATGTTGATCGCCATCACGACCCAGTGGAAGTCCTCGTTGCCGATCCGCACCGCCATCGACTCGAGGGCCTGCTCGAGCGGCATCCCGAGGCGGGCCTCGGTCAGCACCCTCGAGAACTCCGACGACGTGGGGGCGGGGGCCTCCTTCGTCACGGTGTCGACCGCCTGCAGCAGACCGTAGCCGGCCTTCAGGGAGGCCGAGAGCAGTTGGAGGGTGTCGGGGAGCTGGGCCACGAACGTGGCCGCACGCCGCTGGACACGCTGGGCGAGCACGAGCCGCGGCGTCGCCGCGCCGATCACGGCCAGCAGGAAGCCGAGCCAGCCCGAGACGAAGAGGCCGAGCCCGATCGCCGCGCCGGCCGCGGCGGCAACTCCCTGGAGAGCGAGGAACTCGCTCGCGCGCAGCGGCCAGCCGGCCCGCTCCAGGGTGAGCTGGAGCCGCTCCTCGAAGCCTCTCGGCTTGGGTACCTGATCGACGAGCTCGACGGCGCGGCGGGCGAGCGCGCTCGACATGAGGTTCGAGTCGGCGTCGCTCGACGCCCGCCGAGTCGAGATGCGGAGCCCTCTTCGGACCAGCTTGAGCGCCCCGCCTCCCGGCCTCCAGAACAGGACGCCGAACAGCAGAAGGAGGGCCCCGAAGGCGGCGAAGATCCCGAGATAGAAGCCTGTCTTCGAGGCAAGCACCGGGACCGGAGGCTGGGCAATGGCGGGCCCCTCTGCCGGCGGGGGCGCCGTGCGCGGGTTGACGACGGAGACGGAGTCGGTGGCCTTCGAGCCGGCGACGTCGACCGTCACCGCGAGATCGAGCTCCTTCGGAGCGGTGCGGGTGCCTCGATAGGTGATCACGTAGCTCGAGGCAATGTCCTTGGCCACCTGCTGGAACGCTGAGGACAGCTCCTGCGACTGTGCGACCGACAGGACACGCCCTTCGGTCTCGTCGGCGATCCGCCGCAGCGACTCCTCGTCGTAGTCGCGGGTCGCCAGCCCCACGGTCGTCACCCTTGCCTTCGCCGCCTTGGCGACGTCGAGAGCCCCGACGACCGTCGCTGCGCTCACGGTGTCCCTGCCGTCCGAGAAGAGGACGATCTCCCGCTGCCCCTCGACGGGTGCGACCGCCTCCGCCCCCACCTTGATCGCGTCGTAGAGCGCGGTCTCGCCGCCGGCGGTGAGCGCAGAGATCGCCCCGGTCAGCGCCGAGCGGTCGGTCGTGAGGTCGGATCGCAGCTCTGCAGTCGGGCCAAAGGCCACCAGGGCGATGCGCACCCCGTCGGGGAGCCTGCCGATGAAGTCCGTCGCCGCGGCCTTGGCGTCCTCGAGCGGCTGCCCCTTGGTGCTGCCGCTGACGTCGATCAGAAGCGCCACCGACACCGGTTGCAGCTTGGACTCGAGCAGGGGCTGGACCTGCAGGTCGGCCACGGGTTGGCCGGCCTCGGTCACGGCGAACGCCGCGGCGTCGATGACCGAGGGGACGCTCTCGCCGGTCACCGCAACCATCAGCCGAACCTGCCCGGTGGGGTCGAGCGCCGCTTCCCGGATGCGAACCTGAACCGGCGACTGTCCGAGCGCGGTGCCGGCGAGGGCGGCCAGCAGGAGCAGCGCGGTCAGACCGCCGATCGTCCGGCGGATCATCGCTGCACCTCGCGGAGGGCGTGCAACCGACCATTGGAGCGGGCGAAGGCCTCGGGCTCGAACCACTCGGGGTCGAGCGGCAAGCCGGCATCCTCGAGCTTCTCGGAGAACTTGGGACGGATCCCCGTCGGCTTGATGTGCCCGCGGAACCGTCCGGAGTCGTCGACCCCCATCCCGAAGTCGAAGAGGAAGAGGTCCTGAAGGGTGACGACGTCGCCCTCCATTCCCACCACCTCGGTGACGTGGGTGATGCGGCGGGTGCCGTCCTTGAGGCGGGACTGGTGCATGATCACGTGGATCCCACTCGAGATCTGCTCGCGCACCGCACGCACCGGCAGCTCGACGCCGGCCATCAGCACCATCGTCTCGAGCCGAGAGAGGACGTCTCGGGGCGAGTTGGCGTGGATCGTGGAGATCGAGCCGTCGTGACCGGTATTCATCGCCTGCAGCATGTCCAGGGCCTCGCCGCCTCGGACCTCGCCGACGACGATGCGGTCGGGCCGCATGCGTAGAGCGTTGCGCACGAGGTCGCGGATGGCCACCTCACCCCGCCCTTCGATGTTCGGCGGGCGGTACTCGAGGCGCACCACGTGTGGCTGCAACAGCTTCAGCTCGGCGGCGTCCTCGATCGTGATGATGCGCTCGTCGGAGGCGATGAACGATGAGAGCACGTTGAGCGTCGTGGTCTTGCCTGCCCCCGTGCCTCCCGAAACCAGGATGTTGATACGGCCTCGCACGCACGCCGCCAGGAATGCGGCCACCTTCGACGAAAGCGTGCCGAAGCTGACGAGATCCTCGGCCTGGTAGGGATCGCGTGAGAACTTCCGGATGGTCAGCGCGGGGCCGTCAATCGACACCGGCGGGATCACCGCGTTCACACGGGAGCCGTCGGCAAGCCGGGCGTCGACGTAGGGCTGAGACTCGTCGATGCGGCGGCCGACCTGGCCCACGATCTTGTCGATCGTGCGGCGCAGCTGCCCCTCGTCGAGGAAGGTGATCTCGGTTCGATAGATCCTGCCTTCGCGCTCGACGAACACGCCGTTGGGGCCGTTCACCATCACCTCGGTGACGGTGGGGTCACGCAGGAACGGCTCGATCGGGCCGAGGCCCAGGATGTCGTCGATCGTCTCCGAGATGAGCCGCTGGCGCTCGGACGCGGCGAGCGGCGTGGCCTCCTGCTTGAGCACCTCGCCGAGCTTCTCCCGAACCCGGGCCTCCAGCTGCTCGGCCGAGAGGTTCATGTCGTAGAGCTTCGGGCCCAGGGCTGCAAGGAGCTCCTGGTGGATCTTGCGCTTCAGCCCGGCGAGTGGATCGATCAGCTTCGGCAGCTCCTCGTCCTCCCCGGGCTGGGGCGACGAGCCGTTGGGGAGGGTCCCCTTCGTCTTCGCCAGTCGTTCGTACAGCCCCATGGTTCGTCCTTTCGTCTGCTAGCCCCACGCGGGGGAGCTGCGGTGAGCGGTTTCGTTGTGTTCCGGGCGAGCCCTGACGAGGTCCGCGAGGCCCGCGATGGCGTTGACGACCGACGACTTCCGGCCCTGCGCCGCGAGCGGGGAGCCCTGGTTGACGGAGAGCGGGACGTCCCGACTCGAGGGAATCGCGACGTCGATGCGCGTCCCCAGCGTCTTCTCGACCTCGCCGACGTTCAGCCCGACCTTGCTGTCGGCCCGGTTGAGCACCAGCCGGATGCGATCGCGGCCCATGCCCAGCTGCCCCAGCGTCTGGAGCCCGAGCTTCAGGTTCTTGATGCTCGGGACGTCCATGCTGGCCACCAGGACGCACTCCTCGGACTCATCGAGCGCGGCCAGCACCTGGTCGGTGAAGTAAGCCGGGCCGTCGACGATCACGTACGGGAACGTCTCCTTGAGGATGTGAAGGATCCGGTGCACTCCTTCGGCGGAGACCGCCTCGGCCAGCGATGGCTCGAGCGGCGCGGCGAGCAGCATCGCCTTCGACCGATGTGGCGTCAGGTAGCCGCGAAGCGCCTCGCTGTCGAGCCGGTCGAGATGCTCCGAGGCGTCGTAGATCGTCCAGGCCGGCAGGAGTCCGAGCATGATCGCAAGGTCGCCGGACTGGAGGTCGAGGTCGACGAGGGCGACCGGCTGGGTGGTGGTCTGCGCCAGCAGCACGGCCAGGTTCGACGAGACGACGCTCTTCCCGCAGCCTCCCTTCGACGAGAAGATCGTGACGACCTTCCCGACCCGCCGCTTGCGCTCGGACGGGCTCGCCCGCCCTCGCAGCTGGCGAGCGAGGTTCCCCGCCCGGCTGACCGCCTCGCGGAGCTCGTTGGGAAGGAACGAGACCGGAAGGACGTCGCGCACGCCCGCGCGGAGTGCGCCGTGGAGCATCTCGGATGTCTGTGCGGATGCGACCATCAGGATCGCCACGCCCGGGGCGCGCACCTGCATCGAGTCGGCGGCCCGGAGGGCCTCGGCGCTCGCCAGCCCGGGTCCGAAGATCATGACCTCGAGCAGGTCGCGGTGTTCGGCCAGAAGGCGATCCAGCTCGTGAAGGCCCTCTGCCGCGAGCAGGCCCTCGCGCCCGAGCTCCTGCTCGATCCGGGAACGAAAGCCCCGGTCCGGATCGACAACGAGGATCATGGGCTCCACCCCCTAGCCGAAGATGTTGGTTGCGGTCCGGCCCGGCGTGGTGACGGGCTGCTGGCCGGAGGGCACGAGCGTGAAGTAGACCTCGCCCTTGAAGATGGCGTAGACGATCCGCTCGACCTCGTCGGGCGTGAGCGCCAGCGTCATGAGGACTCGGTTCTGCTCCTGCGTGACCTGGCTCTTGCCGTCCTTGTCCTTGCTCTCGGTGGTCACGATGCGCTGGCCGACCGAGAGGACCTGGACGTCCTGGAGCAGGTACTGGACCTTCGACTCCTTCTTGTCACCCGAGGTCTGGACCTCGAGCGACGCCAGCACCGACACCCGGTCGCCCGGCTGGATGAAGCCGGCCACGCCCGGCGGGATGCCCACCTCGACCGAGATCGCCTGGCGGTCCGCCGGGATCGGCAGGATGCCACGGGCGTCGGCCGGACGGATGAACCGTGCGGCGAGGATCTGCTCGCCCTTCAGGATGTTGGCACCCGCGACCTTGCCCTGGATCTCCCGAAGCGACTTGATCGAGCCCTCGGGGACGAGGCGCCGCGGGACCGGGACCTTGACGATCAGCCCATCGCCGATCGCGGAGCTCGCCGTCTTCCCGGCAGGAATGATCTCCTTCGCCACGTAGGCGGAGACCGGCTCCTGGCTCTGCACCGCCTTCGCCTCGACCCCTCGCACGTACGAGGTGAGGGCGACGGCTGCCACGGCCGCGAGCACGACCGCTCCCGACACGGCGAGGGTGCGCCTGGTCAAGTTCAAACCCCAAACATTCACTGCAGGCCTCCTTCGGTTCCTAGACGTCGCACTTGGTGTCGTTGGTGGATGCGTAGCCGCCGCCGCAGAGCTGGACGCCGGTGAGGGGCGGCACGGGCCCGCCCGGGTCCGGGCCGATCACGCCCTGCCACTGGAGCTCGACGAACTCGAGGTCGAAGTAGCTCTCGTCGGTCGGCGTGCCCGTGACCTTGTTGAACCCGCGGAGCACGACCCCGAGGAAGCCCACGTGGTGGTAGTCGGCGTTGGAGCCGGTCCCCTCGACGTGGTCGTAGACGACCACGGCGAAGGACCGGCACTTGCCGGTCTCGGTGGTCGCCGGGCAGGTCAGGCCCTCGAGCTTTGCCTTCGTGCTGGCGTTGGCGCCGCTGTTCGCCTCGCAATCGTCGTAGGCGCTGGTCCCCATCTCGCAGTCCTCGTCTCCGAGGCCGGGCCCACCCAGGGTCACCTGGCCGTCGTAGCCGCTCTCCAGCCACTCCTTCAGGGCGTCGGCACCGTTCGGCGGCGTCGAGCCGTTGAAGTCGAGCCACCCCCAGCTGCCTGCGCTGTCGCCGCACGACCCCTCCATCTCCTTCGTGAAGTAGATGCGGTGGACCACGCCGACAGTGCTGGGGTCCCCGTAGGCCGGGTGCCCGCAAGAGACCGAGCACAGGGCATCGTCCACGCCCCAGAGTGCGGCGTAGGCGGGGCTGCTCGTGTCGCCGTCCACCGCGATCCATTCCTGGACGTGGCTGTTGTCCACGCAGATCCCGATCGGGCGCAGTCCGGTGGCCGTTTTGATCGCGCCGTACTGGGCCACCGACCGCGACTGGACGTTCGCCGAGTCGACGCCGAGGATCGACGCGAAGGTGAGATCGGCCGGCTTGCTCCCGGTCACCTCCACCCCCCCGGCCCTGCTGGAGCAATCGCCGCCATAGGGCGTGACGCTGAAGGTGCCGAGTGAGGTCTCGGCGTCGTTCTTCGCAAGGTAGCCGGTCGCCTCGGTCCTGGCGGCGCTCGTCGGCGACGTCGTTGCGGCGGTGCAGGCCGCCGGTCCGTTCTCGAGCAGGAAGCTCGCCGCGGCCAGGGAGGCGGAGTCGGTGTCGGCGATCAGGTCGCGGCGCGTGTGCCACAGGCTCCCCGCGTCGATCGCGAGGGCCCCGGCGCCGAAGATCACGGCGAGCACGATCACCACGAAGACGGCGGATGCGCCGTCGTCGCGGGAGAGTCTGGACAGCCGAAGAAACATGGTCTACTCCTATGGGCCGGTCCGCTCGCAGCGGAACGATCCCGTGGCGCTGAAGGTGGGGGTGAAGCTGCCGAGCAGCGGGATCGAGATGCGATACTCGGGATTCGAGCTGGAGCTCACCGAGGCCGTGACCTTCACCTCGTTGCCGATGCCGGCACTCGCGCACGGCCGGGTGCTCCCGGAGGTGGACGGCGTCGTGGCCACGCTCACGTCCAGCCCGTCGAAGAGGTTCTGGGCCGCCCGGGCGCGGGTCTGGATCTCGGTGAAGCTGGCGCCGATGGAGGCGAGCCGAGCGCCCTCGCGGGCTGCCGCCTGAAGTCCCTGGACCCGGTTGTAGGCGATGCCGAACTGAACGATGCCGAAGACCAGCAGGATCAGCACCGGCAGCACGAGCGCGAACTCGACCGCCGATGCGCCGGCATCCCCCGCCCACGGGCTCGTTCGGGCTGTCCTTTGGTTCCGTGTCAGCATTCGTCTCTCCTTCGACCCTCCGCGGCCGCCTCTGAGAGGCGACCCCGGAGAGCCTCCGGGCGACGCGATGCGCCCGGAGAAGCTCCCATCAACAGCTGCTGCTGCCGCTCCCGGTGATGCCACCCGCCGTGAGGTTGGTGACGACGGTGCAGAAGCCGGTCTTGATCTGCTTTCCGAGGAACAGGACCACCAGGACGATCACGGCGGCGATGAGGGCGACCATGATTCCGTACTCGACCGCCGTGGCACCGGTCTCGCTCCGGAAGTCGACGCGAGAGCGGATCTTGGACATCAGCCATGCACTCGTGAACTGCGCCCACTGCAGAAGGTCCATCTGTTTCACCTCCTTCCGAAACATCAGGCTCCACGAAAGGCCCGATCGACTGAGTCCAGCCGCGGAATCGCGAGCACGTCCGATCTGGTCAAGCGCCGAGCCCTAGCAGCTGCTCGAGCCCGATCCCGAGAAGCCTCCGCTCGTCAGAGCGCCGACGACGGTGCAGAAGCCGGTCTTGATCTGCTTTCCGAGGAAGAGGACCACCAGGACGATCACGGCGGCGATGAGGGCGACCATGATTCCGTACTCGACCGCGGTCGCCCCGGTGTCGCTCTTGAAGTCGACGCGAGCTCGGACCTTGGACATGAGCCATGCGGCCGTGAACTGCGCCCACTGCAGGATCTCCATCCAGGATTCACCTCCCTCCGAACTCCTCCGGCAGGCATCGCCCTGCATGATTCGGAGCTTTGGAATGCCGAGAAGCGTAGCCCCCCCTCCGGCCGATGGGATGAGGCAGACGGCGTGAACGGCGACGGATAGATGTCCTGCATTGGCAGGACAAAAGTCCCGGCTGATGATGCATGTGAACCAGTTGTTGGCCTCCGGGGATTTCGGTCCCCCGGCGGTCGGGACTCAGGTCCCTTCCGGCGCCTCGGCCGTCTCCGCCAGAATGAGGAAGCTCGGATCCGGCGAAGGAGGGCCTCGATGTCGATGATGGGACGAAACGAACGGCACGCAACACGAGAGCCCCGCACCGTTGCCGGGCTATTCGGAGAGATGGATCTGGCGCTTCGGGCGGGACGAGCACGCGAGCTGGTCCCGGTCGCGACCGGCTTCCGGACGCTCGACCGCGTCCTCGGCGGAGGCCTCCACCCCGGAGAGCTCACGCTGGTGGGGGGAGTTCCCGGCTCTGGCAAGACCGTGGTCACCCTGCAGTGGGCCCGCAACATCGCCGCCGCAGGAGGGCGGGCGGTGTACATCTGCTACGAGCACGAGGAAGCCGATCTGCTGATGCGTCTCCTCGCACTCGAGATGGGCGAGCTGCCGGACTCGGAGGACCCCGAGATCGAGGCGCTGCGAGCCGACGTCCAGCGCGCGGCATCCTCAGGAGGCCGTAGCCTCGGCGAAATCCTCGAGGCCGAGGGAGCGGCCCGCCGGGCATTCGAGCGGGTCGAGGGCTATGGCGAGCGGCTGTGGCTGCTAAAGGCCGCGGGAGCGCACACCGGGCTCGACCAACTCGAGGAGATCCTGAGCGCCCACAACGGCAGCCGGCCGGTGCTCTTCGTCGACTACCTGCAGAAGGTGGCCATTCACCCGGAGCCGCCCGACGAGGCCGAGAAGGTGACCCGCATCTCCGAGGGGCTCAAGGACCTGGCACTCTTCCAGGCCGCGCCGATCGTGTGCGTGGTGGCCTCGGATCTCGACGGGCTGCGCTCCCGCCGCCTCCGCCTTCACCACTTCCGGGGATCCTCTGCGCTCGCCTACGAGAGCGACGTTGCTCTCGTGCTGAACGAAAAGGTCAACGCGGTCTCGAAGGTGCATCTCGCCTACGACCCCCTCCGCGCCGAGACGTTCAAGAGCTGGGTGGTCTTTTCCGTTGAGAAGAACCGTGGCGGTCCGAACCTGGTCGACCTCGAATTCCGCAAGGATTTCACCCACTTCCGTTTCGACCCCGAGGGCGGAATCGTGAGCGAGAAGCTCGTCGACGAGCGGATCTTCGCCGAGTAGGGGTGGGCGTGGCACTGCGACCTTCCATTTCAGCACGGGGTTAAGGGAGTTCAACGTCGCCGTGAGCGCCGCTCGCGTCGCGGGGCGTCCGGCCGGTCCCGGCACGCCTGGAGATGAGCCCCCCCGCACGCACCAGCGGACCCGGGGCCCGCGCATCGGCCCGGCAACCATCGCTCGCCTCACCGTTCTTGGATCGATCGCCGTGGTGTCGCTCGGCAGGCGGCTGGCAGAGTGGACGTCTGGTGGCACCTCAAGACCGGGGAGCTGATCGCCCAGGCACACGCTCTTCCGACCGGCGACCCCTACTCGTTCACGGCCCCGGGGAAGCGCTGGGTCGTGCAGGAGTGGGGGTCGGAGGTGCTCCTCCACGGCATCGACTCTGTCTTCGGGCTGCGCGGGGTGATCGTCTGGCGCTCCGTCATGCTCGTCCTCGTCTACGCCCTGGTCGCCCGGCTCATGCTCCGGCGGGCCGGCAACAGCGCTGGGACATGGGGGCTGATCGCCCTCACGGCGTACGCGGGAGTGGTGAACTGGACCGAACGGCCGAACCTGCTCTCCTTCTTGCTCTTCGTGGTCACCCTCACCCTGCTCGAGCGACGCGATACGCGCATCTGGTGGTTCGTACCCGTCGCGGCGCTCTGGGCCAACCTCCACGCGATGGTCGTGCTCGGCCTCGGGCTCGTGGCGCTCGTCGCGGCGATCGAACGGCTGAAAGTGTGGCTCCGGTGGGAGGGCGCCGACCGCGCCTGGTCACGTCGGCTCGCCGTCGTGGCAGTTGCCGGGAGTGCGGCCTCGCTTTTCAACCCCTACGGCGCCGGCCTGCACCTTCATGCCTTCCGCCTGGTGGGCATGGCCTCGGGAATCATCAGCGAGTGGGCGTCGCCCTCCTTCCACGACCCCGGGCCATGCTCTTCATGGTTCTCGTCCTGCTGGCGTTCTCCTCGATGGTGCTCGGGCGGCGGCGAGTGGATCCCGCCGACGCCGGACTCGTGGCAGCCTTCCTGTTCCTCGGACTTTACGCGCTGCGCAACCTCGCGGCTGCGTCCATCGTCATCGGCCTCGCGGCTTCACGGTACGTGCCGGGCGCGGCCGAACTGCTCGCACGGCGTGGGGTCCGGTCCTCGGGCAAGCAGCTGCGCCGGGGGGCGGCGGTGGGGATCAACGCCACCTCCCTCGTCGCGGTGGTGCTCCTCTTCGCCCTCCTCGCAGGTACCCGCTTCCCGAGATCCGGCTCGCTGAAGGCGAGCGCGGACTCGAGCTTCCCCGTCGCCACGATCGAGAGCCTTCGAGGTGAGCGAGTGCGGCTCTTCACCACCGACGTGTGGGCGGGACTCGTCATCTACGCGGCCTGGCAGACGCGGGTGTTCTGGGACACGAGGAGCGACTTCGACGGCCGGGGAATCTTCGAGCGGTCGAAGGAGATCGACACCCCCCGGGCGGGCTGGGAGGAAGAGCTTCGCCGGGCCTGCGTCACGCACGTCCTTGTCCCGGGCGAGCGGCCGCTCGCGGTCGTGATGCGCGCCGACCCGGACTGGATTCATCTGCGCGAGGAGAAGGTACGCGGCGGCACCGCAGTGCTCTTCGTGCCCCGCCAGCCGGCCCCGGCCTGCGGCCGGCAACCTCAGGCTCCCGGTCGCGTCACGAGCGCCAGGCGATAGGCCTCGCTCACCGCCTGGGCGGCGGTCTGGACACCGAGCTTCGCATAGATGCTCGTGAGGTGGTTCTTCACGGTCTTGACCGAGAGGTAGATCCGCTCCGCCACGTCGTTGGTCCGGGCGCCGGAGGCGAGCAGCCGCAGGATCTCCAGCTCCCGGTCGGTGAGCCTCGTCGGCGAGCCTCCTCTCCCGCTGGCCAGCTCCATCACTCGCCGGGCAACGGCCGGGGTCAGGTACGACCCGCCGTCCGCCACCGCCCGGAGCGCCTGGAGCAGCTCCTCGGTCGACGCGCTCTTCGGAAGGTAGCCGTCGGCCCCCAGCTCGATCGCCCGCCGTATGTGGGCGTCGTCGTCGTGCATGGTGAGGAACACGATCCGGACCTCCGGGGCCCGCTGCTTGAGCCGCTCGGCCACCCGCAGCCCGTCCTCTCCCGGCAGGTTGATGTCCAGGAGGACCACCTCCGCCTCCCACCGCAACGCGAGCTCGACGGCATCGTCGCCCCGCCCGGTCTCGGCGACCACGTCGAAGTCCGGCTCTCCGGAGACGGCCTTCACGAGGCTCTGGCGAACCAGGGTGTGGTCCTCGACCACGACGACACGAATCATGCGGATCTCATCTCCTTGAGCAGTTGCTCTATCGGCGCGCCGGCTCCGACCTTGAGGTCGAGCTCCACCCGGGTGCCGCCGACGGGCCCCGGCGTGATCGAGAGCCGGGCGCCGATGGCAACCGCACGCTCGCGCATCGCCTCGAGCCCGACCCCGCGAGGCCGGCCCTCGGGGAGCGGCAGGCCGATGCCGTCGTCCTCGACCCCCAGCACCAGCCGGTCGGCCGTCGAGGAGAGCGACAGGACCACCCGCGACGCACGGGCGTGGCGGATCGCGTTGGATACCGCCTCCTGGGCCACCCGGAATATCTCGGACTCGACGTCCGGCGGCAGGTCCACCGCCCCGGTCACCTCGAGCTCGATCGCGGGACCTGCAAGCCCCTGCAGATCTCGGAGGTACGAGCCGAGCATCCCCGGCAGCCCGGTGCCCGGCAGAGCGGCGCGCAGGCCCTGGATGGTCGAGCGGACGTCCCCGAGCGCACGTCCCACCACCCGTGCCAGACGGGCCGCCTCGTCGCGTACCCCCTCCTCTCCGGGGCCGGCCCGGCGGGCGAGAAGCTCCAGCTCGAGGCGCACGTGGGTGAGGTCCTGGGCGACGCCGTCGTGCAGCTCGCGGGCGAGGCGGCGGCGCTCCTCGTCCGCCGAGAGCTCCCGGAGCCGGCTGAACAGGCGGGAATTCTCGACGGCAACGGCGGTCTCGTCCGCAAGCTGCTCGACAAGCGAGCGGGTCTCGGACCGGTTGCCGTGCTCGGGGGAGGCGGCCAGCAGCAGGCCGAGGACGAGGCCCCCCCGCCGCAGCGGAGCGCAGAACCAGCGGGGATACTCGGCGAAGCGCGCCGAGAGCTGCGGACCGAGCGCATCGGACGCGACGACCCGAGCCTCGCCGTGGAATAGCGACTCGGAGAGCTGGTCGTGGCGGAGGGCCAGGCCCTTGGCCTGGGGCAGCCCGAAGCAGCCAACGACCGTTACGACCCCTGCCTCGCGAAGAAGCAGCGCCCCTCCCGGGGATTTGAGCGACTCCCGGAGCTCCTCCAGAGCACCCGCCGCGACGGCTTGGAGATCGAATCCCTGCGGGATCGTCCGGGCGATCCGGAACAGGGCCGAGAGCACGCGGTTTGCCTCGGCCAGGAGGGCCGGGCCCGCCCGGCCGTCGGACCGGGACAGGCGTCCGAGCAGGGCACCGGTGAGCGAGGCGAGCGGGAAGAGCGCCACCCATCCGAAGAGGGATCCGATCTCGAGCCCGCCGCCCTGGACGAGCGCGAGCACCGCCGGCGCCGGGGCCATGGCGGGCGTGAGCGCGGCGAGCACGCCCAAGCCCGTACCGAGCACGACGCCTGCCTGGAGCGCAGCCAGAACCGCCAGGCCGATGTAATAGCTGGTAAAGCCCCCCGTCACGCCCACCGCGACCGTGGCCACGAGGAGATCCCCGATTGCGGCGATCTTGCCGGTGCGCTGTCCCAGCATCCTGACGAGCACGTAGGCCATCACCGGGACCAGCACGGTCGGCCGGGGAACGCGGCCGGCCCCGCCGAGCAGCTCGAGCAGTCCCGCGAGGAGCACCGCCGCCACCCGGCCCCGGGCGATCCAGCCCGAGACTCCCTCGAGGCGGGAGCTGCCGATCGGAGCCGCGGCCTCGGGGATCCCGAGTGCGCGCCGCACCGAGCGGGCCAGCTCCTGGGGCGAGAAGGGGCGAAGCAGCAGGTCGTCGACGTGGTGGACGACCGCAGTCTCGGACGCCCGGCGACCGTCCCCGACGGCCAGCACGCGGGCCCGGCGCGGGCCTGCGAGCAGGTCGCTGGTCCGCGGTGCGTCGAGGTCGACGATCACGAGGTCGGCCTGGCTCGAGAGGGGATCCGCGTCGCCCAGCGGCGGCTCGACCACCTCTGCAGTTGGAAATTCCAGGCGCAGAAGGTACGCAAGGTAGGGGTCGGGCTCGACGAGAACGATGCACGGGCCGGAGGCGGCTGCAGCAGGCCGAGGGCGCAGTCGAACGGTGGGAATCATGTGGGCTCTACGACGAAAGCGCAACTCGCCGCCGCCAGGATACGGGGATCCCCCGAGTCCCGGGACCTTTGTCCCGAACCGCATCCTTCCCCCTACCTAGTGCCCTGACCACTAAGGTTTGCGCGCCTGAACACATGTATGGGGTATCTGCTTAACTCCAGTCACCACCGTTTGTGGCAGCGACGAGCTCGTGGAGCGGATAAGGATCCGTGCTGGCCGCTTGCTGGAGAAGCCGGTAGAAGAGCAGGCCCCGGCTCCGACTCGTTCGGCGGTTGAACCGGAAGGTGAACTCGTCGAGGTAGTAACCGATGTGAGCAGCCGACTGGCCGTAGTGGAGTGTTCCGGCAAGCCAGCGGTCCAGCAACGA
>JBOGWP010000049.1:0-37242 GCA_050693875.1 Actinomycetota bacterium
GTCTGCCCGGGCGACGTCCAGGTCGTCGAGGCATTTGGCTCCGATCGCCACGGCCTCGGCCACGCCAAGGATCGTCTCAGCCTCCGACAGCCCACGATCGCGAGCCTTGAGGTGCAGGTGAGCATCGCGGGGCCAAGCCCGATCGCCTCGGCCGTCTCCCGGAGCAGCACCGCTCCGGCGTGGGCGGTGATCTTGCGGTCGGTGGTGGAAACCTCGACTTTGGGCGCGCCCGGGGATATTCTCACTTCGCGAGTGCCTCCTCGGTGGGGGAAATGGTGAGCGTGGTAGCCCTATTTTCCCTGCTCAGGAGGCCTTCTCTTTGGATTTGAGGCGCGCAGATTTCCGCCTACCGCTGGATCTGAGTAGTTAACTGCCGGGCCACTCTCGTCCCTTCGGCGGCGCCTTCATCACGTCCTCGAGCGATCCCTTCCGCGGTGGTGGAGGCGGGCTGTCCAGCGAGGCCTTCCCACGGAGCTGTCCGGCCGCCTTCAGAACGTCGTCGAGCGACTTCCTCGGAGCGCCGTGGATGCGGATCCGAAGCGCCGCCAGCAGCTCGGCGTGCTCGTCGGAGAGACCCTGGGTGCGGTCGATCTCAGCCAGGACCTCCTCGGCCCGCCGGAGGAGCGCCTCGTCGTCCACGCGACCATTCTGAAGCCGCAGGCGAGAGCGCGTCGAGTGGCAACCCCAGACCCGTCCCCGGGCGGTTACCCGGCGTCGCGGCTCCTCAGCGTCGAGTGGATTTGCGCCAGGCGCTCCGCCACCGACCCCTTGAGGGTCCAGTAGGGGATGTCGTGGGAGGCCAGGATGCCGAGGATCCTCTCGTCGATCTCGCGCTGGAACTCCGGGTCGTCCGGACGCAGCCCGTCGAGCACGATCGGGAACTCGATCGGCAGATAGAAGACGTGCGAGTAGTTGCTTCGCAGGCGACGCTCGGCGAGGCGCCGGCACTCGTCCCACAGCGCCATCTCTTTGCGGTGCGGCTTGTGGGCCAGCACCCACTCGGCGTATGCAAGGGCGTCCACGAGCGAGCGGTCACCCACGAACTCCGGCGTGGAGATCTCGTTGTTGTACTGCTTCAGGAAGATCAGGGTCTCGGTCTCGGGCGTGGCGTCCTTGTCGAGCTTGAATCCGAGCGACACCACCTCGCGTGCCGTTTCCGGCAACAGCGGGAGCTCGAGCTGCCGGGCCAACGCCTCCGCCAGCATCGTCTTGCCGGTCGAGAAGCTGCCGACGATGGCGATGCGTCGGTGGCTCACGGCCTCGGTGCCGACGACCGGCCGCGCAGCATGCTCTGTGCCATCGGCGACGAAGCCTAGCACCGGTCCCGGCACCCCTGTTCCCATCCGAGCAACAATGGAGTCGATGAGCAACGACCCGTTCGAGATCCGCCGAAGCCTCGAGACGTCCGGCGGAAGCATCGGATACCACGCGCTGGCACCGCTCGCGAACACAGCAGGTGCAGACCTTCGGCGCGTGCCGCACACCGTCAAGATCCTGCTCGAGAACATCGCCCGGCGTGCCGGCACCCGCGACGTCGCTGAGGAGGACGTGCTCTCCCTGGCCCGCTGGCCGGCATCCTCCGACGGCGCACGGCTCGCCTTCCTGCCTGCCCGCGTGCTCATGCAGGACTTCACCGGCGTCCCGGCGGTCGTCGATCTCGCGGCGATGCGCGCTGCGGTGGAGCGGGCCGGTGGCGACCCAAGCCGGGTGAACCCGTTCGTCCCGGTGGACCTCGTCATCGACCACTCGGTGCAGGTCGACGAGTTCGGCTCGCAACAGGCCTACGCGCGGAACATCGACTGGGAGTACCGGCGCAACCGCGAGCGGTACGCGCTGCTGCGCTGGGCCCAGCAGTCCTTCGACGGCTTCTCGGTGGTACCTCCCGGGCTCGGCATCTGCCATCAGGTGAACCTCGAGCATCTCGCCCGGGTGGTGCTCGTCCGCGACGGCGTGGCATTCCCGGACACGCTGCTCGGCACCGACTCGCACACGCCGATGATCAACGGGCTGGGCGTGCTCGGTTGGGGGGTGGGGGGCATCGAGGCAGAGGCGGCGATGCTCGGCCAGCCGATCTTCCTCACCCCGCCGGTCGTGGTCGGTGTCCGCCTCACCGGAGGGCTGCCTGCGGGCAGCACCGCCACCGACCTCGTGCTCACCCTCACCGAGATGCTGCGGCGCCACGGCGTGGTGGGCAAGTTCGTGGAGTTCTTCGGATCCGGCCTGTCGAGCCTGACCGTCGAGGATCGGGCGACGATCTCGAACATGTCTCCCGAGTTCGGCGCCACGTCGTCGCTGTTCCCGGTCGACCACCGGACGCTCGAGTACCTGCAGAAGACCGGGCGCGGCGAGACCGTCGACCTCGTCGAGCGGTACGCGCAGGAGCAGGCGCTGTTCCGCGAGGATGAGGACCCCGACCCCACGTTCAGCGAGGCCCTCGAGCTCGACCTGTCCACCGTCGAGCCCAGCCTCGCGGGGCCCCGGCGCCCCCAGGATCGAGTGTCGCTGGCGGGGGTGCGGCAGTCCTTCGTGGACGCGTTCGCCGACCGGCTGGGCGACGCCTCCACCGCCGTGGGCCGTCGAAGCGGGCGTGTCGGCAACGGGTCGGTCGTGATCGCCGCGATCACCAGCTGCACGAACACCTCCAACCCCTCGGTGATGATCGCGGCAGGCCTGCTGGCCAAGAAGGCCGTCGAGGCGGGGCTGGCAACGAAGCCGTGGGTGAAGACCAGCCTCGCCCCCGGCTCGCGCGTGGTGACCCGCTATCTCGAGCAGTCCGGCCTGCTCCCGTACCTCGAGAAGCTGGGCTTCAGCCTGGTCGGCTACGGCTGCACCACCTGCATCGGCAACTCGGGTCCCCTCCCGGACGACGTGGCGAGGGCGGTCGACGAGCGCGACCTTGTCGTGGCCGCGGTCCTGTCCGGCAACCGCAACTTCGAAGGGCGGATCCACCCACAGGTGCGGGCGAGCTATCTCGCCTCGCCCCCGCTCGTCGTGGCCTACGCCCTCGCCGGCCGGGTCGACCTCGACCTGACCCGCGAACCGGTTGCCACCACGCCCGAGGGAGCGGCGATCGCGCTCTCGGATCTGTGGCCATCGTCCGAGGAGGTGCACGCGATCATGGCCGATGCCATCTCGGCGGAGCAGTTCGCAGAGGAGTACGGCCACATCTTCGAGGGTGACGCCCGGTGGCACGAGCTCCCGGCCCCCGAAGGAACCACCTTCAACTGGGACCCCGGCTCGACCTACGTCCGGGAGCCACCGTTCTTTCTCGAGACGACGCAGAACCTCACGCCGCCCTCCGACATCGAGGACGCCCGGGTGCTCGTGCTGCTGGGCGACTCCGTGACCACCGATCACATCTCCCCCGCCGGCTCGATCAAGCTGACCTCGCCGGCGGGGCGCTACCTCACCGAGCACGGCGTGGGCCCACAGGACTTCAACAGCTATGGGGCTCGCCGGGGCAACCACGAGGTCATGCTCCGCGGCACCTTCGCGAACCTCCGCCTGCGCAACCTGCTCGCACCGGCAACGGAGGGCCCTGTGACCGTCCACCTCCCCGACCGCGAGCGGATGTCGATCTACGAGGCGGCGCTGCGCTACCGGGAGGAGGGGGTGCCCCTGGTGGTGATCGCCGGGCGTGAGTACGGGTCGGGAAGCTCGCGCGACTGGGCGGCCAAGGGAACCGCGCTGCTCGGGGTGCGGGCCGTGCTGGCGGAGAGCTTCGAACGGATCCACCGCAGCAACCTCGTAGGGATGGGGGTGCTGCCGTTGCAGTTCCAGGAGGGCACCTCCGCCTCAACCCTGGGCCTCACGGGGCACGAGCGCTTCGCCCTCCGCGGGCTCGCCGGCGGCATCCGGCCCGGCCAGGTGCTCGACGTCGCGGTGACCAGGGACGATGGGACGCGTTCGTCGTTTCAAGCCGTCGCACGCATCGATGCCGCCGCGGAGGTCGGGTACTACCGGCACGGCGGGATTCTGCGTATGGTTCTGCGCTCGATCTTGGATCAGTAGGGCCCAGGAGCCGGCCGGGGGCGTCCCCCGGAAATGCAGAAGGCGTGCCCACAGGTGTCGGCTGGCGGGCACGCCTTCGGCCACGGAGCGTCCGGCCTGGGGAACCCCGGCGTCTACGGGGGGACTTGGATCGCTCTGGAGTTCGGCCGGTTGCTGGAGTGCATCGTGTCACGGGACTACTGGGATGTAATCCCCCTTCCGGGGGAGAGACCCCCTAGTTCATTTGGGGGATAAGACCGTCTTTTATGCATCACTCTGCTTTAAGATATTTGCCTGCTTCGGGCCCCTCCAGGCGCTCTCGCTTCGCCCCTCCCGCCTCGACGAGCGGATGCCACAACCTCGATGCCGACGGTCGAAGACCCTTCAGCTCGTGAGATCCGATGGGCGCGAGAGATGATGGGGCGGTGAACCTCCCCGTCGTGCCGCCGGTGAAGCCCATGCTGGCGAAGCTCGTACCCGAGATCCCCGAGGGGGCGATCTACGAGCCAAAGTTCGACGGCTTCCGCTGCATCGCCTTCCGCGATGGGGCCGGCGTCGAGCTGGGCAGCCGCAACGAGCGGCCGATGAACCGGTACTTCCCCGAGATCGTGGATGCCGTGCAGCGGGAGCTTCCCGAACGCTGCGTGGTCGACGGCGAGATCATCGTGATGCTCGACGGAAGGCTGGACTTCGAGGCCCTCCAGCAGCGCATCCACCCGGCAGCCTCCAGAGTCAGGATGCTCGCGGAGCGCACGCCGGCGACCTTCGTCCTGTTCGACCTGCTCGCGCTGGGCGACGACCGGTACACCGAGCGGCCGTTCTCCGAGCGCCGCGCCGCGTTGCAGCACGCCCTGACCGGGGCGAACCCGCCAATCCTGCTCACGCCGGCCACGTCGTCGATCGAGGTGGCCCGCGACTGGTTCCACCGCTTCGAGGGGGCGGGCTTCGACGGCATCGTCGCCAAGCCTCCCGACGTCCGCTACGTCGAGGACCGCCGGGTGATGTTCAAGATCAAGCACGAGCGGACCGCCGACTGCGTCGTCGCCGGCTTCCGGTGGCACAAGTCGGGAGACGGCGTCGGCTCGCTGATGCTCGGCCTCCACGACGAGCAGGGCAGCCTGTGGCCCGTCGGCGTCGCGGCATCGTTCCCCGCCTTGCAGCGGCGGCAGCTGATCGCCACCCTCGAGCCCTACCGGCTGCACGAGGGGGATTCCCACCCGTGGTCGCCCGAGGGCGCCTTCGAGCGGCTGCCCGGCGAGCCGTCGCGCTGGAACCGGGACAAGGACCAGTCGTGGGAGCCGTTGCGGCCCGAACTGGTCGTCGAGGTCGCCTACGACTACATGGAGGGCAACCGGTTCCGCCACGTGGCCCACTTCCGGCGCTGGCGTCCCGACCGCACGCCCGACTCGTGCACCTTCGAACAGCTGGAACGCCCCACTCCGGTCGACCTCTCGACGTTCCTCGAAGCCGCGAGGGAGCCCCGCGGGAGCTGAGGGCCGCCGAGGACGTTCAGCTCGCCGAGAAGCTGTAGGACGCGGGGATCCCGGGAAGGAGCTGCGCACCATCCCAGCCGACTCGCCACACCCTCATCCACCCACCCAGACCGCTGAAGAAGAGCCAGCGCCCGTCGGACGACCAGCCGGCGGCCCCGATCGGCTCCCCGGTGGCGACCTCGGAGCCGGAAATGCGGCGGGCCGTGCGACTGGCGACGTCGACGATCACGAGCGCCGCCCGCTGATTCGACACCGGGGCGAACGCGGCGAGCCTCGCCCCATCGGGCGAGAAGGCACCGCCTCCGAGGTAGCTGAAGGTGCCTCGAACCGGCTCGACCCCGACATCCTTCCCCGTCGCCGGCTCGGTCAGGTGAAGCGGGCAGCTGCCCTGAGAACAACCAGGCGTCCAGGCGACCACATGCGGCTTGGCGCCGATCACGCCGAGCAAGCCCCCCTCGCCCAGTCGGCGACCGAGGCGTCGCGACCTCGTATCCCAGATCCAGAGCTCGGTGCCCCCGTCCGTGCTCCGGGTCGCGACGAGCCCGGCGGCGGTGTCGGCGACGGGGGAGAAGAGCGCAGGCAGCGCCGCGCGGCGAACCACTCGGCTGCTCCCCAGCTCGACCTCCCGCCCCTCCGTTCGACTGCCCTGCGAGATCAGCCAAACCCGGCCCTCCCTTGTCGAGGGAACCAGCGCATCGGCCTGCCCCAGGCCCACCCGGGGAGCTCGAAGGTCGAAGGGCTGCACCGATGCCTCCGTGTGATCGCCGAGGCTTTCCAGAAGGACGAGGAGGGTTCCCACCCGAGCGATCCCCCCTACCGGAGAGATGGAGATCATCGCAACCGACCTCGCCTGCGTGTCCAGGTCGATGTGACTCAGCTCCGAACGGGTGGCGACGAAGAGGGAAATCCCGGCGCTCTCGTCGATGGGCCACACGGGGCTCGGCTGGGGCTGGGCGACGAAGGTGGGCAGGGTCGACGAGGGCGATGGTACGGCCCTCAGTCCCCTCATCGAGGTCTTGCCGAGAAGCGCACCGACGAGCACCGTCCCGGCGACGGCCGCTGCTGCAACGCCTGCTCGCCTCCCGATCCCCCGCGCCATCCCGTCCGGCACCGTGGGGTACTTGTCGCGCCCACGACGACCGCGGTCAAGCGCCTCCGGGACCCCCAGCGGCTCGCCTGCGGCCTCGGCTCCTGGTCGGCTCCGTGCGACGCGGCGTGGAATCCTCGAACATGTCCACCGCGGTCTCTCCTCTCGTCCGTCAAGTCCTGTTCAACCGGACGGTAGAGGCGTCTGGACGGGAGGCCGAGCCAGGGTGTTCGGGACCGGTGGAGCGCGAGCGGAGGAACGGGATGCGAGAGCTCGTCGTGCTCGGGACGGCAAGCCAGGTGCCCACGCGGGAGCGCAACCCGAACGCATGCTTCCTGCGCTGGGACGAGCACGGCATCCTCCTCGACCCCGGCGAAGGGGCCCAGCGCCAGCTGACCCTGGCCGGCATCCCCGTCTCCGCGATCACGATGATCTGCATCACGCACTTCCACGGTGACCACTGCCTCGGGCTTCCCGGCATCATCCAGCGCCTCTCCCTCGACCGCGTGGCGCACCCGGTCGACGTCTACTTCCCGGCCGGCGGCCTCCCCTACTTCGACCGCCTCAGGAACGCCGCCGCGTTCCACGACGCCCCCGAGCTCGTGGTGCACCCGCTCGATCCACGAGGGGCCGCGGTCGACGCTCCTGCCTTCCGGCTGATCGCCACGCCGCTGGATCACCGGGGGGAGACGCTCGGATACCGGCTCGAGGAGCCCGCCCGGCGCCGCATGCTGCCCGATCGCCTGGAGCCCCTGGGCATTCGGGGCCCCGAGGTCGGCCGCCTCGTACGGGAAGGGACGATCGGCGCGAGAGGCCGGACG
Organism: Actinomycetota bacterium; assembly: GCA_050693875.1. Classification (GTDB taxonomy): domain Bacteria; phylum Actinomycetota; class CADDZG01; order JAHWKV01; family JBOGWP01; genus JBOGWP01. The sequence continues at coordinate 7,392 of JBOGWP010000049.1, forward strand.
GTGGCGATCGAGGAGGTGAGCGAGATCCGGCCGGGCCAGCGCTTTGCGTTCGTCATGGACACCAGGCTCTGCGACGGCGCCTTCGTCCTCGCCGAGCAGGCGGACCTGCTGGTCTGCGAGTCGACCTACCTGTCGGCCGAGGAGGGCCTTGCGACCGAGTACCGTCACCTCACCGCCGCGCACGCGGCGCGAATCGCTGCGGAGGGGCGAGCTCGTCGTCTCGTCCTCAGCCACTACTCCCAACGCCATCCCGACGAGTCGGAGTTCGAGGCGGAGGCCTCGACGATCTTCCCCGACGCGGTTGCCGCACGTGACCTCTCGCGGTTCTCGCTCCCCCGCCGCCGTTCAAACGACGGGCGGCGGATCTAGCCTGTGGACCGGCTCGCCTTGGCCCTCTTCGCCTTCGAGGGCATAACCCGCCGCTCCTCGCCCGGCTGTTTCGGGAAGTGGGGGGGCCACGGCGCATCCCCCAGCCCCCCCTCCTCGTCCCGGCGGGCAAGCTCGAGCAGCGAGTCGAGGGTGCCCGCCCTGTCGTCGATCGCGCCCCCGGGATCCCCCCCGGGTCGGTACCGACCGGGCACGGAGACGATCGTCAATTCCTCGGGTTCGACCTCGGCGACCTCGCTCCCGTCGAGGGGACACGACACCCGGCCGTCGGCACCGGCCGCACCGAGTACACCGAGGCGACCGTCCGGTCTCGCGCGTTCTGGTTGTAGTCGATGAATACGCCGTGGCGCTGCTCCTTCCACCAGGCGGTCGTCGCCATCCCCCTCGACCGGCGCTCGACCTCACGCGCGAACGCCAGTGCCGCACGGCGGACCTCGGTGAACGGCCAGCGCGGCTCGATCCGGACGTTGACGTGCATGCCTCGCTTGCCGGATTTCTTTCGGGAGCCCGTCCAACCCGTGGTCGGCGAGCACCTCCCGGACGAGCAGCGTGAGCCTCCGCACGTCGGCGAAGGGGACCCGGGCGTCGGGTCGACGTCGATCCGCAGCTCATCGGGACGGTCGACGTCGGTGCGGCGGACCGGCCAGGGATGGAGCTCCATGCAGCCCAGGTTGACGGCCCGCGATGTGCGCCGCGTCCGCCGGCGCGAGGAACGTGGCGGTGCGCCCGCTGGGAAAGGGACCGTCGCGGTCTGGATCCAGGGGGGCGCTCAGAGGGAACCCCGCTTCTGGCAGAAGGAGTCGCCGTCGACGCCGTTGGGATGCCGCTCGAGCATCGTCGGGCGCTCCCGGAAGCCGACGAGCGCTCCGTCGCTCACCGCCAGGTAATACTCGACCAGATCGAGCTTGGTGAGGTCGAGCTTCGGAAAGAACACCTTCTCCGGGTTCGTGATGCGCACCGGCTTCCCGCCGATCTCGAGCTCGATGAAGTCCGCCATGGCTCCCAACTATGACCGCCCGGCTCGCCCCGGGACGAAGCGCATCAGCGGGCCTCGAAGCTGAAACGGTCGAGCTCGCTGCCATCGGCGGCGATCGCCGTCACCGTCACCGTCCGGCCGGTGACCTCGAGGAGCAGGAAATGGTGGACGGCGGCGCAGCGAAGGAGCCAGACCTCGCGGCGGTCGCAGCGGTACAGGGGGGCGCCGCCCCCACCGGTGACCACGTAGTGGATCCCCTCGAAGAGCGAGTGCTCGTAGAGGTGGTTGTGGCCCGAGAGGATGAGGTCGACGCCGAAGCGACGGAAGATCGGAACGAGGCGCACTTGCACGTCCTCGTCGCTTGTGTGGCCGCTGCCCACGGTGTAGGGAGGGGCATGGACCACGGCGATTCGGACCTCGGCCGTCGACGCTGCAAGGGCCTGCTCCAGCCAGCGCACCTGCTGCGGGTCCCCGGGGCGGGAGGAGTCGAGGACGAAGAACTCGGCGCCCCCCTCCGACCACGAGTACCAGCGCTGCGCTGCCCCGAGGAGGTCTGCCGTCGACCGCCCGGCGAGATCGTGGTTGCCCCACGCCGCCCGCCAGCGATGGCCCGCCCACCCCAGCAGGCACGCCTCGGGCTGCTCGAAGTTGCTCGGGGTCGCCCTGCCGTCGGGCCGGTAGAAGTTGTCCCCCGTCGTCGCGACGGTAGCAAACGGCTGGGCCCCCCGGATCTCGCACATGCGCCGGGTCACGGCTCGCTGTGCGGGCCCCGCCCATCCCCAGTCACCTTTGACGGCAAGACGCACCGCCGGCGAGGCCGGGGGTAGCGGGCTCGGGCCCGGGGGGGCCGCTGACGATGGCAAGTCGGTGCCTCCGCCCCCGGCCGGTGGCGAGTCCGCGCCCCGGAGGCAGGCAGTGAGCACGACCGCGGCGGCCAGAACCAGCGCTGCGGTTCCGAGCCGTCGGTCGGGGAAAGCTAGTCGCACGCGGGCGCTACGATCGTCTTGTGACCGAATCCAGCTTCACCTTCCTCAAAGTCCGGGGCATCCGTGTGGGTGCCCACTGGTCGTGGTTGTTCGTCTTCGCCCTGCTGGCCTGGTCGCTCGCCACCGCGGTCTTCCCGAACAGCGCGCCCGGGCTCGACTCCACCACCTACCTCGGGATGGGGATCGTATCCGCCCTGCTGTTCTTCGCCTCGATCCTCCTGCACGAGCTCGGCCACGCCTTCCAGGCGCTGAAGGAGGGGATGCGCATCGACGGCATCACCCTCTGGCTCTTCGGAGGCGTCGCTCGCTTCATGGGGATGTTTCCCTCGGCGGGGGCCGAGCTGCGGATCGCCGTCGCCGGTCCCGCCGTCTCGGTATTCCTCGGCGCGACGTTCATGGCGCTCGCCTTCGGCCTCGACCGGCTGGGCGCCCCTGAAGCGGCGGTCGCCGTCGCCGGCTACCTCGGCCGGATCAACCTCATCGTCGTGGCGTTCAATCTCGTTCCGGCGCTCCCGCTCGATGGGGGTCGAATCCTTCGAGCGTGGCTGTGGTACCGGCGGGGCAGCTTCTCGTCGGCGACCACCACGGCCGCGCGTGGCGGGCAGGCGTTCGCGATCGTGCTGATCAGCCTGGGCGTGCTCTCGTTCTTCACAAGGGCGACCACCGGCGGGGTGTGGTTCGTGTTCCTGGGATGGTTCCTGCTCGAGGCGGCTCGCGCCGAGGCGGCCTTCATCTATGTTCGACAAGCCTTCGGTGGGGTTCGCGTGCGCGACCTGATGACCCCCGACCCCCTCACGGTCTCCCCGAACCTCTCGATCGGCGATTTCTTCGGCGCCGTCATCGGGGGACGCGGCCACTCCACGTACCCGGTCGTGGACGGCGACCGTCCGGTCGGCCTCATGACGCTGCGCCTCGCCGGCACCGTCCCGCCCGAGGCACGGGACCGGACGCTCGTCGGGCAGGTGATGCTGAGCGGCCGCGACGTCCCGGTGGTCTCCCCGGACGTCCCGATGCTTCAGGTGGTCGAAACCCTGCGGGGAACCGGTCCCGGCCGCGCCCTGGTGCTCGAGAACGGCAGCCTCGTCGGAATCGTGTCGGTCTCCGACATCGCACGCGCCCTCGAGATCGAGCGAGCACGGGGTGACGCGGCCTCTGGACGCCAGCGAGGAACCGCGATCGTCTGGGTGCTGCTGGTCGTGGCCCTGCTTTCGCTGGGCCTGTACTTCTACCGCCCGCCGCTTGCGGTCGTCGCTCCGGGGCCTGCAGTCGACATCTCCAACGACGTGAGGATCAATGGTGTCCCGGTGGACAAGCCCCACGGCAAGTACCTGCTTACCTCGGTGGACCTCTCGATCGACCGGCCGAACGCCCTCGCGGTCATCTATGCGATCTTCGACCCCAACGAGCAGGTGATCCCCGTCGGCGCGGTGCTGCCCCCGGGCGAGGACGAGCACGCCTTCTTCGAGCGCCAGAAGGTGATCTTCCGGGAGAGCCAGATGACCGCGGCTGCGGCCGCGGCCCAGGCAGCGGGGCTCGACGTCAGCTTCGGAGGAACCGGGGCAAAGGTGCTGAGCGTCCTCGAGGGTTCATCGGCGGCGCGTGTACTTCGGCGCGGCGATGTGATCGTGGCGATCGACGGCAGATCCGTCGTGGGGGTCAGCGACGTTCGCGAGATGGTGTCGACCCGCCCGATTGGGACGCGCTTCGTCGTGGGGATCGAACGGGCCGGGGCGCGCCGAGACGTGGAGGTGACCAGCAGGACGCTGCAGAGCGCCGGCGAGGAGATCGTGGGCCTCGGGCTCCGGCTGCAGACCCGGGACTTCAAGGTCAACCTGCCCTTCGAGGTTTCGTTCCGCGAGCGGGAGATCGGCGGCCCGTCGGCAGGGCTCGCCTACGCACTCGCCATCACCGACATGCTCGACCCTGGCGACCTCGCCAGAGGCAGGACCATCGCCGCCACCGGCACGATCGACGCCGATGGGCGCGTGGGGCCGATCGGCGGCATCGACGAAAAGGCGGTTGGAGCACGTGAGGCCGGGGCGAAGATCTTCCTCGTCCCGACCGAGGAGGCCGGCTCGGTCTCCGACCAGAGCCTCGACATCCGCGGGGTTGCGACGCTCGACCAGGCGTTGCGCTTTCTTCGGGCACTCGCGTAGCCGCCCTCCCGGCGGGCGTGCTCAGCCTTCCGGCGCGATGACCTCGACCTCGTTCCCCTCGGGATCGTCCACGTAGAACGTCCGGACCCCGCGGAGCACCGGATGGATGCCTCCCCGCACCTCGAGCCCTTCAGACGCCAGCCGCTCCCGCAGCTCCTCGTAGCGCGCCGCTCCGACGTTGAAGGCCAGGTGATGCAGCACGCGCGTGGGCTTCTCCCGCGGAAACGCAGAACCAGCTTCGGGATGGGGAACGAGGACGATCATCTGGGGGACCCCGCCCGGCCCTTGGGCGGCGCGAAGGAATCGAGGCATGACGCCCTCCGGGGCCTCCATCGGCTCGAGGCCGAACAGGTCGCGGTAGAAATGCAGGGCTCTTTCCATGTCATGGGTCCACAGCACGATCTCCGCGAGTCCCAGCACGGTCCGGTCCATCACAGCCTCCTCTCAGCCGGCGCTTCAGCCGGCGCTCGACATCGCGTCGACGATCGCCTGCAGGTTCGCCTCCGGCGCGAGCGGTGGGACCGAGCAGCCGGGGGCAACGAGGAGGCTCCGCCCACCCGTCTCCGCGATCGCCGCCCCGACCTCCGCGGCGACGTCGTCGGGCGATCCCGAGAGCAGCGTGCCCTTGTGGGCGAGCCCTCCCATTACCGCCTTGCCGGTCTGCTCCGCCCCGGCGGCGAGTCCCGGGTTCCCGTCGTCGGCGATCGACCAGCTCACCGCCTGCACGGGCACCGAGGCGGCGAAGTCGAGGTGCGCCCGCGAGCCGCACAGGTGCAGCACGTTGCACCATGCCTGGGCCGGCAAGGCCTCGAGCACGCGTTGATCGAGCGGGAGCAGGAGCGACTCGTACTCCTCGCGGCGCACCATCCCGGCGCTTGCGTAGCCGGACACGGCGTAGAAGATGCCGGCGGCGCCGGCGGCGATCGACCGCTCCGAGAAGACGATGAGCGCGGCGGCGATGCGGTCGAGCGCGTCGCCGAGCAGGTGGGGGTACTTGCGCAGCTCTCGGACGACCCTCCCCTTGACCTGGCCCATCAGGTAGCCGGCCACGGTGATCGGCGAGAACACGGTCTGCACCACCGGGATCGACGGTCCCAGGTCGGCGGCGACGAGGCGGATCGCCTCGACCTGGTCGGCGAGCGGCGCAGCGTCGGCGGCGTCCTTGGGGAGCCACGACCAGTCCTCGAGCATCCCCACCGCCGAGCGCTCGAGCACCGGGGGTTCCAACGGGTGGCTGCTTGGCTGGTAGACCGAACCGAACGCCTCGGCGAAGCACGTCGCCCGGGGCTGGAGCTTGACGAAGTCCCACGAGAACCGGCGGGCACGCTCGATGGTGACCGCGGCCAGATCGGTGGGCGACCACTCCTCGACGAAGGTGTGCCCCCACCAGCCGTAGGGCGGACGATCGGCGACCTCTCGCGCGAGCGCGGCCTCGACGCGGGTGCGGGAGTCCATCGCGGAGAAGTCTAGGTTCTTTTGCCGCGACGAGGTCCGGCCGTAGTTGGGGCCGTGAGGCCCCGACGTCCCTACAGGGCGCCGGTGACGGTCTCGCCCGGCAGCCGCAGGGGCCGGAACGGCGGAGCTGTCTCCATCCCCTGCTTGCGAGCCCATGCCCGGTACTCCGCAGCCAGCGACTGTACGCTCTCGGGAAGGGTTCCGGCGGCGAGATCGGCGAGGGTGACCGTCTCGAGAACCGACCGCAGGCTGCTCCGCACTGCCATCCAGACGTCCTTGAGCGCGGCGGCGGGGCCGGAGTAGACGAGGTCGGCGAGGCTCGAGTCGTGGACGTTGGCAAGGGGCCCGTCGACGGCCCGGATCACGTCGGCAAGCGTGATCTCCTCGGGCGGACGGCGGAGCGAGTACCCCCCCTCCGCGCCGCGCTGGCTGCGGACGAGGTGGGAGCGCCGCAGCTCGTTCAGGATTCCCAGCAGGAACTTGAGGGGGATGTCCTGCTCGCGGGCGATGTGCTCGGCCTTCACCGGCTCGTTGCCGGCCTCGGCGGTGAGCTGCGCCATCGCTCGCACCGCGTAATCGGTCTTCAGGGAGATCCGCACGCCACCATTCTCCGTCAGGATCCGCATTCAAGGCACGCGCCGAGGAACCTCCGCGCCCCCGCTCGCGTCTGGGAGCCTCAGTGCTTCCGCTCGGCGAGCCCCCACCGGCGAAGCACCCAGCGCTCGAGCCTCGCAAACCCGAGCGAGTCGACCGCGATCCCGATGACGAGGATCGCCACCATCGTGGCGATCAGCCCCGGAGCGTCCGAGATCTCGCGGAGGAACTGGAGCCGGACACCGAGCGCCGGGCGGGTTGCGATGATCACGAGCAGCTCGCCGGCCATCAGGCTTCGCCAGGCAAACGCCCACCCCTGCTTCAGCCCCGCGACGAACCCCGGGAACGCCCCGGGGAGGATGACGTGGCGGAAGGAGCGGAGGCCGCGCGCCCCGAGAACCTGCCCGGCGCGCAGCAGCGGGGTCGGGATGTGGTCGATGCCGGAGATCAGCCCGTTGGCTATCGCGGGAGCCGCGCCGAGGACGACCACGAAGGTGATCGCGGTCTCGTTCAACCCGAACACCAGGATGGCCAGCGGGAACCAGGCGATCGTCGGCATGGTCTGCAGGCCGGTGATCAACGAGCCCACGGCAGATCGCAGCAGCTTCCTCCGCGCGACGACTGCACCCAGCAGAAGGCCGGCGACGACGGCGATGCCGTAGCCGAGCGCCGCCCGTCGCATCGTGGTCGCCGTCGCCTTCAGCAGCTCGCCGCTCTTGAGGTCCTCGAACACACGCTCGAATACGGGGAGGGGGCCGGGCAGCACGAAGTCAGGCCGGACATGGCTCCACACCACCGCCTGCCACGCCAGGAGGAGCAGGGCGAAGGCGGCGAGCTTGGTCCACGTCGACGACCACAGCTCCGCCACCAGCGCGCGGCGCGGCGCGACCGGCGTCTCGAGGGCGTCGATCCCCGCCAGCTCGTCGTCGTGGCTGATCACGGCCACGTCATTCGGTGACGGGCGAACCGGCATGACGGCGCACCTCCTCTCGCAGACGATCGAGTACCAACCCTGAGACCTTGGCGACGTCCGGCGACTCCAGGCGCCGGGGGCGGGGAGCGTCCACAAGGAACTCCTCCACGACCCGCCCCGGGCGGCTCGAGAGAACGAGCACGCGGTCACCGAGCCGTACCGCCTCTCGCACGTCGTGCGTCACGAAGAGCACCGAGAGACCGCGCTCCCGCCAGATCCGTTCGAGCTCGTCGTGGAGAAGCGACCGCGTGATGGCGTCGAGCGCGGCGAACGGCTCGTCCATCAGCAGCACCTGGGCGTCTTGGGCGAGCCCACGAGCCAGCGAGACGCGCTGGCGCATCCCCCCCGAGAGCTCGTGGGGACGATGGTCGCCGACTCCGCGAAGATGGACCAGCTTCAGCAAGTCGTCCGTCCTTGCCGCCCATTCCCCTCTTGGGACGCCTGCCAGGCGAAGGGCGAGCTCGACGTTCGCGCGCGCGGTGAGCCAGGGGAACAGCGCGGCGTCCTGAAAGAGCATGGCCGCCCGCCCGGCCACCTCGATCCGCCCCGCCTGCGGCCTTCCGAGCCCGGCGACCAGGTTGAGGAGTGTGGTCTTGCCGCACCCGGATGCCCCGACGAGGCACACGAACTCGCCGGCGCCGACCTCGAGCGAGATCCGGTCGAGGGCAAAGGTCTGGGCTCCCGCTGGTCCGTACACCTTCGACACCTGCTCCACCCGGATGGCCTCCCCCGACGATGCCGCGATCGCCTTCTCCCGGGCCCGCTCCCTTGCAGCCTGGGTGGCATTCACACGGTCACCTCCTTCCGGTCTGCAGCTCGCAGCACCCGGTTCAGAGGGCCGATGTCGAAGAGACCCTTGAGGCTGACCTTCTCCAGCAGACCGGCCGAGGCGGCGTCGGCCGCCTGCTTCTCGAGGGTCGCGGCGAGCGGCTCGTAGGTGAACGTGAGGCTGGCCCAGGCCCTCTGGATCACCGCGTTGGCCAGCGGCTTGCCCGTGATCTTGGCGATCTCTGCGTTGACGACCGTCTTAGCCTCGTCGGAGTGCTGGTTCAGGAAATCGGTTGCCTCGATGTGCGCGGCGAGGAGCCGTTCGACCACGTCCCGGTGAGCCTTGAGGAACTGCGTGCGTACCACCATCTCGGTGGTGAGGAACCTGCCGCCGGGCCAGAGCGAGGCCTCGTCGACGAGAACGGTCCCGCCGCCGTCGACGACGAGCCTCGTCGCCCACGGCTCCGGTACCCACGCCCCGTCGATCTGGCCGGCTCGAAACGTCTCGAGCGTCTGCGCGTTCTCCTGCGGAACCACGGAGACGTCACCGCCTCCCTGGACGTTGGTGCTCAGATCCTGCTTCTTCAGCCATGCGCGCAGCGCCACGTCCTGCGTGTTGCCGAGCTGCGGGCTGGCGATCTTCTTTCCTTTCAGGTCGGCGGGCTTGGTGATGCCCGGCTTCACCACAAGCGCCGCCCCGCCCGAGGTCGCCCCCGCGATGATCCGGATCGCAGTCCCGTTCGACTTCTGGAACGCGTTGATCGCGGGGTTCGGACCGATGTAAGTCGCGTCGACGGCGTTCGAGAACAGGGCTTCGACCGCCGAGGGGCCTGCATTGAAGGTGGAGGTCTTCAGGGTGGCCTTTCCCTCCAGATGCTTGGCGAAGATCCCCCGGGCCACGCCGACGAGGGCTCCGGCATGGGTGAGGTTCGGAAAGTAACCGAGGCGCAGCTCCGGCAGCGCCGCCGGGCTTCCCGGGGCTCCTCCGGCCGGCTGCTTCTCCTCGCTCCGGCCGCAGGCCGCAGTGACGAGGAGCGCAAGCATGAGCAGTGCAGCGGCGTTCCGACGCATTCCCTGCCTCCATTAATTCAAGTTTCTCCACTGAACAAGTAGAAATAATGGCATTTATCGACCCGCCTGTATACCCCGCGGGCGACGTAGAAATGGTCCGCGGTCTCGATGAGGCCCCCGACTCCGGCTCGCATCGGATGGGCAGACCGGCCCGGGCGAAGCACCCAGTCGGTGGCGACTTCGCCGGCTGCAAGAGCAAGCCGGAGTGGGTACATTGCCACTGGTGGGACGCAAGGCTGCAAGAGCAAGCCGGAGTGGGTACATTGCCACTGATGGGACGCAAGGCTGCAACAAGCGGGTCCGGTCGGGGCGGTGAGCGGCAAAACCTCGCGCTGCGCCGGCTCGTTCACCGCGTCGAATCACTCGAAATCGGCAACGCCACCTCGTTCGACCACGGGAACCTCACCGTCGTCCCCGACGCTGCCGCGATGCTGTTCGACGACCCGGCGATCGCGCGCGTCACGCTGCAGGTGGCGGCTCCGGGCGATCGCGTCCGCATCGTGAAGGTGCTCGACTCGGTGGAGCCGCGCACGAAGGGGCCCGGAGGGGGAGGCATCTTCCCCGGATTCGTGTCGGCAGCCCGGCCCCAGGGCCGCGGCGACACGCACGTGCTCCGCGGAATGGCGGTCGTGGTGGCCGGATACCTCCCGAGGGCCCAGGAGGGGCTCGTGGAGATGCGGGGCGATGCCGCCGCCATGTCGCCGCTGGGCGACCTCCACAATCTGGTCGTCGAGTTCGAGCCCGCGCAAGACGCACGGTGGGAGGACGTCGATGCCGCGCTGCGGCTGGGCGCCCTCCGCCTGGCAGCGGCCGTCGCCGCAGCTGCCCTCGAGGCGGAGCCCGATGAGGTGGAGGTATTGCCGTCGGATCCCTCCCGCGATGGCCTTCCTCGGATCGGCGCGGTGACGAACCTTCAGACCCAGGGCTCCTTCAAGGACGTGTTCGTCTACGGGAGGAGCTTCTCCGGATCGCTGCCGACGGTGATCGACCCCAACGAGCTCGACGACGGCGCCGTGGTGAGCGGCCAGTACGGGCACCCGGGGCTGAAGAACCCGACGTATGTGTTCCAGAACCATCCCGTGGTCGCGGCGCTCCGGGCCCGAGACGGCACCGACCTGACCTTTGCGGGCCTCGTGATCTCCCCCGAGCCTGTCGACCAGACCCAGAAGGAGCTCGTCTCCGCCCACGCCGCACGACTCTGCCGCGCGCTCGGGTTCGATGCCGCCATCATCACCAAGGAAGGGGGCGGCAACGCCGACGCCGACGTCACCCTCAAGATGGATGCCTTCGAGGATCTCGGCGTGGTGGGGATCGGCATCCTGAACGAGATGAGCGGGCCCCATGGCACCGGGCCGCCGCTCGTCGTGCCCCCCGAACGTGCCAAGAGCCTGATTTCCACCGGCAACTACGACGAGCGGCTGGAGCTCGGCGAGGTCGACCGTGCGCTGGGCGGCGACCGCATCGACATCGTCGACGCGGAGGCGACGGCGGCAGTCGCGATCCCGACCGCTGCGTTGTACGGATCGCTCAACCCCCTGGGATGGGGACGGCTCACCGCTGGTATCGGAGGAACGCCATGAAGGTCGTGCACTACATCAACCAGTTCTTCGCCGGCCTCGGGGGCGAGGAGGAGGCGGGGCGCGGCCCCGAGGTCCGAGACGGCGCGATCGGGCCCGGCCGCAAGCTCGCCTCCCTGATCGCCCCCGGGCACGAGATCGTCGCGACAATCTTCTGCGGCGACGACTACGCCGCGTCGACCCCCTCCGCGGCGAAGAAGATCCTCTCGTTCGCCCAGGAGGCGGGAGCAGAGCTCGTGGCCTGCGGGCCCGCGTTCTCGAGTGGGCGCTACGGCATCGCCTGTGGCCACGTCGCTGCCGCCGCCGCGAACGCCGGCATTCCGGCCTTCGCGGCGATGCACCCCCAGAACCCCGGTGCCGACGATGCTGCACCGGCCCCCGTCCTTGCCGTCGGCGAGACCGCCCGCACGATGGGGGCCGCGCTCGAGGCGATGGCCGGGGCAATCAGAAGGCTCGCCGCCGGAGAGAGGCTCGAGTCGGCCGTCGACCCCGCCCGCGGCCCCCGCCGCAACCGCCCGGCGGAGACCACCTCCGCGGCGCGCGCGGTTGCGCTCGCCGTGGCGCGCCTGCGCGGCGAGGAGGCCGAGACGGAGATCCCGCTGCCCGACTTCGGTAAGGTCAAGCCGGCCACGCCGATCGACGACCCCGCCACCGCGACCATCGCCCTGCTCACCGAGGGGGCACTGGTGCCGGAAGGAAACCCCGACCGTCTGGAGTCGGCCCGGGCGAAGAAGTGGCTGCGATATTCGCTGGAGGGCGTGGATGCGCTGGAGCCCGGCAAGTTCCAGTCCGTCCACGGCGGCTTCTCGACCGTCGCCGCCAACGAGGACCCCAATCGCATCCTTCCGCTCGACGTGGCCCGCGAGCTCGAGCGCGAGGGCAGGATCGGCCGCCTGCACACGGAGTACCTGGTCACCGCCGGCAACGGCACCTCGGTCGCCGACGCGTCGCGGTTCGGGGCCGAGTGGGCCGCCGATCTGCACCGCGCCGGCGTCCAGGCCGCCATCCTCACCTCCACCTGAGGGACGGGTACGCGTTGCGGGTCAACGCTTGCGAAGGAGCTCGAACGGGCGGGCATCCCCACCGCGCTGTGCTGCAACCTCGTGCCGATCGCCCGGCGGGTCGGCGCGCCACGGGTGGTGCCCACGCGCGGGATCCCCTACCCAGCCGGCGACCCATCCCTGAACCACGCGCGCGAGAAGGCCTGGCGACGGCGGCTGGTCGAGACGGCACTCGTCGCGGTCTCGACGCGGGTATCGTCGCCTACCGTGTTCGACCCCATGTCCCCCACGAAACAGACCAAATGACCACGACCCGCCCGCGCATCCTCGCCGCCTCGCAGGTGCTTGCCCACGTCCCCGGCCTCGTCCGGTACGGCTCGAAGCCGAGTCGTGAGCTGGCGCGCAAGCCGGAGCTGGAAGAGCGGATCACCGCGAGCCTCCGCAGCTTCGACGAGGCTCTCGCCTATCCCCCCCATCAGGCATACGTCGGCGGGCTCCATCCGCGCGACCTCCCCGAGCGACCCTGGGCACGCGCCCGCATCCCCGACGCGAGCCGGTTCGGGCCCGACGGGGAGATCATGCCGGAGCTCGAGCTCCTCGGGCTGCTGGCCGCGGTCGACGAGTTCGGGCTCGTGAAGCTGGACCGTCGGGTCTGCGAGGACGCGGCCGGTGCCCTGGGGTTGCACCCGCTCGCCAAGCGCTTCGATCTCGAGCGTCTGGAGCGGGCCGCAGCGGATGCCGAGGACGCAGCCGGCGAGCCGGGCGCACTCCACCTCAGCCTCGACGGGCGCCTCGCCGGAGCGATGCACCGAGCCCACGAGAGCGACGAGGCGCTCACGGCGATGGTGCTGCTCGAGAACCTGGCCTGCAAGGCCACCGCGGTGCTTGCCCTGCTCCGCCTTCTCGAGGACCACGACATCGAGCCCGAGAGCATCGACTACGTCATCAGCTGCTCCGAGGAGGCCGTCGGCGACCGGTACCAGCGCGGCGGCGGGAACATGGCCAAGGCGGTGGCGGCGGCCGCAGGCTTGATGCAGGCGTCGGGGGCAGACCTGAAGAACTTCTGCGCCGCGCCCATCCCCGCCCTGGTCGTGGCGGCGAGCCTGGTCAGCGCGGGCGTCTTCCGACGCGTGGCCGTCGTGGCCGGGGGATCGCTGCCGAAGGTCGGCATGAAGTTCCAGGGACACCTGAAGAACGAGCTGCCCGTGCTCGAGGACGTGATCGGCGGAGCCGCCACCCTCGTCGAGGCGGGGGGCGACGGACCCGTGAACGTCCGGCTCGACGCGGTCGGCCGGCACACGGTCGCCGCCGGCGGGTCGAACCCGCAGATCATGGAGGCCCTCGCCGTCGAGCCGCTCGTCCGGCTGGGCCTGTCGATGACCGATGTCGACGAGTACGCCACCGAGCTCCACGATCCCGACGTAACCGAGCCACAGGGGTCCGGGAACGTCCCCGAGCGCAATTACAAGACCATTGCCGCGCTGGCCGCGCGGCGCGGCGACATCGAGAGGAGCGACATCCCGACGTTCATGAAGGAGCGAGGGATGCCGGGGTTCGCGCCGACCCAGGGCCACCTCGCCTCGGCTCTGTGTTACCTTCCGCACGCGCTCCGTCGCCTCGCCGCCGGAACGTCCGGTCGGGTGCACATGATCGCCAAGGGCAGCCTGTTCCTCGGGCGCATGTGCCAGCACTCCGATGGGATGAGCGTGCTCCTGGATCGCGCGGACGGCTGACGATCGCGGTGACGGGGGCCGCGGTCCTGCCTCGCGCGAAGCAGATGCTACGGAACAAAAGACTGAGACGGCCTCGCCTGGCGAGGCTCGCCACGACGCAGACATGCGAGAGGGGGTGAACATGAGCATCTTCGACGGCAAGAAGGTCGTCGTGCTAGGTGAGCGCGACGGCGTGTCCGGCACGGCCATTGAGGCGTGCGTCAAGGCCGCGGGGGCAGACGTCGCCTTCACCGCCACCGAGTGCTTCGTCTGAACGGCCTCGGGGGCTATGGACCTGCAACACCAGGAGCAGATCAAGCGCCTCGCGTCGGAGCATGGGGCCGACAAGGTTCTCGTGATCATCGGATCCCCCGACCCTGAGAGCGCTGAGATCTCCGCAGAGACCGTGATCATCGGCGATCCGACCTACGCAGGCCCATTGACCGAGGCCCAGTTGGGCCTCGCGGTGTACCACATCCTCGAGCCGGAGGTCCGGGAGGAAATCCCGGACGACGTCTGGGAAGACCAGATCGGCGTGATGGCCGACGTTCTGGAAGCCGACGAGATCGGTACGGCGATCCAGGGGATGCGCGACAAGAACCCGAACAAGTAGCCGAGGCGGGCGCGGCTCCGGCCCCAGGCCGGGGCCGGCACCGCTCCCGGACGCTCTTTGCCCTGCTTCCCAGACACCTCGTCGCGTCCGGGTTGTTTGCGTGGGTTCGGCCTTGAGACTGCAGGCACCTTTCCGATATAGATGCTTATCCCATGCACCGCCCACGCCTGGCTGTTCTCGTGCTCTTTCTGCTCGTCGGCGCCGCCTGCAGCGGCACCTCCAACGACCCCGCCAAGGGCAAGACCGACCCGAAGAAGCTCGTCACGCTCCTCTCCATCCGCGCGGTCTCGACCAGCATCGGCCCGGTCGTCGTTGGGGAGGTGCGCAACCGCACCAAGAAGCCCGTTCAGGACGTCAAGGTGACGGCCCTGCTGAAGGACGAATCCGGAAAGACGGTGGGCCAGGGGTCCGGTTTCGTGCTGATCAATGTGATCTCTCCCTCGGCGAAGGCGCCGTTCTCGATTCCCTTCACGGTTGGCAAGACCGCCTTCAAAGTGGTCGAAGCGAAGCTCGAAGCGGTGGCGGGCGGGGGGGAGCGGAGCACCAAGCTCGAGATCGCCGATCAGAAGGGGCGGAGAGTCGGCCCCATCTACGAGGTTACCGGCAGCGCCCGCAACCCCGGCAGCACCGAGGTGACCTTTCCCAAGGTCGTCGCGACGTTCTACGACGAGGAGGGGTCTGTGGTCGGCGCCGAGACGGGCTTCGTCGACCAGGACCGGCTGGGCCCCGGACAGGCTGGGAGGTTCCTGATGACGGTTTCGGAGCGCAACAAGCTCATTCGCAGCTTCACGCTGATCTCGGAGGGTACGATCCCCCGCCAGCCGACCACCTGAGTCGGAGTCGCTACTCCCCCGCCTCGGCTGCGGCCGCCTCGCTGGGGTACTCTCCCCCGCTCTCGCTCGCGTCCGTGGGCTCGCCGGCGTCCTGTCCCTGCCGAAGCCAGCCCATCTCGTAGAGGGAATCGCGCACGCGGATGCGCTGGGGTGCAAGCAGCTCGTTGCTCATGGTCCAGTCGATGATCTCCGACGCACGCTCCCGGCCCGCCGGATCGAGCCGCTCGTAGGCACGCATCCAGCCGGACAGGCCGGCGACGAACAGCTCGTTCGGCAGCTCCATCAGCACCCGCAGCCACGCCCCCGTCACCTTCCGGGCCTCCTCGTCGGGCAGGGCGAGCGTGACGGCCGAGATCTCGGCGAGCGTTTCGGTCCGCCGCGGCTCGGGGGTCGACGCATACTCCTCGATCCGCTCCCGCATGCGGTTCGTGAGCGCCTCGCCCTCCTCCTCCCCGAGCAGAAGCACGAAGTGCTCCATGCGGGTGCGGTCCTCCCCGAGGTCGCGCAGCGCCGCCTCGGCGAGGTCGAGGTTGCGGTACACCTGCTCCCACTGCTCCCGGTGCAGGCGCAGGTCCAGCAGGCGCAGCCCGTCCTCGTAGGCGGCAACCGCCTTGCGCAACGCCGACACCCCGCCGATCTGCGCGTAGGCCAGCCCGAGGTTGTTCTTGGTCAATGCGTACTGGAACGGCCACCGATGGCGCGTGTAGACGCGCAACGCCTGCTCGAACGCGTTTGCCGCTTTCGCCGGCGCGTCGATCGCGGTGAAGGCAGTCCCCATGGCGAAGTAGAGCTGTGCCCAGACGTACGGGGCCTCTTGCGGGTCCGCCAGCTCCAGCGCCTCTTCGAAGCGCTCGATCGCGCGCGCGACGTGCGACACGTCGGGCCCGGACGAGAGCGCCTGTCCAAGGTTGAGGAGGGTCGTGACCCGCTGGCGAATGAATTCGGGCCCGGTGAAGTCCTTGAGGGCCTGGTCCAAGGCGTCCGAAGCCTCGTCGATGCGGCCGAGGTCGATCAGCGCGAGCCCGAGGTTGTTCATCGCCGCTCCGTGCTCACCCGGATTGATCCCAGGTGGGAACATCTCCCCGGCCTTTCGGAAGGCGTCGACGGCCTCCTCGCTCCGCCGCAGATCGCGCAGGACGCTGCCGAGGCCGTTCAGCGCCCGCGCCTGTTCCATCGGCCGGTTCGCCTGCTCGAAGAGCGACGCCGCCTGTTCGAGGGAACCGGCGGCGCGGGTCAGGTTGAGCTCCCTCGAACCGGTCGGGTTTTCGGATTGGGCGAGGCCGAGGTTGTAGCGAAGCACCGCGCGATCGAAGACGCGGACCTTGAGGGTCTTTCGGAGACGCTCCTCGAGCATCGCGATCACGTTCTCGGGAGTCGGATTAGCGGTCGCCACCAGTCACCTCCGCAGCCTCGGCCATCATCTCGTCGACAAGACGCTGGACCTCCCCGATCGCATGCTCGACGGCGGCTTCGACCGGCGGCGTCAGCCCGCGCTCGAAGCGCTCGACGTCGACGGGCTGGACGCCCACGAGCACGAGACGCCCTGGCAGGATCTGCAGCGCCCGGGCCAGCATCAGCGCCTTCTCGGGCTTGGTGTAGTGCATATCCGCGAGGTAGTCGTACTTCTCCATCTCCGCCATCTCGTGGACGTCCTCGACCTCCGGGATGATCACCATCAGCGTGCCGGGCGGCCGGCCCTGGTCCACCGCATCGAGCACGATCAGCGCGTCGTAGCCTTCGAGCAGCTCCTGGACGAGATGGATCCCACCGATGCCGGTCTCCACGACCTTCACCTCGGGCCGCAGCTGCATCTGCATCAGGCGGTGAGCGACCTCGACGCCGAAGCCGTCGTCACGCCACAACACGTTGCCCACGCCTGCAACCAGGATCTTCATCGCCGTCGATTGTATGCGGACCCTCCCGGGTCCATACACGCCGCCAGCCGCGGAGTAGATTTCAGCAGGACGAGTAGCATTGGACCCTCACGGCCCCTCCCCCTCGTCACCGGCGGCGCGCACCCTTGGAGGAAGGAATGGGTGGGAACTGGTTCGAGTCGCTCGACGAGGTGCCGCGCGCGCTCCGGAAGGTCGGCTACCTGGCCGACGATGCCACCGCCACCTCCGTCTTCCTCGCAAGCCGGCTGGAGAAGCCCCTCCTCATCGAAGGGCCCGCCGGGACGGGAAAAACTGACCTTGCCCGTGCCCTCGCCGAGGCCACTCGGCGTCAGCTGATCCGCCTCCAGTGCTACGAAGGCCTCGACGAGTCGAAGGTGCTGTACGAGTGGAACTACCGGAAGCAACTGCTCTGGCTTCAGGCGGAGCGGCTCCAAACCGCGCCGGACCCAGCGGCGTCTGCGGTGGACGGGGGAAGAGCGGGCGGAGGCAGAGTGGAACTGGAGGACATCTTCTCCGAGCCTTTCCTCCTCGAACGGCCGGTGCTCCAGGCGATCCGCTCCGAGGAGCCGTCGGTGCTGCTGATCGACGAGATCGACCGCATCGAGATGGAGACGGAGGCCCTGCTCCTCGAGGTGCTCTCGGACTACCAGGTCACGATCCCCGAGCTCGGAACGGTTCGGTCGGCGACCCACCCGTTCACGATCCTGACCTCCAACGCCACGCGCGAGCTCTCCGAGGCTCTGAAGCGCCGATGCCTGTACCTCTGGCTCGACTACCCGTCCCTCGACCGGGAGCGAACCATTGTGCTGTCGCGCATCCCGGAAGCCGACGAGGTGCTCGCGGACCGCATCGTCCGGGTGGTGCGGTCGCTGCGCGGCCTCGATCTGAAGAAGTCGCCATCGATCGCCGAGACGCTGGACTGGGCGCGGACGCTCGTGGAGCTGGGCATCGACGACGTCAACGAGGACACCGTCTCCCGCACGATCGGCACCCTGCTCAAACACCCCTCCGATATCGCCAAGGCCCGGTCGGAGGGCATCGCCAGCTCGTAAGGACATCGAGTCCCATGGCGCTCACCGACACCGTCGTCGCACTTGCCGCCGAGCTTCGCCGCTCGGGCGTCCCCGTCTCGGTCGCGGAGACCGCCGACGCAGTGCGCGCCCTGGCCGAGATCCCGTTGGAGCACCGGCCCGCCGTCAAGGCAGCGCTCTCCGCCACGCTCGTCAAGGAATCGGAGTCTCGAGGGATCTTCGAGCGCGTCTTCGAGGTCTTCTTTCCTCCCCCTCGGCCCCCCCGCCGGCGGGAGGGTGCCGAGGGAACCGAGGGAGGAGGAGCCGACGGCGAGGGCCAGGGAGAGATCGCGGATCTCCGCAGCCGTCTCCGTCGGGCGATCCGAGAGCGAGACGCCAACGCCCTGCGCGAGATCGCCGAGCAGCTGGTCGAGGAGGAGGCGGGGATCGAGCCGAACGCCGACGTCTCGGACGACTACTACGAGTACCGGGCGCGGCGAAACCTCGATCTCGAGGATCTGCTCTCACGGCTCATCGAGGAGGATGTCGCCGGCAAGGGCATGTCCATGCTCGAGCGCCGCCTCGTCGAAGAGGACTTCGAGGAGCGGATGAAGCGATTCTCGGAGCAGGTGACCGAGGAGATCCGCCGTCGCAGGCGGGCGGGAATCGGGATGGACGAAAAGCTGAAGCAGCAACGGCGGGAGCGGCCGGAGGAGGTCGACTTCCTGTGGGCCAAGGACAGCGACATCGAGGCGATGCGGGCCGCGATCTATCCGCTCGGGCGCCGCCTGGCGCTGCGGCTGTCGCAGAGGCGCCGGCGGGCCCACCGCGGCCGCCTCGACGTCCGAAAGACGCTCCGCCGTTCGCTCTCGACCGGCGGGGTGATGCTCGAACCGCGCTTCCGTCGCCCGTCCATTGGCAAACCGGAGCTCTGGGTGGTGTGCGACATCTCCGGATCGATGCGCTCATTCGCACGCTTCACCCTCGAGCTCGTCTACGCGCTCTCGACGCAGTTCCAGCGGGTGCGGTCGTTCGTCTTCATCGACGCCCTCGACGAGATCACCGAGAAGCTCGAAGTCTCGCGTGACTTCTACCGGGCTCTCGAGCGCATCGACACCGAGGCCAGCGTGGTGGAGTTCGACGGTCAGAGCTGGTACGGCAACTCGCTCCAGCAGTTCTGGGGGCGGCACGGGCGCGAGGTCTCACCCCGAACCGCAGTGCTGATCCTCGGCGACTGCCGGAACAACTTCCGAACGAGCGGCGCCGAGGCCCTGCGGGAAGTCCATGCGAAAGCGCGGCGCGTGTGGTGGCTCAACCCCGAGCCGCGCTCGTACTGGAACTCCGCCGACTCCATCGCCGACGCGTTCGTCCGCCACACCGACGGGATGTTCGAGTGCCGGAACCTCCGGCAGCTGGAGGACTTCGTTGTTCGCGCGATGTGATCCGCGGCGCCCCGACCCGGGCGGGAGGTAGGCGATGCCGGAGCTGCGCATCACTGTGGTGATGCCCAAGGAGGTCGCCCCCGAAGACGAGAGCACCGCCCTCGACGCGCTCATGTCCGGTCTCGCCTCGGAGGCCGGCCGCCACGCGCAGTTCGCTCGGGCACCCGGGTTCGGGAAGCAGGACGGCCCGCTCCGGGTCTTCAACGCGATCTTCGCCGGGCCGGAAGCGCTGGCCGCCGTCCTGCGCGGGGCAGGAGGGTGGTTCATGCGCAATTCGGCGGCGACGGTCACCCTCCGGATGGAGTCGAGCAAAGGTGGCACAACTTTGCAGTTGAAGGGATACTCGCCATTGACGTTTGCGAAAGCCGCTCGGCAGATCGAGGAGTATCTCGAGTAGCAGCGGCTCCAATCCCCCCACCGGGCCCGTGGGCCCCTCGGGCCTCGGGGACGAGCGGCTAGCCGCAGCGGGTTCTCGCTGTGCCGGGCCCAGGAGGTGTCTGCGTGATGCCGAAGCGAAAGCAGCCCAAGCCGGAGGAGTCCTTCGAGGTTACCGGGAGCCGGCCGCTCGAGCGGCACACGCTCGGGCTCATCGGGCTGATCCCCGACCAGATCATCGAGCCCGCGAAGCTGTTCCGGGAGAGCGACCGCCCCTCCCTAGAAGCGGCGCTGCGCGAGGGCGGGCTGATCTGGGCGAACAGGAGCCTCGACGATTTCTGGGAGTCCGATGAGGAGGAGGCCCGCCGCCGTGCGCTGTTCGATCTGATATGGCACCGGCGTGCGCTCGAGCTGGATCCGTTCGTCATGCTCCCCGACTTCGCCGGATTCGACGTGCTGCTCGACGTCGCCACGGAGATCCACCGGGACCTCGGCTTGGTGCTTGCCCGGATCGACGGCAACAATCCCGACAACCCCCGGGCGACCGATGGCCCCGACTGGTGGCAGGCCTGGCACTATGCCACCCGGTCGCGGTCGGGCGGCTGGCTCGACCGGCAGGAGGTTCGCGAGGTGGCGGAGCTGTGGGATCTGGTGTCGACACCCGAGGTCGAGGAAGTCTGCCTGCAGGTGATGGGGGTTCCCTACACGCACCCGGGCTGCTGGACCCTGCTCGAGCAGCTCGGAGGGTTCTTCGCCCAATGTGCCAGCGAGAACCGCGCGGTGGCTGTCGAGGTGGACCTCTAGCTGGATTTCCCACACAGGCGACGAATGACTTGAACGCCCAGGTCAGGGCCTCAATCCGCGCCACTTCTCCTGCCGCGCGAAGGATCGGCCGGCAAAGATCCTCGCCGGGGATCTCGGCCAGAGATGTGCCTTCTCGTCTACCCCGGCGGCGGGCCGCTGCCGCGCTCCAGCTCGGCGAGCGCATTCCGGTAGGCCTGCATGATGCCCCCGCGGGAGACCACACCGAGCACGCGCCCCTGACCATCCGCGGGGATCGCGTCGAGGTCTCGCAGGGCGAGCGCCGCAGCCCTGCATCGTGCGGCTCGTCCGGGGTCGCGACCGGCACGTCGTCTTGGATCAAGGTCGACGAGAAATGCGAACGGTCGATGAGCGAGTGGAGGGTGGTCGCGACCGGCACGTCGTCTTGGATCAAGGTCGACGCCTTCCTCTCTGGCTGCGATGGCCTCGCGGAGCGCGTCGGCGTAGATCAGGCCGGCAAGCCGGTCGTCGCGCGAGACGAGCAGCAGCGAGTCGGCGCCCCCTCGAGCCGGTGCATCGCCTCGTCGACGCTCGCCGAGAGGGCGACGGAGGCGACTGCCCGTCGATCGCGCGCGAGAGCGGGGTGGTCTCGAGCAAGTGCCGTTCGCAGCGCTCCTCCAGGCGGATGCCGCGCGCCGGAGTTTTCGCGGTGTATGCGGAGTCCCGCTTGAGGCGGGGCTAGACGAAGGCGCTGGTCACGCAGGCAAGCATGAGCGGGACCGATGCCCTAGCCCAGCTTGAGGTGCCCCAGCTTGAGGTGCCGAAGTTCGCAATGAGTCGAGTTTGGGGACGAGAGCCCACCAGGGCGCACCCAAGCGGGGCCCGGCAGGCACCGAGCGAAGCGAGGCCCTGCCGGCATTGAACGACGCCGCCGGAGGCTCGGCTCGCCGAGCAAGGCCCGGCAGGCACCGAGCGAAGCGAGGCCCTGCCGGCATTGAACGACGCCGCCGGAGGCTCGGCTCGCCGAGCGAGGCGGCCCGGCAGGCACCGAGCGAAGCGAGGCCCTGCCCCCATAGAGGACTGCCGGCGAAGCCGGCCCCATGCCTGTACCGGGGAGCGAAGCGACCCGCTAATCGTTGGTCATCCGAAGACGATCAGGATGCTGGATTTCGGGGCCTGCGCCGCCGCCGCGAAGGCGGCCGCCATGCCGACCAGCGAGTACGCTTCGGCCTGCGGGACAATACCAACGCGGCGTGCAGGGCCGTGCCGTAGAGCGATCCGAGCATCGCGCCCATGAAAAGCGAGGGCGAGAAGACGCCCCGAGGAGCCCGAGCCGAGCGTGAAGGTGGCGGCGATCTTGCCGAAAGCAGGACGTCCAAGGTGCCGGCAGCAAGCTTGCCGGCGAGGGCGGCGTTGATGCCCTCGATACCCGAGCCGAAGAGGAGCGGCCAACCCACCCCGAGCACACCGACGACGACCGCGCTCAGCGCGGGACGTGCGTCGGGCAGAACCGGCGCATGCCGTCGAAGCGATCGTCCAGCCAGCAGAGGAACGTCACGAAGCCAATCGCAGCCACGGCGGCGGCGAGGCCGAGCCCGACGTAGGCGGGGAGCTCGAGCGGATTGCTGAGCGCGAACGCGGGTGCCCGGAGAACCGGCGCGTTCCCGAAGAACGCCCGCCACACCGCCGAGGCGGTAACGGCGGAGAGGACGACCGTCGCGAAGCCCCCGGCGCTGATACTGCTGGAAGATCGCTTCGAGGGCGAAGAAGACCCCGGCCAGCGGGGCGTTGAAGGGCGGCGGCGATGCCGGCGGCCGCGCCGGCGCCGATCATGGTGCGCGTCCCCGATCGGACATGCGGAATGCCTGCGCAGTCGTCTGGCCGAGCGTCGCGCCGATCCGTACGATCGGGCCTTCGCGGCCCGCCGAGCACCCGACCCGATCGTGACCGCAGAGGCCAGCGCCTTGACGATCGTCAACGCGCAGGCGGATCCGCCCGCCGCGAAGCGCCACGGCTTCCATCACCTCGGGGACACCGTGCCCCTTCGCCTCGATGGCGAGCCGGTAGACGAGCGGTCCCGAGATCAGTGCCCCCGTGACGGGCGCGACCACGACTCGGTAGCGTCCGAGGAACCCAAACCCTTGGTCCGCCAGCCCGAAGAAGAGCGAATGGGAGCCCGAGAGCAACTTCTGCAGACGGCGGATAGTCCACCCACCAACCCGATGGCCAGCGCAAGGACGACGAGTAGGTTCTGCTCCGAGAGCCGAAGGCGGGTTCGACGTATCAAGCGCCGCTCTCGCGACTTCCCGTCCCTCGCCCCAGGGCAAGCGCCGCGTGCAGCCGGGCGAGCGCCGCCCCAAGCGCCCGGCGATCGTCAGTCCCCAGAGCCGCGAGCGCGGGACGGAGCCTCCGCTCTCGCTCGGCGAGCACGGCCTGAACCACGCGGGCACCCTTCGATGTCAGGGTCAGCACCGAACTGCGGCGGTCCGCCCTGTCAGTGCGGCGCGACACCAAGCGGGCCGAGACCAGGCGACCCAGGATCTGGGCGATCGCTGCCCGGGTTACCTCCAGTTCCTCGGCCAGCTCGCTCGGCCGTCGGGGTCCGGCCGAGGCTAGCAGGACGAGCGGCCGGTACTCGGAGAGGCTCGCCCGGACCGTCCCCTCTGCCTTCAGGTGCGCAAGCGCCGACGCGGTCATGGCCACAAGCCGCCTCGAGACGCTCTGGAGGAGCTCGAGGACGTGGTCCGCTCCGTCCGGGGGAACAACAGCAGGGGTGCCCGGCCGTCTATCGTGCGCGTGCGCGCTCACGTCCGCTCCACCCCCCGACCCTCTGCGACGTCTGCCCGCTGCACGCCGCTTCCCGAGCGACGTCCGCCCGGATCGAGCGGAGGCAGACCTCCGATCCGCCTCTCTCCAGGCTCATGCGTCCAGCCCGGCCGGGCCGCCCCGGCGCCCGTGTGACTCCGAACCTCCTCAACCCTCGACAAACCCTCCATCATCCCGGGTGCCCAAGATTGCATGGGATAAATAGTTAGTTACTGAAACCCACCGGTAAGGTCGGGCTCGACGGCGGGAAAGCCAAAGGAAAAGCCTCCTGACCAAGGAGAATGGGGCTGTCCAAAGCAACCACTCCCTTGGAGAGGAGGCACTTTCAGGGTGAGCATATCCGGAGGCGCGTCAAGAGTCGAGATTTCCACCACAGATCGTGAGATCACCGCCCACGCCGGCGCCGAGCTCATCCGGGAGGCCGCCCGGGCGGTCGGGCTCGGTGCCGCGATCGACCAGCACCTCCACCTGAAGCGGCGCCGGCGCGGGTTGAGCGAGGCCGAATCGATCCTCGCCATCACCGAGGCGGTGGCGCTCGGCGCCGAGTGCCTCGACGACCTCGCCCTCGCTCGTGCCGATCGAGTGCAGGAAGAGCTGCGGGGCTTCGAGGTCCCTGCCCCCCAGACCGCCGGGGCGTTGCTGCGCCGCTTCTGCCTGGGGCACATCGGCCAGCTCGACCGGGCGCTGCGGCAGGTGCATCGGCGGGCGTTCGAGCTGCTCGGGACGAGCGATCACCTCCTCCTTGACTTCGACTCCTCCTACCTGCGCTCCTACTCCTCCCGACGCCAGGGAGCCGACCCCACCTACCTCAAGCGCTACGCCCTCCACCCGCTGTTCTGCTCCGCCGCCGAGTACGGCGTGGTGGTGCACGCCAGGCTGCGGCGGGGCAGGGCCAACACCGCCCGGGGCATCGACCGCTTCGTGGACGAGGTGATGCGCCGGGTGCCCCCGGGCGTTCAGGTCCGGGCTCGCTTCGACTCCGGCTTCGAGTCGGAGCGCCTCTTCCAGCGGCTCGAGGCGAGGGGGGTGACCTACCTCTGCGGGGTGGCGCGCAACCCCCGGATCTCCGAGGTGATCCGGGGCCTTCCCGACTTCCAGTGGGCGAGGTCGCCCGAGCATCCCGATGCCGAGATCGCCGAGTTCGGCTACCGGCTGGCCAGCTCGAAGACCTTTCGGCGCTACGTGGTGAAGCGCATCCCCAAGGCTCACGGCGAGCAGCTCGACCTCGAGAGCGGCGGCTATCACTACTGGGTGTTGGTCACCAACGACCACCGGAGCGACGCCTCCGCCTTGGAGTCGGAGCACCGCCACAAGGCCCAGGTCGAAGGGGTGATCAAGGAGCTCAAGGGGGGATTCGGGCTCCACGTACTGAGGAAGCACGCCTTCTTCGCCAACTGGGCCTGGCTGCTGCTCGTGGTCACCGCGCACAACCTGCTTCGCTGGACGGCGCTGCTCGGCGAGCTCGGGGACGACCGCGACCGGCGGGCGAAGGCGATGCGCTACCGCTACCTGGCGGTGCCGGGCCTCCTCGTGCGCACCGCCCGCCGGGTGATCCTCAAGCTGCGCTCCGACTACCCCCTCCTGGAACGCTTCCAGGGGGCACTGGAGCGCCTTCGTAGCCTCCCGTGCCCGGCGCTCTGCTGACCCCCTCCGCTCCCGAGGCCTCTCCTGCCGCCACGCGGCGTCCTTGGCGTCCCGCCGCATCGTTTCTTGCCGTGGAGCAACCATCAACATTGACTGCAACGCGGCCAGAAACCGGCGCCTCTACCCTCTCCCCGCGGCAAATGGCCTCGCAATTGGCTCCGAGATCACGTTACCGGTGGATTTGAGTAGTTAAGTGCCTAAACTAGAGTACGTCGGCACCGAGGTTCGGATCGGAACTGCCCGGTGGGGGCCTAGACACTCCCTCGCGGCTGAGCGGTCATGTCCCAGGTCCCGACCTGAGGGGGCCGCCCTGAGGAGAGCGCCTCCGCGGGGACATCGCCCAGGTGGACGGCCATAGGCCAGCTCCCGCCATGGGCCCGGCTAAACGCCTCTGAGCGTGCGGGGGGTGGTGGAGGTGTTTACGAGGCCGCGTCCCCTGGAGAGCAGTCCACGGCAGTGAAGCCGAGACCCCTCCGGGCGGCCGCCGATTGAGTCTTGTCGGCTCTGGCCACGCCCCCACCCGACGCTTCTCGGGGACGCCGCGGGCGCGCAGCAGGGACGGACCGAACGATGAGGTATCCCCGCTACGGAATGACTACCAGGTGTCCTGGCCGCCGGGTCGAGGTGGCCGCTGCGCCTCGTGGCGCAACTGCTTCGCAACCGGCAGGTCCTCGTGCCACCACTGCGTGTCCCCGTAAGGACACGAAGGAAAGACCGACCCTTCGGCTACGCGCGCTTCATGCAGGTGATCGTCGATGAAATTGCCCCCGAACTCGCAAATCTCTCCGGTTCTCGGCACCTAGCGTCGCCTCCTCTCCTTCATCTGGCGCCAATACTATCTAGCTCTTCCGCAATCGAGAAGCGCCGCGATAGACTCGGGTGTCGCAATGGGCGTGATCAGTCGGACTGAGGAACCTCCCAACCCCAACGCTCGTCGATATGTCCTGAATCGGCCAGTTCAGGAGCAGTCGAAGGGCCGATTCTTCATGAGCGCGGACGCAACCGACGAGCCCCTGGTGGGCGCCCTGTTCGCGCTCGAGGGGGTTGAGGGCGTGATGTTCCTGCCCAACTCGGTGACTGTGAACAAGTCGAACGCGGCATCCTGGGAGGCCCTCGATCCCGCGGCGCGCGACACGATCGAGTCGTACTTCGCCTGACCCGCCCGTGCCCTAGCGCTTCTTCCGGGTCGACTTTCCCCGTTCGATGGGCCGCTTCGCGGCGACCCTGCTCGCGGACCCCTTCTGAGGGGAAGAGGCCTTCTTCGCGGTGGACTTGGAGGCCGACTTCGCCGTCGACTTCGCCGCAGACTTGGCGCTCGACCTAGCGGTCGCCTTCGTCGCGGGCTTGGCGGCCGACTTCACCGCCTTGGCCGATGCTTTGGCGGCAGGCTTGGGTGCCGCCTTCTTTGCCCTCGAGGTGGCGCGCTCTTTCGGAGCGGCGGAGGCGCGTCGAGCGGTCGCACGCGGCGAAGATCCTCGCTTGGAAGACGCGGCGCTGCGCCGTGAGGTGGAGGTCCGGCCCACCGCCCGCGACGCCTCGCCGGCGGTTCGGCTCAGCACCGGACGCTGGAACAGGGGCTCCTCTTCGGCCGCGAGCTCCTCCTCCTCCTCCTCGAACTCCTCGGGCTCGGGCTCGGCGAAGCGGGAGCGCAGGCGGCCTCCGAGGCGGGGCCGAGGGGCCTCCTCGACTTCCTCCTCGAACTCCTCGTCCTCCTCCTCGAACTCCTCGTCCTCCTCGTCCACCTCGAGCTCGGGTTCGGGCTGGGCAAAGTGGGAGCGCATGCGGCCCCCGAGCCGGGGCCGCGGCCGCTCCTCCGTCATCTCCTCGGGCTTTTCGGGCTCGGCAAACCGGGGCGCCATACGCTCCCCGCCGAGACGAGGACGGGGCATCTCCTCCGCCTCTTCCCCCTGCCGCTGCGCCATGCGGGCGCCCAGGATTCCACCGAGCCGAGGAGGTTCCGCCCGGCTGTCACGGGCGCGACCCATCTGGATCCGCTGCCCGCCCTGCATTCGATCCCGTTGCATCCGGCGCTGCTGCTCCATGAAGGCACGCAGGGCCTTGTCGCGCATGGCCTCCGCCTGATGCGGGTTGCGCATGATCGCGATGTCTTCCATCTTGCCGCCGCGGCGCTCGGCAAGCTGCTGCAGCGCCATCTCGGTGACGCCTTCCTCCTCGCTGGGCCCGGGTGGGGGACCTCCCATCCCCATACCTCCCCCAAGCCCTGAGCCGCCCGGCCCCGCGAAGAAGCCGCCGCCCGGAAGGCCTCCACCACCTCCACCTCCCGCCCAGGCAGGTCCGCCCGGACCACCGCCGAGTCCGGAAGCGCCCCGATAGCCCGGGCCCATGCCGCCCTCTCCCCGTCGCGATCGCCGGGGCGGTTCGGGATCGTCATACTCCTCGTCGTCCTCCTCTGGGTCGGGCTCGCGCCGACGCCGGTTCGACATCGAGATGCGGCCGGACGACGGGGCCGACAGGCCGCCGCCACCCGAGGGCATCGATGGACCGCCCCACCCCCCGGCTCCTCCGGTGAACTGCCCGAGCTCTTTCGCGGCTTCTTTCATCACCGCGTCGTCGGGGACAGCGTCCCGGTCCTTGTCCTTGTCTCCGCCGCCACCCCCGAAAATACGCTTCATCGCCGCCCCCTCCCTTCCTCGAGGCGCCCCCAACGCCACCAGCCGTCACGAACCGCCCAGCCGGAACCCCCTCGATCAGTTGCCGACCCGGTGCGCCGGCTCCCCCTTCGTCTCCAGCCCTGTCTGGCTCTACGGCGTTCTTCGAGCGGTGACCAACCGCTCGGCAACGCGCAGAGCGTAGCCCTTCACCGTCCACCAGGCAACATAGGCCTCCAGCTCGGCAAAGGTCTCTTCGTCGACGGTCTCGGCCCAGTGCGACAGCCGTCGTTCGACCTCTCCCGCGATCAGGTGGTCGAGGGCATCGACGACGGCATCTTCGGAATAGAGGAAGAGATCGCCGGGGCTCTCCGACCGGATCCGATCGGCGATCTCGGTGGAAAGCTCGTCGAGCTCCTCCACGGAGGGTGGCGCGCCCGCGTCGGAGGACGCGGATGCCCGAGCGGCAACGAGGCCGTGCCCGGTGTCCTCCTCCTCCAAGCGGCGGAGACAGTAACCGGCGGTGATGGCGTATCCCGCCCACACGCCGATATCGGGAACAGACTGCTCGGTACGCTCGCGAGCCACGATCTGATTCAGGTACGCCTGCCCGGGGCCGGAGAACGGATGGCCCTGGGCGAGCACGCGCGTCTGAAAGATGATCTCCTCCAGAGGACGGCTCATCCCCTGCGCAGCGTCTGGATCTGCAACAGCTTCTTGGGCTCGTCGCCGTGGCCCTCTTCCTCACCCTCGACCTCGAGCTTGCGGAAGCCCGACCACCGGTCGCGGAGGATCTTCTCGACTCCCTGCGTGAGGGTGAGGGAGCTCGAAGGGCAGCCGTGGCAGGACCCCATGAGCCGCAGCTTCACGATCCCCATCCCGGTATCTACTCCGAGGACCTCCATCTCGCCTCCATGGGAGTGGACGTAGGGACGGATCTCGTCCAGCGCGTCCTCCATGATCGAGTCGAGGTCGTCGGGCTCCTCCTCTTCGATGTACAGGGAGAACAGCTGGGCGACGACGGGGTCCTGACGGAGGGAGTCCAGGACGTCTCCGGGGATCGTCGAGACGACCCGCACGATCGCCTCGCGATGAACTGCCTCCACCCAGTCCAGAAGCTCGAAGACCCTCTGGCGGATCTCGGGGTCCGGATGCTGCTGAAGCTCATCGGCGATCTGCACCATGCGGCCGAAGGCTTCGGTGACCTCCATCTCCTCGAAGTCCTCGGCCATCGACTCCTCGTCGGGGCGGTTCCCGTTCTCGCTCATCGCGCTATCTCCTCTCGAACCATCTGAAGAACTCGATCGATGCTCGCCTCAACTTCAGCAGAGAAACCCGTTCCAAATGAGGTGTCGACCGCCTCCACCTCGATGACCACGGTGTCATCGGGAAGTGTCTTGAAATAGCGGTTGATGATGATGGTGTGGTCGAAGTCGATCACACCGCCGGCGGACTCGCCCATACGGTCCTTGATCTCCTCCTCGTCGGGGAGGGGCCCCTCGACCACATAGCGCCGTACCGTGCCGGGAGGGTCGCCGCGGGGGAATCCCGATACGAACACCACACGCCGAGGCTGAAGCTCCTGGAGGCGATGGAGCACGCGGTGGGCCGAGACAGCGGCGTCTTCCACCACGACATCCGGCGGCCATTCGATCTCGGCGACCCTGCGCACGAACATGGGGCCGAAGTCGAGATCCCGGCGCCACGGATTCCCGACGCCGCCGACGAAGACACGTGCGGTACGCCCGATTTCCATCATGCAAACAATCTTACTCTCGACCCTCAATAGTGCTTACAGCGTTCCCGGCAGTGGTGCGCGCAGGGAAGGTTGCCGGACAACGAACGAGGCGGGAACCGAAGTTCCCGCCTCGTTCACGACTGCCGGCGCCGCTATTCGAGCGTGCAGGAGCAGGAGTTGATCTCTCGGACGATCATGCCCTTGCCGGTGTCCATGTGGGTCGTGCATGGCATGCACGGGTCCAGCGAACGGACGGCCCGGAGCACGTCGATTCCCTTGAGCTCGTCGTCCTTGACGCTCTCGAGGAGCGGCGTTCCGATCACGGCCTCCTCGTACGGACCGGGATTCCCGAAGGGGTCCCGGGGCGAAGCGTTGAACGTGGAGGGGGTCGTGATCTGGTAGTTCACGATCCGGCCCTTGTCCATGATCATGTTGTGCACCAGCCAAC
>JBOGWP010000050.1:0-6743 GCA_050693875.1 Actinomycetota bacterium
TCGGTCGCGCCTGGATCCGCGTGATCTGGCGGTGCTGGATCGACGGGATCCCCTACGACCCAGTCAACCATGGAGCGGCCAGAGCTCTCGACGGGAAGGACGGGAAGGACGGGAAGGACGGGAAGGAGAACGACCAAGAGGAAATCGCGGTGTAGGAGGTTGACACAGAGGGTGTCTGAGGTCGCTCGCTAAAGCTAGACGGTGCGGCCGAACGCCGCGACGGGGGCCCCGCCGGCCTTGGCGGTTCGTGTCCCGATCAGGTTGAGCGCACCGCCCACCCAGACCACCGCCGCGAGGACGTGGTCTTGAGAATCGTGTACGCGCTGAGCATGGGCGGAAGAGTACCCTGTCGGCCGTGCAACCAGAAGAGCGAGTCGGCGCCGTCTATCTGGGCGACCGGGTGACGAGCTTCCTCCTGTGGGCGCCGCGAGTCGAGCGGGTCGAAGTGTGCCTCGGGTCGGATTCGGGACGGACCCATGCGATGGAGCCCGCACCTTACGGATACCACCGGGCCGTGGTCGAAGGTGCCGGTCCGGGGGATCGGTATCTATTCCGCCTCGACGGCACCGTCGAACGCCCCGACCCGGCATCGCGCTCCCAGCCTGACGGTGTGCACGGCCCGTCGGAGATCGTCGACCATGCCGCCTTCGCGTGGAGCGACGCGGGCTGGGCCGGGATCCCGCTGCGCCGATATGTCACCTACGAGGTGCACATGGGGACGTTCACCCCCGAAGGCACCTTCGACGCGGCCGTCGGCCGGCTCGACGAACTTGTCGATCTCGGGGTGACCGCCCTCGAGATCATGCCGGTGGCGGCGTTCCCCGGATCCCGGAACTGGGGCTACGACGGCGTCTATCCCTATGCGGTGCAGGCCTCGTACGGAGGAATGCACGGGCTCAAGCGCCTCGTCGACGAGTGTCACCGCCGGGAGATGGCCGTGGTGCTGGACGTCGTCTACAACCACCTCGGGCCGGAGGGCAA
Organism: Actinomycetota bacterium; assembly: GCA_050693875.1. GTDB lineage: Bacteria > Actinomycetota > CADDZG01 > JAHWKV01 > JBOGWP01 > JBOGWP01. The sequence goes on from JBOGWP010000050.1 coordinate 982, forward strand.
TTACCTCGACGACTACGGCCCCTATTTCACCAACAAGTACCACACGCCGTGGGGGAGGGCCCTGAACCACGACGGGGCCGGCAGCGACGACGTGCGGCGCTTCTTCATCGGCAGCGCCCTCTCGTGGTTCGAGGACTTCCACATCGACGCGCTCCGCCTCGACGCCATCCACGGAATCCTCGACATGTCGGCGCGACCCTTCCTCCAGGAGCTCGGCGCGAAGACGCGGGAGGCATCGAACCGGCTCGGCCGGACGCTGGCTCTGATCGCGGAGAGCGACCTGAACGATGTGCGGGTGCTCAACCCCGCATCGGAGGGGGGGCTGGGGATGGACGCCCAGTGGAGCGACGATTTCCACCACGCCGTCCACGCCGCCCTGACCGGCGAACGCAACGGCTACTACTGCGACTTCGGCAGCCCCGGCCACGTCGTGACGGCGCTGAACCGCGGGTATGTCCTCGCCGGGGAGTACTCGCAGTTCCGGCGGCGGCGCCATGGGAACTCAGCGGCCTCCATCGAGCCCGAACGTTTCGTGGTCTTCGTGCAGAACCACGACCAGGTGGGCAACCGCTTGCGGGGCGAGCGGCTGTCGACGCTGGTGGGCTTCGAGGAGCTCAAGCTCGCCGCCGGGCTGCTGCTGCTCTCCCCTTACATGCCGCTGCTGTTCATGGGCGAGGAGTACGGCGAGACCGCCCCCTTTCAGTACTTCGTCAGCCATTCGGATCCGGCTCTCATCGAGGCCGTGCGAGAGGGCCGGCGTCAGGAGTTCGCCGCCCTCTCCGGGGCGGGCGAGGGGCCGGACCCGCAGGACGATGCAACGTTCCTCCGCTCGAAGCTGGAGGCCGGCTGGGCGCACGAAGGCCGTCGCCGCACGCTGCGCGAGCTATACCGGGAGCTGATCGGCCTGCGCACGAGCCTGGGGCTGCCGGCCCCGCGGAGCCGAGTGGAGGCCAGGGCAGAGCGTGACAGGGTGCTGCTCCGCCTGTCCTCGGGCGAGCGCGATGCCCTGGCGATCTTCAATCTTGGCGAGTCGAGCTGCGAGGTTCCTCCGGAGGGGCAAGGATGGGATCTGCGTCTCGACTCCTCCGACCTTGGGTGGGGAGGCCCCGGCAGCCGCTGGCCGGTGGAGGTCGCCCCCCGTTCGCTCATGCTGCTCCTTGCCGCGGACGCCGGCTGATGCGCGTCTGGCCGGGTAAGCCGTACCCGCAGGGAGCGACGTGGGACGGCAAAGGAGTCAACTTCGCCATCTTCTCGGAGGGGGCGGAGGGCGTGGAGCTCTGCCTCTTCGACGACCCCGCCGACGCGGTCGCGTCGGGCCGCGTCGAGATCGAGGAGCGCACCGATCAGATCTGGCACTGCTACCTGCCCGACGCGCGCCCCGGCCAGCTCTACGGGTACCGCCTGCATGGCCCGTATGCTCCGCACGAGGGACACCGCTTCAACCCGGACAAGCTGCTGATCGATCCGTACGCCAAGGCGGTCAGCGGCAGGATCGACCGATGGAGCGATGCCCTCTATGGCTACATCTATGGCCATCCGGAGGCCGATCTGACCTGTGACCCGCGTGACTCCGCGGGTGCAATGCCGAAATCCGTGGTGATCAATCGCGCGTTCGAGTGGGGCGACGACCGGCGTCCGCAGACACCCTGGAACCGGACGGTCATCTACGAGTGCCACGTGCGCGGCATGACGATGCGCCATCCCCAGGTGCCCGAGGAGATCTGCGGAACCTACCTGGGCATGGCGTCGGATCCGATCCTCGACCACCTGCTGTCGCTCGGCGTGACCGCGATCGAGCTGATGCCGGTGCATCACTTCATCGACCGGCGCGAGCTCATCGAGCGCGGCCTGCGCGAGTACTGGGGCTACAACTCCGTCGCCTACCTGGCCCCCGAGGTCCGTTACGCAACGGGGGGACGCGGGCAGCAGGTCGACGAGTTCAAGACGATGGTGAAGAAGCTCCACCGGGCCGGCATCGAGGTGATCCTCGACGTCGTCTACAACCACACTGGAGAGGGCGACCACCTCGGCCCGACGCTGTCGCTCCGAGGGATCGACAACGCCTCCTTCTACCGGCTGCGCAACGGCGACCGCCGCCACTACCAGGACTTCACCGGGACGGGGAACAGCCTGAACATGATCCACCCGCGGACCATCCAGCTGATCATGGACAGCCTGCGCTACTGGGCGGGGGACATGCGGGTCGACGGATTCCGCTTCGACCTGGCACCCGTGCTTGCCCGCGAGCTGTTCGAGGTCAACCGGCTCGGCACCTTCTTCGACATCATCCAGCAGGACCCGATGCTCTCGCAGGTGAAGCTCATCGCCGAGCCCTGGGACCTGGGAGAGGGCGGATACCAGGTCGGCAACTTCCCGGTGGGGTGGGCAGAGTGGAACGGCAAGTACCGGGATTGCGTCCGCCGGTTCTGGGGCGGCGAGCCCGGGCACGTGCCCGAGCTCGCCTCGCGCATCTCGGGCTCGTCCGACCTCTACCAAGGGGGCGGCCGCCGCACCTACGCCAGCATCAACTTCGTCACCTCGCACGACGGCTTCACGCTCACCGACCTCGTCAGCTACGAGCGCAAGCACAACGAGGAGAATGGGGAGGCCAACCGCGACGGAGCCGACGAGAACTACAGCCGCAACTGGGGTCAGGAGGGGCCCACCTCGAACTTGCGGATCCAGTCGATGCGGGAGCGGATGAAGCGCAACCTCCTTGCCACCCTGCTCTTCTCGCAGGGGGTGCGGATGCTCCTGCAGGGCGACGAGATGGGGCGCACCCAGCGCGGCAACAACAACGCCTACTGCCAGGACGGCGAGGTCTCGTGGGTGAACTGGGACCTCGAGCCCCGCGAGCGTGGCCTGCTGGACTTCACTCGGCGCTGCCTGGAGATCTTTCGCTCCAACCCGGTGCTTCGCCGGCGCTCGTTCTTCTCCGGGCACCCCCTCGCCGGGCGGCGCGTCAAGGACGTGGCGTGGATCCGCCCGGACGGCGGCGAGATGACCCACGAGGACTGGGCCGACCCGGCCAATCACGTGCTCGGGATGCTGCTCCATGGGATCGCCACCGACGAGGTGGACGAGCGGGGCCGCCCGATCTTCGGCGACACCATCCTGATGCTCCTCAACGGCGGCACGCGCTCCCGATACTGCGCCATGCCGCACGTGCACGGCGTCGGAGTGTGGCAGGAGATCCTCAACACCGCCCGGCCGGGAGAGGCCCCCAGGTCGATCCGCGGCGACGGCATCAACCTCCTCGCACACTCGTTGATCCTCTTGCGCCACGGCGAAACGAGCTGAGGGCGTGACGCGCGTTCCGGTCTCCACCTACCGCGTCCAGCTGCATCGCGGGTTCGGGTTCGCCGACGCAGCCGGGATCGCCGGATACCTCCACGACCTCGGGATCGGCGACCTGTACGCGTCGCCGATCCTCGCGGCGCGACCCGGGAGCACCCACGGATACGACGTCGCCGACCCGACGAGGCTCAATCCCGAGCTGGGCGGCGAGGTGGGGTTCGAGCGCCTCACTGCCGCGCTGCGGGAACGGGGGATGGGCCTGCTCGTCGACATCGTTCCGAGCCACATGGCGGCCGGTCCCGAGAACCCCTGGTGGAGCGACGTGCTGGAGCGCGGCCGGGCATCGCCGTTCGCATCGTCGTTCGACATCGACTGGGAGTCGCCCGCGCAGGATGGGAAGGTCGTGCTGCCCCTGCTCGGCGACCGGTATCCGGAGGTCCTGGAGCGGGGCGAGCTGCGCCTCTTGGTGGAAGAGGGCAACCTGCGCATCGCCTACTTCGACCTTCGCCTGCCGGTCTCGCCGGCCTCCTGCGACCTCGTGCTCGAGCGCTCGGGAGTCGGCGCGGGTGGACCCGCCCGCTTCCGGTTGGCGTGGCAGGAACACGGCGAGGATCGGAGCCGGATCCAGGGGCTCCTCCGTCGTATCAGCCGGGGGCGGGGCGGCGGGGGCCGACCTGCTCGACGAGGTGATCCAGGCGCAGGCCTACCGGCTCTGCCACTGGCGGCTGGCGCCCTGTGAGATCAACTACCGCCGCTTCTTCGACATCGCCGACCTGGTCTGCATCCGGGTGGGCGACGCGTCGGTGCTCGAGGCGACCCACGCCCTGATCCTGCGGCTCGTCGCGGAGGGAGCTGTCACCGGCCTTCGCATCGATCATCTCGACGGGATCGACGATCCCCACGCCTACCTCGAATCGCTGCAGGAGCGGCTGGGCGGCGAAGATCGAGGCTACGTCGTCGTGGAGAAGATCCTCGCCGGCGACGAGGCGCTGCCCGAAGAGTGGCCGGTGTCGGGAACCACCGGTTACGAGGCCGGGGCTGCGATCAACGGCGTCTTCGTGGACGAGGGGGGCGCAGTCGAGCTCGAGCGAGTCTACCGCCGCTTTGCCCGGGACGAGCGGACCTTTCGGGAGATCTCCCTTGACGGAAAGCGCGCCGCGCTGGCGCAGCTCTTCCCCGGCGAGGTGGACTCCCTGGCGGGGCGCCTGTATGCGCTGGCCTCGCGGGATCGTGCCGGACGGGACCTCGCCCGTGCACAGCTGCACCAGGCTCTCGTCGAAGTGACCGCCGCGCTTCCCGCCTACCGGACCTATATCCGGGAGGCCCCTGTTCGCGCCGCCGACCGCTCGGTTCTGAGGGACGCCGTCGCACTGGCGGCACGTGCGCTCCCCCCCGCCGAACATGCCGCGCTCCACTTCGTCGAGCAGGTGATCCTCCTCGACGTCCCCGTGGCATGTGCGGCGGACGCGCGGGCGTTCGTCACTCGCTGGCAGCAGCTGTCCAGCCCGGTCGCCGCGAAGGGAGTCGAGGACACCGCGCTGTATCGCTATCGCGCAACGAGGTCGGCGACGACCCCGCCGGGGAGGCCGGCGTCGACGCGTTCCACCGGGCGATGCGCCGCCGGCAGCGATCGTGGCCGCGGGGGCTCACGGCGACGAGCACCCACGACTCGAAGCGCGGCGAGGACGTACGAGCGCGACTCGATGTTCTGTCGGAGATCCCCGGGGAGTGGGCGCGACGGCTTGATCGCTGGGCGGCGTGTAACAACGGGCGCAAGAAGGAGGTGGCCGGTGTGCCGGTGCCGGACCGCGCCGAGGAGGTGCTCGTCTACCAGACGCTGCTCGGAGCCTGGCCGCTCGACGGCGACGAGCGCGGGTTTCGGCGGCGGCTCGACGAGTACCTGGTGAAGGCGCTGCGGGAAGCGAGGCTGCACACGAGCTGGACCTCTCCCGACGAGCGGTACGAGAAGGCTGTGCTGGCGTTCGTGCGATCGATGCTCGCCCCCTCCAATGCCCCGTTCCGGCGTGACTTCCTCGAGCTCGAGGAGCGCCTCGCGTGGTTCGGCTTCCTCAACAGCCTCGGCCAGGTGCTGCTCAAGGCCGCCGCCCCGGGCGTCCCCGACTTCTACCAGGGGTCCGAGCTGTGGGCGCTGACCCTAGTCGACCCGGACAACCGCCGCCCGGTCGACTTCGCCGGGCGGCGAGAGATGCTCGACTCGCTCGTGTCGCGGCCCGCAGGCCCGGATCTCTCCGGCGAGCTGCTCCGGGGCTGGAGGGACGGACGGGTAAAGCTCTGGCTGACCTGGAAGGCTCTAACCCGAAGTTACGTCGCCGATTTCGACCAATCCAGCCTGTGACGAGCACGTACAGGCGCGGAAGGACCACAGAGTGTAGTCACTAAATGCTTGAATATGAGTTGCGGGTCTGACATGATCCCCCTATGGCAACTCGGGGTCGGGCCGTCCA
>JBOGWP010000051.1:0-8591 GCA_050693875.1 Actinomycetota bacterium
AATCCTCGGTGGCCTGGCCGGGGTCGAGGCGACCGTCGACCGGGGAGCCCAGCTGGTCACGGCCCCCATCCCCGAGTCCGCCCTGCTGGGCGTCGCCGTCCGGCGGCTCGACGAGGCGAACGTCTCACTGAGCCACCTGGAGCTCCGTCGCCCCAGCCTCGACGAGGTGTTTCTGACGTTGACCGGGCCGCCGGGTACCGACGGCAGGGTGGCGGAGGCGGCGAATGGAACCGACGGACAGGCGGGGGACGGAGTCGAGGGACGGTCGGCGGAGAGATCCAACGGACAAGGAGAAGGACGATGAGCGCAGCCACGGCGGATGTCGGCGCCTTTCGGCGCGGCGGATGGATGTCGGGGGTCGATCTTCTGATCCTTGCTCGGCGGAACCTGCTCCACATCCGATCCGATCCGGAGCAGCTCGTCGGGATGACCGTCGAACCCTTATGTTCCTGCTGCTGTTCGTCTACGTCTTCGGGGGTGCCATCGCAGGCTCGAGCAAGCGCTACCTGGAGTTCGCTCTCCCGGGCATCCTCGTGCAGGGCACGGTCTTCAGCGGCATCCAGACCGCCCTCGGGCTGAGCACGGACTTCGGGCGAGGATTGATCGACCGCTTCCGATCCCTTCCGATGTCCCGGTCGGCAGTGGTCGGAGGACGGGTCGCCGCCGACGGCCTCCGCGTCGTGTGGGGGACGATCGTCCTGGGGGGATTCGGGGTGCTCCTCGGCTTCCGCTTCCACGGTTCCTTTCTGGAGGCCCTTGCCGCCTTTGCTCTCGTGATCGGCTTCGGCGTCGCAGTCTGCTGGCCGATGGCCCTGATCGGCATGTCGCTCAAGACCGCGGAGTCGGTCCAGACGGCGGCATTCCTGATTGTGCTGCCCCTGACCTTCGCCAGCTCGGTCTTCGCCCCGCCCCAGACGATGCCCGCGGGGCTGCGTGCCTTCGTCAAGGTGAACCCGATCACGGCGCTGGTCGACGCCACCCGCGCCCTGATGCTCGGGACCCCCGCCGGGTCTTCGGTCTGGCGGTCGGTGGCATGGATCGCCGGCATCTTCCTCGTGTTCGTGCCGCTCGCGGTCGCGCGGTACCGGCGCAGGGCCTGACCCTCGATGGCGCGCCGGGTGATCCCGGCGCGTGCTATCTTGGCCGCCACCTTTCGTGCCTCGGCGGGGGGAAGCGTCGGCCAGGGGATGCACAGACGGCGAGGCAGGCTTTTGATGCAGCGATCGTTTTGGGGTGGCGCGCCCGTCCAGGCAGGGCGCTACGCGCGGGCAGGCGTCGCAGCTGCGCTCGTCCTCGTCATCGTGGGTGTCCTCGCAGCGGCCGCCGCCGGCGGACCGGTCCCCCCGAGCGGGACCGTCAGCCTTGCCGCTCCCGTCGCCGAATGGCAGGCAGACACCCCGATCGGGCTGAACGTCTCGACCTTCCTCGGCACCCAGGTCTGCGAGCAGGATGCGGGTGCCCTTCCCGTCGCCAACGCCTGCGACGTGTTCGAGCTGGCCGTCGACCTTCCCGCCGACTACTGGACCACCCACAAGGGTGGGGTGAGGGTCGAGGTCACCTGGACCTCGGCCGACAACGACTTCGACCTCGTCGTCTTCCCAAAACCCAACCCGGGGGAGGCGCTCGGAGCCCCGGTTGCGAGCTCGGCGCAGGGCGGGACGGCGGAGGAGCACGTCCTGCTGCCACGGGCCCGGGGCAGCTATCTCGTGCGGGTCAACGCCTTTCTCGTCGTGGGCGACGGGTACCGCGGGCGGGCCGCCGTCTCGGAGCGGCCGGGGATCCCGGCGGTGAGCGGGGGGCTTGCGCAGACCCGGGCCAGCTCCGGGCCCTACCTGTCGTACTCCGAGCCGCACATCTCCATCGACCCGCTCGACGGAAACCACCTGGTCGCCGCCTCCAAGATGTACGACAACCTCGAGCGCTACCGGTTCAAGATCGGTACCTTCGTCACCTTCGACGGCGGGCGAAGCTGGACCGACAACGGCCAGCTTCCCGGGCACCCGATGCAGCGCGGTGATGACGCCGGCTACGAGCTCACCAGTGACCCCTGGACTGCGTTCGACGACGAGGGCAACGCCTACGTGATGGTCCTCGATACCGACGACGAGTCCGACTCGGTGACGGGGGCGGGCTGGGGCATGTCGCTGCACAAGTCGAGCGACGGCGGGCGCACCTGGTTCGGGCCGATCGCCATCCACCGCAATCGCGGGATTCAGAACCTGCTGCTCCTCGACGACAAGAACGCGCTGGCGGTCGACAACTACGGGCCGGACCGGGACGGGACCGCCGGGCGGATGTATGGATGCTGGTCGCTCGACGCGCCACTCGCCAACGTCGCGATCCAGGTGGCCCGCTCGGCCGATGCCGGAATGACATGGCAGGACGCCGGGCCGATCTCGGGCCTCGAAAGAACCGTGATCGGATGCCAGATCGTGATCACCCCGCCGGCCGCGCCCGGCGAGCCCGGCGCCGTCCACGTGTTCTGGCTCAACTTCAGCGATCCCTCCATCCGGATGGCGACGTCGACGAACGGCGGGATCACCTTCTCCGGCCCCACCACCGTGCAGCGCATCTCGCCGATCCCCCGGGTGTTCCCCAACTCGGGCTTCCGGAACCTCTCGCTGCCCACCGGTGGGGTGGACCCCCGCACCGGCGCGCTGTACGTTGCCTGGGCCGACGAGCACGCCACGGTTCCCGGCGCTCCGTGCTTCGACGCCGACACGCCCGGCCAGGTCTGCGACGCCGACATCCTCCTCACCCGGTCGCTCGACGGGGGCACCTCCTGGAGCGATCCGGTGCGGGTCAACCAGGACCCGATCGGCGGCGGTCGGGACCAGTTCCAGCCGGCCCTCGCGGTCACCCCCTCGGGCCAGCTGAACATGATGTGGTTCGACCGGCGCAACGATGCCGGGAACTTCTACATCGACACCTTCTTCGCCCGCTCGAACGACGGGGGGACGAGCTGGCGCGAGACGCGAGTGTCACGGTCGATGTGGGACCCGTCGATCAATCCGCCGATCTCGTCCTCGGGTGAGTTCATCGGGGACTACCAGGGGATCGTGGCCGACGACTCGGTCGCGATTCCCTTCTGGCAGGACACCTCCCTGGCCAACCTCGCGCCGAGCGATCCGCGCTACTCCCCGTACCAGCAGGTGTTCTCGGCGAGGATCCCCAACACCGCCGAGTTCGGGGGGGCCGGAGCGGCGGCGGCACGCGCCGCGGTCCAGGTGCCCAACCCGCCCGGCGCGCTGCCCGCCGAGGCGCCGCGGGATCCGAAGAGCATCGTGCGGGAGGGGTCGAAGGCGCTGAACCAGGCGGGCATCGTGACGAAGAAGCTCCCGTTCCGGACCAAGGGCGGCGGAGGCGAGGCGCTTGCGGATCTTCCCCCATGGGGACGCCGCGCGCCTCCGATGGCTGCGCTCGCCGCTGCCGGCGTCTTGCTCGTCGCCACAGCGGCTGCGGTGGGGCTGCGCCTCCGCTCGCTCCTCAACGGCGGCTGATCCTCCCGCTCACCCGCCGGCTCGACCACCGATGGAGCCGCGGTCGAAGCCCACACGGAGAGCGGCTCGCCCTCGCGCCATCCCTGGTGCTTCGCCGCGAGCGCCCGCCGTGCTCGGGGTTCCTCCTCCGGGTCCTCGACCAGCCTGGCCGTGGCGTGTCGAACCTCCCGCGCGACGCGGACCTGGACCGCGGGATCGGCCCGGATGTTGCGCACCCAGTCGGTCCCGAGCCCCGACACGATGTAGAGCGTCTGGCTGCTGCCCCGTCCTGGGGCCGCGGGTGGTCACGTAGCAGAAGTCCTCGGCGGCGGCGTCAAGCGGCCAGTTGTCGGGCATCCGCCCAGTGTACGGAGGGGCCCTCATCGCTGGGGATAATGGCGGGGGTGCGCTGGGTGCGTTTCGGTGTCGCGGGTATCGACCCCACCGACCTCGAGTGGTCGGTCCGGGCGCACATCGACGCGGGCTATGCCGCCTGCGAGGTGCAGTTCGTCAAGGAGTTCACGCTGAAGGAGCCGGAGGCACGCCGGCTCGGTGAGATCGCCCGCGATGCCGGCCTGGCGCTCTCGGTGCACGCCCCGTACTTCGCCCAGCTGACCACACCCGAGGCCGATCGCCTCAAGAACCATCTCGGTGCACTCCATCACGCCTGCCACCTGGCCCACCTGATGGGAGCGCGGGTCGTCGTGTGCCATCCGGGATCGAACCGCGGCGAGCCGGAGGACGTGTTCGACCGCGTCGACCGGGCCCTGGCGATGCTGGGGCCGCGCATCGCGGAGTTCGCCCCCGTCAAGGTCGGCCTGGAGACCCCCGGCCGTATCTCGCAGTTCGGATCGTTGGGCGACATCGCGCTGCTCTGCGAGCGTCATCCCTTCGCCACCCCGGTGGTCGACTTCGCCCATCTCCATGCGGTCTCGGGTGGATCGCTCACCAGCCGGGCGGCGTTCGAGGCTCTCTTCGGCTACATCACCGAGCGGTTCACCCTTCAGAACTTGCTGCCGCTGCACTGCCACTTCACCGACAACCGCTTCGGCCCCGCCGGCGAGATCACCCACGTCCCGTACGGCGAGGGGAGCCTCCGCGTCGGCCCCCTCGCCGAGGGGGCCGCCCCCTACGACCTCGCGCTCAACATCGTGTCCGAGGAGCGGTGGGTGGAGTCGCACGCCGCGATCCTCGACGAGCTTCGCCGCTCGGGGGCGGCGCTGGTCGCCCCCGGGGGCCGGGAGCCCGAGCGGCCCCAGCCCGGCCTGGTCTCGTACCCCGACCCGCTCCCGATCGAGCCGCGGGGGCCGGCGCACTACCTGCGGCGAGGACGCCGAGAGGTGCGGATCACCAACGTCGACAAGGTGCTGTTCCCCGACGAGGGGTACACGAAGGGGGACCTCCTCGGCTACTACTTCAACGTCGCCCCGCTGATGCTGCCCTTCCTCACCGACCGTCCCCTGGTCATGCAGCGGATCCCGGACGGAATCTACGGCGAGGCGTTCTACGAGAAGCAGGCGCCGAAAGGACGGCCGGAATGGGTCCGCACCGTCCCGGTCCCGTCCGACGGCGGCCGCCGCACCATCGACTTCGTCGTTGCCGACGATCCCACGACGCTGGTGTGGCTGGCGCAGATCGCGTCGGTCGAGTGCCACGCCTGGACGAGCACCTGGCCCGACCTCGATCAGCCCGATTTTGCCGTGCTCGACCTCGACCCCCACGAGCCGATCACCTTCGACGACGTGCGCGCGGTCGGCCGGCTCGTGAAGGTGGTCCTCGATCGCCTCGGGCTCACCGGCTTTCCCAAAACCTCCGGGGGGGCCGGCCTGCAGGTCTTCATCCCGCTCACCACTGGCCACTCCTATCCCGAGGTGCGCCGGTTCTGCTCGTCGGTGGGGGAGCTTCTCCGGGCGGCCTACCCCGAGCGGGTCACGCTCGAGCCCTCGAAGCCGAAGCGGGCAGGGAAGGTGTTCGTCGACGCCAATCAGAACTCCTTCGGCAAGACGCTGGTCGCCCCCTATTCGGTGCGGCCCTATCCGGGCGCCCCGGTCTCGATGCCGTTGCGATGGGAGGAGCTCGACGAGGACTTCCTGCCCGAGATGTTCACGATCGCCACGGCCTTCGATCGCCTTGCGACGACCGGCGACCTGTTCGCCAGGGCGCTGACGAGCCGCCAGGACCTGCACCGTGCCATGGCGCATCTCGACGCCGGGTCGGAGCGCTGACACCCGCGCGTACAATGCCCTCACCGTGACCGATCTCGCCTGGCCGCAGGTGCTCTCGACGCTCATCGCGGGCACCGCGCTCTCCTCCGACGAGGCGGGCTGGGCGATGGAGCGGATCATGTCTGGGGAGGCAACGCCGGCCCAGATCGCGGCCTTCGTCACGGCACTGCGAGCGAAGGGCGAGACCGTGGACGAGGTGCTCGGTCTCGTGACGACGATGCGACGATTCGCCCAGCGCGTCGAGGTCGACGGGTCTCTTGTCGACACCTGCGGGACGGGAGGGGACCGCGCGGGGACCATCAACGTGTCGACGATCGCCGCGCTTGTCGCGGCCGGAGCCGGCGCACACGTCGCCAAGCACGGCAATCGGGCTGCCTCCAGCAAGTGCGGTTCCGCCGACCTCCTGGAGGCACTGGGAGTCCGCATCGACCTCCCGCCCCCGGGCGTCGCCGCCTGCATCGGCGAGGCAGGAATCGGATTCTGCTTCGCTCCGGTCTTCCACCCGTCGATGCGCCATGCGGCCGCGACGCGCCGCGAGCTCGGGGTTCCCACGATCTTCAACTTCCTCGGACCGCTGACGAACCCGGCGGGCGCTGCGCACCAGGCCCTGGGCGTCTCCGATCCGGCGATGGCTCCGAAGATGATCGAGGTCTTGCGGCGCCTGGGCAGCGAGCACGTGCTTGTCTTTCGCGGAGCAGACGGGCTCGACGAGCTCACCACCACCGGGCCTTCGAACGTGTGGGAGCTGCGGGAGGGCCGCATCTCCGAGTCCGTCCTCGACCCGGCCGACCTCGGCATCGATCGAGCGGCTCCCGAGGCATTGCGCGGCGGAGAGCCCGCGGAGAACGCCACGATTGCCGTCGAGGTGCTCTCCGGGGCCTCGGGACCGGCCCGCGATGTCGTGCTCGTCAACGCCGCGGCGGCAATCGTCGCCGCCGATCTCACTGGGGACCTGGGCGAGGCGATGGAGCGTGCTGCCGACGCGATCGACTCGGGGCGTGCCTGTGCTGCCCTCGATCGTCTCGTCGAGGTATCGAACGCGTTCGCGGGCTGAGGCGCTGCCCGGTTGCTACCCGTTCATCACGAAGGGACCGGTCCACATCCCCGACCCGGGCCCCTCGTAGGAGATGCCCCCGATGTTAATGCGTACCCTATCCGCCTTCCCGGCGACGATGGGGGCGGTGAAGTAGGCCGGGTTCTGGACCTCGATGGCGGCTTCGCCTTTCAGGTTCTTCAGCACCGACCCGCTGCAATCGATGTAGTCTCCCGCCTTCACCGAGACCTGCTCGTCGGTCCAGCTGGCTTCGAAGGGAGCATCGAACATCCCCTTCAGGTCCACGACCAGGTCCCCGAGACCTGCGGCGTCGCCTCCCAGCTCGCCACTGAAGATGCGCCGGAGCCCGTCGCGCTGCTCGTCGCTGTCGTTGGTGTCGAAGATCAAGGCCGCCGTGAGTCCCCCGGTGAACCAGGGGTCGGGACCGAAGGTGCTGGCCATGATCATCTTGATGCCGGCGAGACTCGTCCCCTCGACGTCTCCCTCCTGGAGCTCGATGTAGATGACCCCGTTGCACCGCCCGTTGTCCGGGTTCTGCCCGAAGGCGCACGGGCAGGGGGACGAGCAGCTGCAGAACTCTGTGCTCTTTCCGGACATGTGGTAGGGCACTGGCTCCTCCTTTCGGTCGACCCGGCTTGGACCTCAACGCTGCTCTTCGGCGTCCATCACCCCCTCACACCAGCACCGCAGGCCAGGCGGCGATAACCAGCCCGATGGCGACCAGCGCCAGGCCGAGTGGCTTCGCGGTCAGGGCCCCGAACGGAAGCACCTTCTCCGCGAAGATCACTGCCGCGAGGACGCCCATCCATACGAGGTTCATCAGCCCTACGACAAAGTGCACGAGCATGAGTGCCCAGCAGCAGCCCAGGCACGAGAGGCCGTGCCTTGCGCCCATGCGGGTGCCTCCCCGAAGGCCCGGCCGCCAGGAGAAGAAGTGCTGGAACGGCGTTCGGCACGCCTTGAGGCACGCCCACTTGAGCGGCGTGAGCTGGTAGATCCCCGCGATGGCGACGATCCCGCCGGCCAGTACGCCGGCAGTGCGGGCCGGCATGGGTGGGACGAAGGCGAGCGTCAATCGGTAGAGCAGGTAGGCGAAGGCCCCGCTCGCGGACCAGACCGCCAGGTACGACCCGATGAACAACGGCACCGAGAGGGGGGACTCGTCGCGGCGTGCCGCGATCCTCCAGTGGGCAATCACCATGGGGGCCACCGCAGGGAACATCATCGCGACCATCATCGTCACCCACATCGAGAGAAAGATGCTCACGGCCACGGCGGTCTCGCCGGTGTCCATCCCCATCTGGGGAGCCTCCATCTCCATGCCCGCGCCCATGTCATGGTGCCCGGCCTGCACGAGCGGGACGATGCCGCCCATCGACCCACGCATCGACTGGCGAGCCGATACCACCCATGCGGCCGCTGACAGGGCGAGGAGGCACGCCAGGATGATCGAGGCGGAGAGCCGGACGGCTCTCTGGGGCCAGGGCCTGCCGGGCGTGGCGGAGGCGCCCTCGCCGGCGCTCATCGCCGAGGGGGCCGGGATGTGAAGCTGCGCGGATTCCCTCGCACCGCACACTCCTCGGGCTCCAAAGTTGCCAGAAAGGTTAGCGGGTCGCTTCGCTCCCCGCTACAGGCCAGAGAGGCAAGGGGCGGCCTCCGGCCGCGGTCCTCAATGTCGGCCCGCCTCGCCCCGCTCGGCGAGCCGAGGCTTCGCCGGCAGTCCTCTATGCCGGCAGGCCCTCGCTTCGCTCTGCCTGCCGGGCCCCGCTCGGCGAGCCGAGGCTTCGCCGGCAGTCCTCTATGCCGGCAGGCCCTCGCTTCGCTCTGCCTGCC
>JBOGWP010000052.1:0-7131 GCA_050693875.1 Actinomycetota bacterium
CTTCGAGGAGTGGGGCCGGTTCCTGCCCGAGCACACCACCGCCGTCAGCCTGCTCGACCGCCTCATGCACCACAGCATCGTCGTCGTCACCCAGGGAGAGTCGTATCGCATGCGGGAGTCCAAGGCCCGGCGGGACAAGAGTCCAGCCACTCTGAAGGAGGTGATCGCCAGCTAGGAAATCAGCCCTCAGAAGCTCGAGAGGTGGGGACTTTTAGTTGGCCACCAGTGGGGACCCGAACTTGGCCATTGACAGTAAGCACGGACTCGTGAGCGGTTCCGGGCGTGCCCTTCTGTATGCGTCGTCCCGACCAGAAGCGCGTTGTGGCGAGCGTTCTGGAGCAGCCTGAGCGCGGCAGGTCTGGAGTCTTGTGGCCGCGCCGGGGCAGGACCGCTCGGGCATCGATAACCGGACTGCCCGGGACCCTTCCGTGTCGGTCGGACGCGAAGCGCGGCCGCGGTCTCGTCGGGAGGCCCGCCGCCGCTGGTCTCGGAATATTGGCGATCCCGTGACTCGGGTGCCGCAGCGGGCCCGTCATGTCTCTGATGCGCTCTTGAACCCTCGGCGCACCGCCTGAGGCGGCGAGTACCGCCCGGTTATGGGCCGTGCCGTTTCCATAGAGAATGACGTAGAAAGCGATCACCTCAGCCGATGGCAGGGAGATTGACCAGGGAAGACGTGGGGTCAGCTGTGGCTACCGAGCCACCTCCAGCAACACCGTAAGTCGCCGGGCGCTGGCGAGGTGGCCCTCCTCGGTAGCCAGGGTCAGCGATCGACGGATGACCGCCGCCCCTCCGGCGACCCCCTCAGCCACCAGCACTTCGGCCTGGGCGAGCCGGGCCTCGAACAGGGAGTGCGGCACCTGCCCGGCCAGCGCTGCCGCTGTCATCTGTTCGGCCCCCTTGAGATCCCCGCGCGCGAGGAGGGTGAGCGCCAGTCGCGCCTGCGCCCACGACTCGAATAAGGGGAGTCCTTGGGCCGCCTCGAGCGCCTTCCGGAACGTCGCCTCAGCTGAGGCCAGATCCCCCACGGCCGACTGAGCGATCCCCAGCCCCCGCAGGGACGCCGCCGTCCATTCCCTGTGATTGAGCTCATTCGCGATCCGAAGGCCAGTCCCCGCCGCGGCGATCGCCTCATCGCCCCTCCCCAGAGCGGCAAGGGCTTCGCTCCGGTGCCAGAGGCAGTAGCAGGTCATCTCGCGGTGCCGGAGGTCGGTGGCGATCTCGAGGGCCCGCTCGATCTCGGCGAGAGCATCCAGTGGCTGGTCCATGTGGACGAGGCCGTGCCCACGGGTGGATCGGGGAGTGATGGAGCGGAAGAAGTCGCCGGTCTCCTCGAAGAGGTGGGCGATCTCTCCGAACGCCTCGACACCGGCGCGGATATGGCCGGCCAGGAACCTCTGCATGGCCCTCAGATCCAGGACCCTGGCCCGCCCGTGCGCGTCGCCCAGGAGGTCGAAGATGGCCATCGCCTTGTCAGCCCACCGCGCCGACTCCTTCAGGTGTCCGAGGTTCATGTCGATGACGGCCATCGCCGCGAAAGCCTCCGCTCGCGCCGGCTGGTCGTCACCCGCCTCGGCCAGCGCCAGCTCCGCCAGGCGCAGCGCCCTCCGGTAATCGTCGGCGCCGGCGGCGAAGCTCGCCATCCGAGAGAGGGCGAGGGAGCGAAGCGGTGCACCCCCCGTGCCGCCGAGCGCGCCCTTCAGCTCCTCGTCCAAGACGCTCTCCTTCATGGTCCCTCGCAGCGAGGCGTCGGCCCGGAGATCGCCCCGGAGTATCTCGACGTGAAGCTGAGAAGCCTCCGGGGAAGGGTCCACCCCAAGTTGGTCGGCGAGCCGCTGACGGTGCTCCTCGAACGCGCGGAGCGCTCCCGCCCTGTCGCCTGAGAGGTAGAGCGACCTCATCAGAAGCAGACGCCCGGCCTCCCGGAGCGGCTCGAGAGCGACCGCCATCTCGGCGAACTCGACCGCCCGCGTGAGGTCCCCGAGCCGGAGCGCCGAAGCTGCGGCTCCCTCGAGTGTCACCAGGTGGAGTCGTGCGAGCCTGGCACGGATGGGTTGGGCCCACTCCGCGTAGGCGTCCTCCATAAGAGGTTCTCCCCGCCACCAATCGAGCGCCTGGCCAAAAGAGCTGAGGGCCCCCACCCAGTCCTCTTCAGCGAAGGCCATCCGGCCGGCTTCCGCCAGCGTTCGAAACTCCTCGGCGTCGATGAGGCATCCGTCGCCTCCGGTGAAGGCGTATCCCCCAGAGCCAGTCGTGATGAGGGTCGGATCCCCGAGAGCGCGCCTCGCTCGGTGGATCATCACTTCCAGGTTCGCCGCGGGGTCAGCGGGGAGATGTTCCGCCCAGAGGGCATCGGCGAGGGCGTCCTTGGGAACCAGTTCGCCGTTTCGGCTGGCCAGCATTCGGATCAACGTCCGGACCCGGCGACCACCGAACTCCCGCGCCGGAATCTCCTCGCCCCCCTTGCGCACGACGAAGCGGCCCAGCAGCCAGATCTCCACTTGGTAGGTCGGCGACATCGGCAACTGCAAGCAATCCTTAAGCTGCCCGGCGCACCCTTCGAGAGGCAGGAGGATACGCGGGCGTTGACACGAGAGAGGATACGCGGGCGTTGAGGCGAGGTCGCCGTGGCCTCTTAAGGGAGCAGGTTCCTATTAGTGGACTCTTCTACCAATGCCCGACCGTTTTCCGGGTCGCCTCCGTCCTCCAGGAGATGGGGTGCGACAGGGTGCTGAGCCTGGAAGGCGGCCTCGAGGCTTGGGAGGAGGTTGGCTTCCACTCAGACGGGGCGCGGGCCTCTTCCACTCGCATCACCTGGTCTGGCGGGGGACGCATGAGCGAAGGGGGGCCAGGACGGAATCCGGCCGACCATTTTTGGCCGAGCGAAGGAGGGAAAATGACCGATGGCATCAGCGGGCTGGAGAAGCGGAGCTTCGACTCGCCCGATGAGACGCGGAGTCCATTCGAAAAGGGCAAGATCGAGGTGGTCACCCTCGGTGGACTCGTCTTCAGTCGGGAGACGCTCCAACCGGGATGGCGCTGGTCGGAGCACGTGAAGCCGATCGCGGGCACGCAGAGCTGCCAGAAGTACCACGTGAAGTACATCCTGTCGGGGCGGCAACGTGTGGTCATGGAAGACGGCACGGACCTGGTGCTCGAGCCGGGCGACGTTGCGATGATGCCGCCCGGGCACGACGCATGGGTGGAGGGAGACGAGCCAAACCTCCTACTCGAGCTGATCGGCCTCGTACAGAGGGCCTAGCGCGCCGGTTGCCACGACAGGGTGATCGTATGTCCCGAACCCCGGGGTGAAGGCCGAGATCGTGCGGGCGGCCCGAAAACCGGGCCTCTCTTTTCGCCGTAGCGCCGCGATCGCCGGGTGGAGAACGCAGATCAGATGAACCGGCTGCCGCCTCACGAGGCCTTCTTCCCGGGCTTCTGACACTTGCGTACGACTCTCCTTCGACCGAGGTCGTAGGCGGCGCTCTGGAGCCGGTCGGCGGCGCTCTGGACGAGCAGAGGGTCGAGGGCGCCTCGCAGCGGCTCGCCGAGGCGCTCGCCCGCAGAGGGGTGGTGGCCCCTGGGGTGACATCACAGCCGCATAGCCGCGCAGGCCCACGCGACCCCGCCCGTCGCCGGCCCAACGAGGAAGGTGGTGGTGCTTCAAGATCAACCGGCAGGGAGAACTCGTGGGGTGGCCACATCTCGGGAGATCTCATGGCCATCATTCGGCAAGGATGGCCGCGGCCCTCCTCGTGCGCCGGAGCCGCTTCCCTATCCCGGCACGCGTCCTGGCGCCGGCTGCATCTGGCGGCGAGCAAACAGCAGCACCGCGCCGATTGCGAGCGCCAACCCCACCCCGAACCCGGCGCCGAGCAGCATCCACGGGGGGACTCCGCTCGTAGGCGTTACCTCGATCGAGCCGTTCAGCTTCAGCGCGGCGAAGTAGACGTCCTCGACATTGTTCACCGAGTTGCCGTTGCGGGAGTCCTGCCAGACGAAGTACACCGAGTCGGCCGTGGACGCGATCCCGACGTTGTAGTGACTGTGGACGTTGTTGGACCACACGCCCACGTTGCGGTCGATCAGCCTGTCGGAGATCCGGATGTTCTCCCGCCAGGTGCGGCCGCGGTTGCTCGAGGAGCTGTAGTAGACGTCCTGGTATCCGCCGACGTTGAACGGCGCCTCGAACTTCTCCGGCAGGGTTTCGGGTGTCGGCGAGTTCCGGAAGTCGTACCAGGCAACGTCAACCCGGCCCGTCGGCGCGACTGCAATTCCGGGGTCGTAATGCTGGACGTTGACCAGGTGGGCGTCGTCATTCACGGTTCTGCGATCGCTCCAGCTCTTGCCCCCGTCCGTGGAGACGCGGACGAAGATGTCGTTGTCGTCCTGCGGACCCGGCCGTTCCTTCGCACTGCCGTACCAGATGAAGTGGAGGGTGTTCGAGTTCGGATCGGCGGCCAGCAGGTGCTTTCTGCCGTGGAAGAAGAGGGCGCTGCCGGGCTCGATGACCCGCGCGGGGCTCCAGGTCTTGCCGTGGTCGCTCGACCTCCGGTACCACGCCGGGCGTACCGGGGGATTGTCGGGGGTGAACTCCCCGGAGGGGAAGACGGCGTGGAGAACTCCACTCCCGTCCACCGCGATTCTGGGCTGGTAATGGCGGCGAGTCTCCTCGCCGAGGACCACCGGCTTCCCGAAGGTCTTCCCCCCATCTGCGGAGGCCGCGACCACGCCGGCGCCGCTGCCCACCCCGGGCTGCATCCACCCGACGTAGACGTAGCGGCTGTCGCTCGGGTCCACGGCCACCATCGGCCGCCGGTTGTCGAGGAGCTTCTCGTCGTCCTGGGGCGCCTCAAAGACGACGCCGGTCCGCCAGGTGCGCCCGGAGTCCGAGGAGGTGGCCAGGAAGATGCTGCGTGGACGCTTCGAGCGGTTGAGGGCCGCGTGCCGGGGATCGGTGGCCGAGAAGGCGAGGTAGAGGATCCCGTCCCGGTCGAACGTCATGGTGGCGTACGGGCCGTTGATGGCGAAATCCGACGTCCAGGTGTACGGCTCCAAGATCGGGCTGCCGCCGTCGAACCAGCTCCTGCCGTCGTCCGCCGAGACGTGAATCGCGACCGGACCAGGCTGATAGACGTCGGTCTCCGCGATCACCAGCTCGCCGGTCTTCGGATTCGCCGCGATCTGGGGCGAGGAGTGCGCGCGCACCGGATTGGGGTCGTCGGTCACCTGGGCCGCGGCCGTGACAACGGGCTTGGCCCGCTGCGTTTGTGCCCCGGCCGGAAAGGTCAGCAATCCGACCGGCAACAGACCCAACGCATACCACCACCGCTTCCCTATGCGTGCCACGGCGTGCCCCTTTCGGTGCGGTACACAGCAACCTCGCTGACGCTACGCCGTGGATATCACGATCGGTAAGGGCCGATCGCATCTACATGCAGATGGCCAGTAGGGGTGCCGGATCGGAGGCGGGGTCCCCTCTCAGCGTCCATGAGAACATCCCGTCCGACGGCCACGAATCTACCGGCTGTCGGCCGCCAAAACTCCTGGATGGCGGCGAGAGAAAATTTGAACGCCGCGTGGCCGTCGTCGTCGGTCACGGCGGAGTCGGTGAGAACCTCCTCGAAGCGAGGGTCGGGCTCGAGGAACGAGACCGGCCTGTCGCCCCTCCGGGATCTCCACCGACTCGTAGCGCGGCATCACCGACAGGGACGCATCGATCTCGGCCTGCGGAATCGGACGCGCGTCCATGAAGTCCACCAGATCAAGGGCCATCGAGACCATGGAGACCTCCCTCGGTCGCTCGATGGCGACCATCTTCTCTCACTGGTGCACCATCCACATGGCAGACAAATCCTGGGCTTGAGGGACCTGAGGCCACAGAGTCGGTGCAGCTTCTCGGTGCCGGCCGGGGGACGGCCTGCCTCGCGAGCCCCCTGAGGGCCACGATGAGTAACGCCGCCCCCGGCGCGCCGAGAGCCCCAGACCGGCTTTGGAAACACGCCCGACCAAGGGCCGAACAGTGAGCGACCGGCAGAGGCTCTCAGCACCGGGAAGTGTGGCACGTCCGCAAAGGGAGGAGGAACGGGGATGAAGGTCGGTTGGGACTGGGCGAGCGAGACGCACCATGTGACGGTCATCGACGCGGCCGGAGGGATCGTCGAGTCGTTCGAGGTCGAGCACACCGAGGAAGGGATCTCCGGCGCCATCAAGCGGCTGCGGCGCCACGGCGAGCCGGCCGATCTGCCCGTGGCGATCGAGCGGCCGAGCGGGCTCGTGGTCGAGCGGCTGCTGCAGGCGGGCCATCCCGTGGTGCCGATCCACCCGAACGCCTTCAACGCCGCCCGGCCGCGCTGGGGTGCGTCGAGGGCCAAGTCCGACCCGAAGGACAGCTACTGCCTGGCCGACTTCCTGCGCACCGAAGGCCACCGGCTCCGGGTCGTCACGCCGCTCTCGTCCGGGGCGCAGGGGCTGCGGGCGCTGTCGCGGCTGCGGGATGACCACGTGGAGGCCAAGGTCGCCGCCACGAACCGGCTCGCCTCGCTGCTCGCCGCCCACTGGCCGGGCGCTGCGAGGATCTTCGTTCGTCTGGACTCGGCCATCGCCCTTGCGTTTGTGGCGGACTACCCGACGCCGGCATCGGCCGCGCGACTCGGGGATGCCCGTATGGCGATGTTCTGCCGGCGGCACTCCTACTGCGGCCGCCGCACCCCCGCCGAGCTCCTCGAGCGTCTGCGGGACGCCCCGATCGCCCCGGCAACGCTCGAGCCGGAGACCCTCGCCGAGCTGGTCCGTGCCCAGGTGCGGTTGCTCACCTGCCTGCGCCTGCTGGAGACGATCGCTGATCTGGACCGCCCTCGGGGCGGCGCTGCTCGAGCCGAAGGCTCGCCTGCTCGAGGCCCTGCCGCGCATCGGGGAGGTGAACCTGGCCCAGGTCATGGCCGAGGTCGGACCGATTCTCGAGCGCACCGTGGACTGCGAGCAAGCGTGCGCCGAGGTCGGACCATCCCCGGTGACGAAGAAGTCGGGCAAGGGCGAGGCCGTCAACTTCCAGCGCCCAGGCCCGCAAGGCCCTCGCCACCTTCGCCGACAACTCCCGGCACGAATCGCCGTGGGCCGCCGACCTCTACC
>JBOGWP010000053.1:0-15288 GCA_050693875.1 Actinomycetota bacterium
CAAGTGGAACAAGATCGAGCACCGCCTCTTCAGCCACATCTCGATGAACTGGCGGGGCCGACCGCTCACGAGCCATGAGGTAATCGTGGACCTGATCGCGGCGACGAGCACTCGCTGCGGGCTCAAGATCCGTGCCGAGCTCGACCGCGGCGACTACCCGAAAGGAACGAAGATCAGCGACAAGGAGCTTGCCGCGCTTCCCGTCGACAAGCATGAGTTCCGGGGGGGTGGAACTACACCATTTGCCCGCGCTCCCTCTGAGTTACACGGGAGTAATTTTGCGGGGAGCCCTTAGCAAGTATGAGGGATCTCAGCGCAACGAAACTCGCGATCCTCAAGGCGGCCGAGGCGTTGTTCGCCGAGCGGAGGCTACGAGGCCACCTCCGTGCAGGAGATCGCCGCAGCTGCGGGGGTCTCGCGGGGAATGCTCGGCTACGCCTTCGGCTCCAAGCGCGAGCTGTACGAGGCGGTGCTGGAAGGCGCCTTCGCCGAGCCGCGGGGTCGTCGCAAAGGTCGTGGAGGGAGATGCAGCGCCGACGACCCGGAAGGCGCGCTTCGGGCCGGCATCGAGTCGTACATCGACTTTCTGGCCGAGCACCCCCACCTACGTGCAGTTGCTCCAGCGCGCCGCGCTCGACGGGTCGGAGGTGGGGGCCGTGGAGGTCGCCGAGGCCCTCGGCGAGGGGCTCGCTCGGCGAGCTACTTCCTCGAGGCCGCCGGGTTTCGAGCGCTCGATCCCAGGCAGCTTGTCGCCCTGTGCTTCGTTCCGCTCGCCCACGAGCACACCCTGCTTCGTCCCCTGGGCTGGATGCCGGCGATCGGGCCTTCCTGGCGGAACGGAAGGCACACGTCATCGACCTTCTGCCTCACGGCCTCCTCACCTCGGGGAGGGGCGGGGCGAAGTGAGCTCGCCGGCGTTCCGGCTCGCGAGCTGTTCGGTCTCGCCCTACGCCTCGAGCGTCTCCAGGAGCCCGGCGAAGGTTCCATCCGGGTCGTGGAGCGCCACATCCCTCGGCGGACCACGGCCGCCGTTCCGGGATCCGCGGGGTCCGTTCGGGCCCATGTCGGCGCGACGAAACCGAGGTCGAGTTCGAACCCCGACGCGACGGACCCGCCGCTCCGTCAAGGGTCCCCACTGCTCGTCGCAGGAGGACGGCGCCGAGCCCGAACACCCCTGAGCCAGTCGTCGGCATGCGTGTACCGGGACGGGTCCTCAGTGAGGATCACGAGATCGAGATCGGAGTCCGCGCGGGCCTCTCCACGCGCCCACGACCCGACGATTGCGACTCCGCAGACGTCCGGCCGCGGGCCCACGCCGCCACGCCCACTCGAACCGTCCCCACCACGTGCCCCCGGGCTTCGTCGAGGAATGTCGCCTCCTCCATCGTCGCCGACCCCTCGTCCGTCTCACCGTCCCCCGCCTACATCCCGCGGGCGAGGTTGGCGAACTTCGTGTAGTGGTCGAGGAAGGCGAGCTCGAGCTTGCCGATCGGCCCGTTACGATGCTTCGCGATGTGAATCTCGGCGATCCCCTTCTGTGCGGTGTCGGGGTTGTAGACCTCATCTCTGTAGATGAACATCACGAGGTCGGCGTCTTGCTCGATGCTGTTTTCAACGATGATTCCGTCAGCGATGAAATTGTGCGTGCTGGGGACGGTCGCATCGAAGACCGGCTCGTCACCCAACGATTCGATATCGATGACCTCATCCCAGAAGACGTCAGATTGAGCCAATCGAAATAGGTCGCCTTCCGAGAAGTAGTTTGCGAACCGCTCAAGCAGCTCACGCGAGACTGAGGTCTCTGTCTTGATGGCGGCTCCTGCGCCTCGCTCAACTTGAGAGAGGGAAAGCCCGCCGGCATTGGTGAGCGCCCTGACTCGTTCCCATGCTGCGGGAGGCACCGTGTCGTGATGCGCCTTGGGGGTGGATACCTCAATACGAGCGCGGATGGCCTCAACCCCAGGGGCGCGTGGCCCAAAGCCTCCGACCAGTTCGACAAAGCGCCGGAGGTGAGCCGATTGCCCAACAAATACTTGGTAGGCAACTCGATAGCCGCGCTTGCGGTTAGAGCGAATTCGAGCAACGACGCCGAGTCTCAGCAGCAAATGCGCGACGTCATCCGCGAGCCGTTTGCTGGTAGTCGCGTAAAACACAGTGGGAGCTCTCCCCGACGAGCTTCTCTGCAAGCTCGCGTGCCCGTCGGTTGCCCAGAGGTGACGAAGGAACAAAGCAATCTGCCGATTACTCAGAGAGAAGACCTCCTGTGGCACGAACTTCTCGTATGACCGCTTCCCATACAGCTCGAGGTCGTCCAGCCATTGGACTATCGGATTGCGCGTCCCCCGCGCCACACGGGAGGCCGCCGGTAGATATAGGTGGAACCAGCCCTCCTGACGGACTTCTCGGGCGCAGACGCCGAATGCCTTCGCCGCTTGACGTACGGCTTCGAGGTTGGCCCGGTTGTTGTTGGTGTAGTGGAGCGGCTGTCTCTCGACGAAGCAGCCGTCGCCGATCAGGTGAGCCAGCAAGACCACAAGGTCGTCAGGCCACTCGACTGCGTTCAGATGCTCAGGAATCGATCTGGGGATGGCGAGCCGTTCTCCCGTCGACAACTCGTCGAGTGGACGCCATCCGTCGAAGGTCAGAAAAGGATGATTGGCGCTCGCCTTGATCTCCCTCCCCGACCGTAGTTTCATCCGAAAGACCCGTTTGATACCACTGCAGAAGACGTGGGTCATCGTGCCGCGGACGATCTTCAGGTCCTCATTCACAGTCCACACGGGGATATCGCGTTCACCCTTCGAGCAGAGCTCGCCCATCTCCACCCATTGCCCGGTGTCGGCGCGGAGCAGACGGGTATCGGCGGTCAGGCACCCGCTCTCTCTCAGGTCGGCGAGCAGAGGGCGCTTGTCGGCCCGGTACTCGACGTTTCTCGAGAGCTGGCTCACCGCGATCACGGGCACCTCGAGGTCGCGGGCCAGGATCTTGAGTGAGCGGGAGATCTCCGAGACCTCCTGCACGCGGTTGTCGGAATGCCGAAGCGCCTGCATGAGCTGAAGGTAGTCGACGATCACCAGGCCGAGGCCGCTCTTCGACGCGAGGCGGCGACACTTCGCTCGCATCTCCATGATCGTGACGTTGGGCGTGTCGTCGATGAAGATCGGCGCTTCGGCAAGACGCCCGAGCGCATGGGCGAGCTTCGGCCAGTCCGAGTCGGAGAGGGCCCCGCGGCGCAGCCGGTTCGAGTCGACGCGGGCCTCGGCGCACATGAGTCGCTGGACCAGCTCCATCTTCGACATCTCGAGCGAGAAGATGACCACCGGCGTCTGGGTGCTCACGGCGCAGTGCTGGGCCATCGACACCGCGAGGCTGGACTTCCCCATCGAAGGGCGTGCGGCGACGATGATCAGGTTGGAGGGCTGCAGCCCGGCGGTGAGCTCGTCGAGGTCGTGGAATCCGGTGGCGAGGCCGGTGATCGAGGACCCTCGCTCGGCGAGCTTCTCGACAAGCTCCATGTTCTCGGTGAGCAGGTCGCGAATCGGCCGGAAGTCCTCGGACACGCGACGGTGCGTGACCTGGTAGACGAGGTCCTCGGCAAGGTCAACGGCGTGTTCCACGTCGTCGGGTACGCCGTAGGCAACGTCGGAGATGGTCGAGGCGGCTTCGATGAGCCGTCGGAGCACGGCGTGATCGCCGACGATCCGGGCGTAGTGCGTTGCCGACCCCGGGGTCGGCACCGAGGAGACGAGCGTGAAGATGAAGGACTTGCCCCCGATCTCCTCGAGGGTGCCCCGCCGGCGGAGCTCCTCGGGGAGGGTGACCGCGTCCACCGGCTCGCCGCGGGCGTAGAGGTCGAGCATTGCCTGGAACGCCTCGGTATGGGCGGGCTTGTAGAAGTCGTTCGGCCCGACGACCTCGAGGACGTTGGCAATGGCCTGCCGGGAGAGGAGGCAGGCACCGAGGACCGACTCCTCCGCTTCGAGGTTGTGCGGGGGTAGCCGGACCGAGCCCGGCCCGTCTGCCGTGGGCCGAGCGGGGCGCAAGGTCGTTCCGCGTCGCTCGAACATCCGTTCCCTCTGCACTCTAGCGGCAGCTGGTGACAGAGCCGGGGTTTTCGGAAGCCTGGGGACAGACGCTCGTCCACAGGAACGACGCTGGAGGATCCACGAGGACTGCCGGATCTCCACAGTGAACCCACACCTTGTTCACGGGAATATCCACAACATCTAGGGTTTCACCCGCCATAGGGCGCTATATATGGGCTTCGGCGACCCACATGTCAATAGTCCTGACGGCCTGGTTGGGCACTGGCCGTCACGTTCGGGCCCGCTGGGCATGGCGCGATCCGGCGCGGCCGGATGCCGGCCGTTGGCACCGGGGTTGCGTTCGCCCCCATCGTAAGCAGGGCGGCCCCCGGTTCAGTCGATAGGGACGACCTCGACGGAGCCGAGGGCGGTCACATCCGGGCGGAGATGCACGGAGAACTCGTGCACGCCCAAGGAGCGCACGGGCTCCCCAACATGGATCTTGCGCCGGTCGACCTCCTCGCCGAGTGACTCCTCGAGCCGGTCGGCGATGTCGCTGGTGGTGACCGATCCGAACAGGTGGCCCTCCTCCCCTGCCCGGGCGGCGATCACGAGCTTCGCCCGGGCGATCCGGCCCGCCAAATCCTCGGCGGAACGACGGTCGCGGTTCTCCCCCTCTTCGCGAGCCCGCCGCATCGTCTCGGCCTGCTTGATCGTTCCCTGGGTGGCCTGCAGGCCCAGCTTTTTGGGGAGCAGGAAGTTCCGTGCGTAGCCCGAGGCGACCTCGACGATGTCGCCCTTGCGGCCGAGGCCCTCGACGTCTGCGCTCAGGACGAGCTTCATCGCATCACGTAGGGGAGCAGGGCGACCTCGCGTGCGTTCTTGATCGCGGTTGCCACCTCCCGTTGATGCTGCGAGCAGGTCCCGGTCACGCGACGGGCCCGGATCTTCCCGCGGTCGGAGACGAACTTGCGAAGCATGGAGATGTCTTTGAAGTCCACGTACGCCACCCGCTCCCTGCAGAAGTAGCAGATCTTCTTCCGCTGGGGCCTCGACGGCTTTGCCGAACCTCCCCGTTGATCTTTACGCGCCACTGTTCGCGGTCACCTCGCTTGGGTCGGAGGGTGCCTCGGTGTTCCACTCGCCGGGGCCCCCACGGGTTGTTTTCGTGATCTGGGCGGTCGCCCAGCGAAGGGACGGCCCCACCTCGTCGGCCTCGATCTCGACCACCGTGCGCCGCTGCCCCTCCTCCGTCTCCCACGAACGGGACTGGAGGCGGCCGGTCACCACCACTCGGGACCCGGTGGTGAGCGACTCGGCAATATTCTCCGCCAGCTGGCGCCAGGCGTTGACGTTGAAGAAGTCCGTCTGCTCGACGCGCTCGCCGCTCCGGTTCGTGTACGAGCGGTTGACCGCGATCCCGAACTTCGCCACCGCCGAACCCGACGGGGTGTAGCGCAGCTCGGGCTCACGGGTCAGGTTCCCCACGACCGTCACTGTGTTGGACATCTTTCCCCACCTCCTCCCGGTTTCCCGGGGCCGTCGTCAGGGCACGCGGACGATCTTCGCCCTGACGTACTGCTCGCCGATCTCGAGCAGGCGGTCGAGCTCTGCGATCAGCCCGGGCTCCGCTTTGAAGTAGGCAACCACGTAGTGACCTTCGTTCAGGTGGTTGATCTCGTAGCCGAGCCGCCGCCGCCCCCAGGTGTCGAGCTTCGTGACCTCGCCACGCGTCCCGATCGCCTTGGTGAAGCGTTCGACTGCCTGCTGGATGGACTGCTGATCGAGCCGCGGGTCGACGACGACCACGGCTTCATAGTTGCGCACGGCGTACCTCCTCTGGACATCCGTCGGAGCGGAAGGCCCCCGGGGGGAAAGACCGGGAGCAGGAACTTGGCGCGAAGCCAGCGCATGGTACCAGCGGTTTCGAGCGAGCGTCCACGGTGGCCACTATAGAGGTGGGGGATGACAGAACGGCGCGCGTCCCCCGAGAAAGGCGCGGGGTCGGGAAGAAAACTTGCCGGTCGGGGCGACGAGGCCGCCGGCGCCCAGCCCGCCCGGCCTCTACCCGGCGTCGCCGGCTGCGGCCGGTCGCCTGCTCGAAGCCCGGTGGGCGGCCGGGGCGGCGGTCACTTCAGCCGGCCGCACGCGAACGGCGGTCATGGCGGACATCGCCAGGCCCACCAGGGTCACCGCCCGCACGAGCACCGTCACCTCGAAGATGCCCTTCCACGCGGGGGCGGGGGCCGAGAAGACGGTGAACCAGTAAAACCCGGAAATGTAGACCGCGACGTCGGCGGCGAGGTAGGCGAGCAGCCGCCGCCAGGGCACCTCGAGCATCGCGAGCAGCGGGGCGATCCAGAGGGCGTACTGCGGCGAGTGGACCTTCGACACGAGCAGGAAGGTCACGAGCACCCCGAGCCCGACCGCGGCCACGGGATACCCCTGCGGCTCGTTGCGCCGCCGCCAACCGGTGGCGAGGAACCACGCCGATCCGGCGATGAAAAGGATCAGGCTCGCGACGCCGACGAAATCGCGGTAGCCGGGTTGACCCACGTCCCAGAACGTTGCGGGAACCAGCCTTCGTGCATGGTGCGCGACCCAGAACCACACCGAGCCGAAGTCGGGGTATCGCTCGGCGTGGAAGGTCCAGATCCGCCTCCACCCCTCCCACGACACGAGCATCCACGGCACGTTGACGACCGCGGCGAGCAGCGCGAAGGCACCCGCGATGCGGGCCGCCTCGCGGCGCCTGCCGGCTGCCCACTCGCCGAGGAGCGCGCCGGGCAGCAGGAACCCGGGGAAGAGCTTGGCGCTCGCCCCGAGCGACAGCGCGGCCCCCGACGCCGTGAGCCGGCGTTGCTCGAGCGCGATCAGCCCGACGACGCCCCCGGCGACCGCAATCAGATCCCAATTGTGGAAGGCGTACAGGACGATCGGCGTGCCCAGCGCCCAGATCATCAGCCGCTCCCGTGTGACGTGGGGCCGCAGGACCAGCGTGACGGCGAACGCAAATGGTGCGAGGAGAAGCGCCGAGAGATGGAAGTAGTTCGCGTCGGTGTTGCCGGCCGGCGCCGCCACCCGCCGCAGCAACCCCCCGACCAGGTACATGAACTCGCCGGTGAGGACGGGGTATTCGAGGGTGGCATCCCGGTAGGGCAGCTGCCCGCGCTCCACCCCGCGCACGTGGAACAGCGGTTGGATGTCGTTGTAGCAGAGCCGGGCGTACTGGGCGCCGTCCCAGGCGAGCCGGGTGCACTGGGCCTTCAGCAGGTACCCGAAGAAGAGCCCGATGAACGTGGCGACCAGGGCGAACCAGACCGGCGCCGCGGCGGGCCCCGAGCGCTGCCG
Organism: Actinomycetota bacterium; assembly: GCA_050693875.1. GTDB lineage: Bacteria > Actinomycetota > CADDZG01 > JAHWKV01 > JBOGWP01 > JBOGWP01. Next base: position 7,377 of record JBOGWP010000053.1, read on the forward strand.
CTCGTCGACGATCACCCCGGCCCCGCCGTCGCCCACTGGGCTACGGGCCGGGCGGTCCGGCGGCCGGCAGACGCTGGCTCACCTGCTCACGGCGACTTGCTCGGTTTCTGGGGCTGGATCGGAAAGAGTGGAAAGCCGGGCTGCCCCGCCGTCGGCGTGGTGACCGGGAAGGGAAACGGCAGGGCCGGGGCCGTCGGGGAGGGGGCGATGCATTCGTTGTCAGTCGGTGGGGGAGCGTCGGGCGGGCAGGGCTCCGGCTCGGGCGCCAGCACCTTCCCCGAGATCGTGGGCGCAGGGAACGAGACCGGCTTGGTGCCCGCCAGCGCCGCAGTCATGAACTTCTGCCAGATGGTCGCGGGAAAGCTGCCTCCGGTCACGCGGCGGCCGTGCACCTTGTTCATCTCCGGGACGGCACCATCGGGACCGGGGGGAAAGCCCATCCAGACCGAGGCCACGAGGGTGGGGGTGTATCCGAGGAACCACGCGTCGACGTGGTTCTGGGTCGTCCCGGTCTTGCCCGCCGCCGGCCGGCCGATGCCCTTGCCCTTTGCGGTTCCCCGCGTGAGGACGCCCTGCAGCACCTGGTTGACGGTGTCGGCCACGTTCCGGTCGAGGACCGTCTCGCGCCTGGACTGACGCTCGGCCACGACGCGCCCGCCCGGAGCGATGATCTTCGTGACCGCCATCACCTCGGGCCGCTCGCCCCCGGATGCGAAGGCGGCGAAGGCACGCGCCATCTCCAGCGGAGTGACGGCGGGGGTTCCGAGCGCGATCGAGCAGACCGGCTGCACGAGGTCGCCCGACCATCCCCCCACCTTCTGGGCCAGGCCCGCGACCTTTTGCGGGGTGATCAGATCGACCATCTGCGCATAGACGGTGTTCACCGACGAGACGGTGGCGTCGGTGACGCTGATCGCTCCGAATCCATCGTTGTCGAAGTTGTGGACGGTCCAGGGGGAGCCGTCGGGATTCCGGCACTGTGGTGACTCGATCGTCAGCATCGGCGTTCCGGTGAACCGGGACTCGATCGAGTAGCCCTCCTGGACGAAGGCGGCCAGCGTGAGGGGCTTGAACGCCGAGCCGGGCTGGCGCCCTCCCGTCTTCCCGGAGCGCTGCCAGGCGAAGTTGAAGCCGCGGGCACGCTCGAGGCTGGTGAACTGACGCCCGCCTACCATCGCCTTCACGTTCCCCTGGACGTCGATGGCCACAAGTGCGGCTTCGGGGTCGTCGGGCTTGTCGAGGGTCTCGGCGACGGCCCGCTCCGCGGAGTCCTGCATCTTGAGGTCGATCGTCGTGTGCACCTCGAGTCCCCCTCGGAGGATCGTATCGTCCGACAGATTGAACTCGTCCTTCAGGAGCCGGCGGACGTACTCGACGAAGAACGCGGCCCGCGAGGTCGCTCGGGTCGCGGACTCGCTGAACGCCATGGGTTCCCTCCGGGCCGCCTCGGCGGCGTCGGAGGCAATCGAGTGTGCACGGAGCATGTCTCCCAGCACCTCATTGCGAATCTTGATCGCCGCGGGCGCCGACTGGAAGCGTTCCGGGGCGCGAATCGCCCCGGCGAGGAACGCGGCTTCGGAGACCGTGAGGTCCTCGGCCGCCTTGGCGAAGTAGGTGCGGGAGGCCGCCTCGGCGCCGTAGGCGCCGCGCCCGAAGTAGACCGTGTTCAGGTAGAACTCGAGGATCTTCCGCTTGGAGTAGCGGCGCTCGATCTTGATCGACAGCGCCACCTCCTTGAACTTGCGGAAGATGGTGCGCTCCCGGCCGACCTGGACGAAGGCGTTGCGGACGTACTGCTGGGTGATGGTGGAGCCACCCTGGCGGATCCCGCCGCTGCGCACGTTCGTGAAGATCGCCCTGAGGATGCCGCGAATGCTGACACCGGAGTGATGATAGAAGGCGCGGTCCTCGGCCGCGACGACGGCTTTCGCAAGGTTGGGCGAGATCGCGGAGAGCGGAACCAGGGTGCGGTTCTGCTCTCCGTGGAGCACGCCGACCAGCTGCCCGTCGGCTGCGAGGAGCTTCGTCGACTGCGGTCCGGGCACCGCGTTCGGGACGGGGACCTGTCCGACGAAGAGCGCGAGCAGGCCGATCACCCCAAGGGCGACGACGACCGCGCCGATAAGCCACCAGCGCCTACGGAGGAAGGCGAGGATCGGTGCCTGCGCGCCAACCCTCGCGAAAGAGTTCCGCATACGGTGTTGGTGTTTGTACCACGGAGCGTCGCCGCCCACTCCCCAACGCGGCGGAGGTCCGCCGTGGGGAGGCAGAGGGGGCAGGGATCGTTAGAGGAACCCGGTCACGAGCCCCATCAGTGCAAGGCGGCCGCCCACGATCGCCGTCACTGCGAACGTTGCCCAGCCGGCGACGGCGTAGGGAAGGGGCCAGCCCGCGACGAGCTCGGCGGGGGCCAATCGCCGCGTGCGCAGAGCCTGCGGGGGCTGCTCGTTCGACGGCGCAGGCGCGTGACTCGAGGGTTCGCCAGCGAGCCAGGCCGGCTTCGGCCAGACCGCGCCTCCCATCCACTCGCTGGTGGCATCGAGGCTCGGCGCTTGGGCAGGTTGCCACGGGAGGACGTGGGCGGGCTGGGGAGGGGTTGCCGGCGGTGCGGGGGCGACCGCGACCGGTGCTGGCGGAGTGAGAGCCGGCAACGGCTCCGGGCGGACCCCTCCAGCGATGGATTCGGGGGTGAAGAACACCTCCGGGGGCCCGGCGGCCCCTTCCGGCGCGAGCATCGCGGCGACGCCGGCGGCCAGCAGGAAGGCATAGACGAACCAGCCGAGGAGCTCCAGCGGTGCGGCGGTGAGTCCTGCGGCGGCGGCCAGAGCGGCGAGACCGAACCCGCGCCCCGAGAGCTGCTCGCCCCTGCGGACACCGAGGCGGGCGGCGAGGACGGCCCAGGCGACGGGCACGATCGCGAGCGGCGCCAGCGCCCACGTCGGGACCCGCTCGTCCACGGGAACGAGGGAGACCGCGGAGAGCGGCAGCACGCCCAGGGTCCAGGCCGCCACGGCTCGCTCGCCCTCCGTGTAGGCCGCTGCGGCCAGTCCCGGAGCCGCCAGCGCGGCCGGGCCGGCACCGAGCGCGGCCGCAAGTGCGGTCAGTGCTCCGGCGAAGCTGTATCCAGCCTCGCCCCGCTCCCTCGTCGCCAGCCAGACTCCCGAGCCGAGCGCTACCGCCGCGCCCGTGACCAGGGCCGGAGCGGCGGCCGGCCCGGCGAGCCAGGCGAGGTACGCGCCCTGCCACCAGCACAGTGAGAGCAGGGGGCGGCGCCCGACGGGCTCATCGTCCTGAACGGCGATGAGCCGGAGCGCGGCGGCGACGGCCAGGGCCGACGAGGCCCCCCCCGCGAACGAACCCGCGCCGGGAAGCCGCCACATGCCGGTGGCGGCGAACTGCGCGGTGAGCGCCGCCGCCAGGGCCAGGTCCGAGAGCGCAAGGACCGCGAAGCTCCGGTGACCGCCGCGCCGCCGGGTCGCGTCGATCCCGACCAACACGGTTTGGACGACGAACAGGCCGAGGATCGCCACGAGCGGGCTCCGGCCGATCGCCACGGCGAAGGCAGCCGCGCCGATCCCCCACCAGGCGAGAGGCACCGCCACCCGCGCGGTCACGAGTCCGGAGACTGCCGCGCCTGCGAGGAAGAGGTAGCCGGCGACGTTAGCCGGAACGGTCACCGGAGCCCCATCGTGAAGAGCACCGCGAGGGCCGTCGGTGCGGCCACCGAGAGCGCAAGCGCAGGCGGGACCTCCTCGGCGCCTCGCCGGATGACCGAGGCCGCGGCGACCGCGGCCACCGTGGTGAGGAAGGAGATCGCCACGCGACCCGACAGGCCGGGTCCGAGCGGGGTGAGGGCGAGCGCTCCGAGCGACGGGCCCCACAGCGGGGCGGCAACCGCGGTGGCGGCGAGGGTGGTCTCCCCCCAGCGGAGCACCCGGTCGAGGGAGTCGGCCTCTGACGAGCCCGAGATCCTGGGCAGGCTCGATGCCCACATGGCGGCGGCGAGGAGCCCGGCGACGAGAGCCAGCGCGGTCGCCCCCAGCGAGCCGGTGGGACCACCGATCCCCGCCGGGCCGAGGACCGCCTGAGCGCCCAGCGCGTCGGAGAGATCGAGGCTCTTGAACCGGAGGGCTCCGGCGACGACGCACCAGGCGAGGACCACGAACCAGGCGCCCGAGGCGAGGAACGCCTCCGGAGGATCGTCGGACAGCAGCACGCGGGCGACCATGGGGGCCACGAGCGCGCCGATGAGGAGGACAGCCGAGCCCGGGACCAGCCCGAGTGCGAGTGGGATCCCGGCAGCGATCCCGAAAGCGGAAAGCGAGACCGCCAGCGCACCCCCGGGCCGGCCGACCACCGCCCGGCGACGGGCGCCCGCCCACAGCTCCCCGCGCTCCCGGTCGGGCGACAATGCGGCGGCGACGGCGAGGAGAACCGCGGTGGCGGCCAATGCGATCAGGGGCTTGAAAACCAACGGAATGCCGCTACCCGGCGAACTTCCGTCCCAGCAGGTAGCAGGCCGAAAGGTGGTTCCACGAGCAGTCGACGCAGACCTCGACCGAATAGCAGCGAAACTCGTCGTACGAGCCGACCAGCTCCATCACCCAGGTCTCCGGGTACACCACCCTTCCCGAGAGGTCCTTGAGCTGGTCGCCGAAGACGTAGCTGACCTGGCGCAGCCGGCTCCCGTCGCAGATCGGACAGGGGCGGTCCATCGACCGGCCGATGTTCTTCGCCGCCCGCATGAGCTCGGGATGAGCGTCGCAGACGTCGAAGCGGTTGAGGACGCCGCGCCGGAATTGGGCAACGACCGCCCGCTTGGCGAGGGTGTAGTCGGTGACACCGCCGTGGGGGATCCCGTTCGTCCGCCGGCCGCCGGTGCGCCGGCCACGACTGAGCTCGGTGACGTCTCGCATGTGCTGCGATTGTACTCAGCACGGCGGCCCGAACGTCCGGAAAGCGGGGGGCATACCCCGCCTGCGGAGGGGAAGTGCGGGGGTCTTGCGCTCCCGCGAATGTCGCGGTTCAATATATCGATTCGATATATCGGAGAGATATGATGCTGGACATGGCCGTGCTGGGGCTCCTCAAGGAGCGGACCATGCATGGGTACGAGCTCAAGAAGGAGCTCACCGCCACGCTCGGTCAGTTCTGGCAGGTCTCCTACGGCAGCCTCTACCCGAGCCTTCGCCGTCTCGAGTCGGTCGGTGCCCTCGAACGCATCTTCCCCAAAGGGGACGTGAAGCGCCGAAAGAACATCTACCGCATCACCCCGCATGGCGAGGGGATGTTCGCGGAGGCCCTCGGAGAGCAGGGTGCCATCTCCGACGACGTGCGCTTCGGCCTCAAGCTCGCGTTCTTCCGGTACCTGCAGCCCGATGCCCGGGTCGAGCTGCTGGAGCGGCGGCGAGCCTATCTCACCGAGAAGCTCGCGCAGATCCGGGTTCAGCTGCGCGCCTACAAGGAGCGCATCGACGCCTACACCTACCGCCTGATGGAGCACGGCGTGGACACGACCCGGGCCGACATCGCCTGGCTCGACCAGCTCATCGCCGAGGAGAAGGCGGCCGGCGGGGCCTCATGAAGGAGAGCTCGAACATGACGGACAAGATCCGAGTGGGAATCATCGGCGTCGGCAACTGCGCCGCTGCCCTCGTGCAGGGGGTCGAGTACTACCGGGGCTCGGTCGATGGCGACGACGTTCCCGGACTCATGCACGTTTGCGTGGGCCCTTATCGGGTGTCGGACGTGGAGTTCTCCTGCGCCTTCGACGTCGACGCCGACAAGGTCGGCCTCGACCTGTCCAAGGCGATCTTCACCGGCCCCAACAACACCATCCGTTTCGCCGACGCCTTCGAGACCGACGTCACCGTGCAGCGAGGCCCCACGCTCGACGGGATCGGGCAGTACTACAAGGAGCGCATCACCGAGTCGCCCGCCCCACCGGTCGAAGTGGCGGACGTGCTCCAGAAGACCGAGACCCAGGTGCTCGTCAACTACCTCCCGGTGGGATCGGAGCGGGCGACGCGATACTACGCCGAGCAGGCTCTCCAGGCAGGCGTCGGCTTCATCAACTGCATGCCGGTATTCATCGCCTCCCACCCTGCCTGGGCCTCCCGGTTCGCCGACCGGGGGGTGCCGATCATCGGAGACGACATCAAGAGCCAGGTGGGCTCGACGATCATCCACCGCATGCTGGCGAAGCTCTTCGAGGACCGCGGGGTGCACCTCGACCACACCTACCAGCTGAACTTCGGCGGGAACATGGACTTCATGAACATGCTCGAGCGCGAGCGGCTCTCGTCGAAGAAGAAGTCGAAGACCCAGGCGGTCACATCGCAGATCCGGCGCCGGATGGATCCCGACGACGTGCACATCTCCCCCTCCGACTTCGTCCCCTGGCTCAACGACCGCAAGTGGGCCCATATCCGGCTCGAGGGGCGTGAGTTCGGCAACGTCCCCATCACGGTGGAGGTCAAGCTCGAGGTGTGGGACTCGCCGAACTCGGCCGGGATCGTCATCGACGCGATCCGGTGCATGCGCCTCGGGCTCGACGCCGGGCTCGGGGGCCCGCTGCTCGGACCGAGCGCCTACTTCATGAAGTCCCCCCCGGTGCAGTACTCGGACGAGGTCGCGCGCCAGATGGTCGAGGAGTTCCTCCACTCGGTCGGGCTGCCTGTCGGCGAGGTCGACGTCCGGGTGAGCCGGGAGGTCGGCTGAACCGCCTTCCCCCACAGCAGGATTCAGGGGCTTCGCCGCGCGCGGACCAGGTCGATCACCAGCCCGGCGGCGCCCCACAGCACCAACGCGACCGGTAGCGTCGACGCCAGCAGCACGCAGCCGCGAGGCCGAGGCCGGGCGGGACGCGGGACCCCGGAGACCGTCGGCTCGCAGCGTCCAGGCCGAGGCGTCCGTCAGGGCGTAATAGGTGAGGACCGCGAACGAGCTGAAGCCGAGCGCGGAGCTGCGGCCAGCACGGCTACCGCTCCGCCGACCAGGAGCTCGGCAACGTGCGGCACCCGGTATCGCGGGTGGACGGGGCGAGCGGGGCGGGCATCTCCGGGTCTGCGCCATGGCGAAGACCGTCCGGTGACCCCGGCCAGCAGGGAGACGAGCACGCCAAACGTGGCCACGGCCGCCCCGAAGCGGGCGAGGGGGCGAGCCGGGCCAGACGCCCCGCGGCGATCGCGTCGGCCAAGGGGGCCGCCGAATCCGCCACGCTCCGGGGCCCGAGCACGAGGAGCATGCTCGCCTCGGTGACCAGGTACAGCTCGAGAGCAATCCCCAAGGCGAGCGGGATCGCCCCGGGGATCGTCCGCGCCGGGTCCCGCACCTCCTCGCCGAGCGTCGCGATCCGCGCGTAGCCGGAAAGGCGAAGAACAGGAGCCCGGCGGCGCGCAGGATCCCGACCGGGGGGGCCGAGGAGAGCCCTTCGGTCACCGGCCCGATCTCTGGGTCGCCGCCGGCGAGCATCGCCGCCACGATCCCGGCGAACAGGCCACGACGACGGCGACCGAGTCGGCCCGACGGTCCTCGTCGCGCCGTGATAGTTGACCGCCGTCGCGCCGAACACCGCCGCCACCGCAAGGGGCCGTGGGCTGGGAGGGAGGGAGCCAGGAAGGCGCCGATCCCAGCTCGCTGAGATTGTCCATGTCCGCGGACACTACGATCGCCCGCGCTCAGAACTCCAGTGCTGCCCCGAAGGGGCATCCGGGTTCCGACTGAGTCTCGGGACCCGGGTAGAGCCTTGCAACCGGCTTGCTCAGCTGGCTAAGGCCGATTCTGACGCAGCGAATTCGGCCCTACTTTCAGGCGTATTCGAAGCGGAGGCGGCGTCCACCCCACCAGGGGACGGCGACCTCGGGGATATCGGCTGAGCGTAGGACCGGGGGGTAGGTGCGCCGGTCGAGGC
>JBOGWP010000054.1:0-10134 GCA_050693875.1 Actinomycetota bacterium
CGGGTACCGCTCCGAGAAGGCGTTCACCCTGGCGATGCTGCACTGCCTCGGGGGTCTGGAGCTACCTCCGGGCCTCGCCAAGCCCCCGTAGCCCTCAAGAGGCTGCACCGATTCTCGCGAGGTCCCTGAATTCGTAGTCCTCGAACGCCCCACGGCTGAGCGCACGCCGGACGGTTCGGGTCATCTCGAGGTAGAGCTGGTTGAACCATCCGACGCCGTCCCGGGCGGGCAGCGCAGCCCGGAGGGCCACCATCCGCTTGATGACGGCATCGATTGAGCTCAGCTCGACCGGCGTCAGGATGGCCGCGATGAAGTCGGAGCTCATCGCGTGCCCGCCGCGGCGCCGTGCGGGCGCCAGCTGACGATCGCCCCCGGCAGCGTCGAGAACGGCGGGGCGAGCAGGTCTCCACGCCGCACGAGCCAGGCTCGCAGGAGTGCCCGAAGCTCGCGCCGGACCTCGGGCGTGTCGGGCAGCAGGAGGCTGTCGCGGTAGCTGCGGACCGCGGCGTCGAGGCTGCGGTACCGGGAGATCGTCGGGGCCTCCACCACCGTCACCTCCGGTGCCGAGCCGATCTCCTCAAGGACCGCGGCGAGGTCGAGATAGCTCGGGGCCGGCCGCCGGGGCCGCCCGTGGAAGTGGCGCCAGAGGTGGTCGTTGGGATCGGCGCTGATCCCGCTCATGTAGACGAATGAGCGCTCCCGCGTGGCGGCATCGAGCTTGCGGAGGAAGGTGGGGGCGTCGGCGACGAAGGGAATCACGTACGAGCAGATCGCCACGTCGGCGGAGCCTGCCTCGACGTCCTGCCACCGACCGAGGATGGCGTCGATGTTGGCCAGGCCGCGCCGGCTGGCCTCCCGGCGGAGGATGCGAAGCATCGCCTCGGACGGGTCGACGGCGACCACGTGCCGGACGTGCGGGGCGAGGGCAAGGGTGAATCGGCCGGGTCCGGCCCCCACGTCGAGCAGGCTGGTACCGCGCCGGGTCGCCCGGCGCACGTGGGCGAGGAACGGATCCCGAGCGGCCGTTCCGGCCACCGCGGCGGCGTATCGCCGCGCTCGAGAGTTCCAGAAGTCGGCTCCCAGTCCGCCGCGTCCCGGCTGCAGCCGCTCCAGCTCCTCGATGCGTGCCTGCACCAAGCGGCGCCATCTTCTCGAAGCGTTCATCACGAGCAGTATTGACGCCCCGACGCTAGCTGGGAAGGCCTTGCGCGCGCCGCGTCGGTGACGCGTAGACTCCGGCCGTGCTTCTCGAGGGAAAGAACCTGCTGATCACGGGAGTCCTCACCCCCCAAAGCATCGCGTTCGCCGCGGCGAAGCTGGCCCAGAAGGAGGGAGCGCGGATCCTCCTGACCGGCTTCGGGAAGGGGCTTTCGCTCACGCAGATGAGCGCGCGCCGGCTCCCGGACCCTCCCGACGTGCTGGAGCTCGACGTCAACCGCGAGGAGGATGTGGCGGCGCTTCCGGACGAGATCGAGCGCCGGTGGGGCTCACTCGACGGATTCCTGCACGCGATCGCGTTCGCGCCCGAGGACGCCCTCGGCGGCGCCTTCCTGACGACCCCCTGGGAGAGTGCCGCGCTGGCGTTCCGGACCAGCGCGTTCTCACTCAAGGCGCTCGCGGTCGCGCTCCTGCCGCTCATGTCTGGGCGGCATGCGTCGGTCGTGAGCCTCGACTTCGACGCGTCCGTCGCGTGGCCGATCTACGACTGGATGGGAGTTGCGAAGGCGGGGCTCGAGGCCATCACCCGCTACCTCGCTCGCGACCTCGGACCGAAGGGGGTACGCGTCAACTGCCTGTCCGCGGGGCCGCTGCGGACGATGGCTGCGAAAGGGATTCCCGGCTTTTCGCGGCTCGCCGACGCGTGGGGGAGCAGGGCGCCCCTGGGATGGGACGTCGACGATCCCGAGCCCGTCGCGCGCAGCGTCGCGTTCCTGCTCTCCGACTGGTCCCGTGGGATCACCGGGGAGGTTCTGCACGTCGACGGGGGCTACCATGCGATCGGCGCCAGCCTCGATTGATAGGCTGTGGCCCCTCGTGCCGTCGCCTCGGAGGGGGGTCTTCGATGCGGGAGGTTCTCCTGGCTGCTGGCTTCGTGCATTCCGATGGCTCGCCACCCGCCGCCTCGGCCGGCCTCACCGTCCCCTCGGTGCGCCGCCGGGCGGGCCGGCCCCCGCAGGCCTGCTAACCTGCGCCGATGCCGGCAGCCACGCGAATCGTGATCGCAGAGGACGAGGCCATCATTCGTCTCGACCTGCGCGAGATGCTCGAGGAGGAGGGCTACGAAGTCGTCGGCGAGGCCGGCGACGGGGAGACCGCGATGAGCCTGACCGAGGAGCTGCGGCCCGACCTCGTGATCCTCGACATCTTCATGCCGGGCGTCGACGGGCTGACGGTCGCCCAGCGCATCGCCGAGCGAGGGCTCTCGGCCGTGCTGATCCTGACCGCGTTCAGCCAGCGGGAGCTCGTGGATCGAGCCAGCCGCGGGGGAGCGATGGCATATGTCGTCAAGCCCTTCGAGAAGCAGGACCTGATCCCGGCCATCGAGCTTGCGGTGGCGCGCTGGGTCGAGACCCGCGCCCTCGGCCGTGAGACGAAGGACCTGGCCGAGCGCCTGGAGACGAGACGTCTCGTCGAGCGGGCGAAGGGCATTCTCATGGACCGTCTCGGGATGACGGAGCATGAGGCGTTCAAAATGATCCAGCGTGCGGCGATGCGCCGGCGCGTCAACATGCGGGAAGTGGCCGATCGCATCATCCGGGGGAGCCTGGACGGTCTCGAATCCACGAGATGAGACGCCGGCCGACGCTGGCCGCCGTCATGCTGCTGGTTCTCGTCCCCGCATGCGGCCGGTCGCGGTCGGAGGCGCCGCCGAGCCGGGAGCGAGTGCTCGTGGCCGTGCTCGGCGGGTTCACAGGACCCGATCCGGCCCTTGCCGAGGCGATGAGCCGCGGGGGCGAGCTCGCCGTGCGGCAGTACAACGCCGCCGCCGGGAGCACCTACCGGGCGACGCTGAAGCGAGAGGACACCGCCGGCACGGCGGACGGCGCGCAGGGTGCGGCCGAGCGCCTGGCAGGTGAGGACCTGCTGATCGGCGTTGTCGGACCGGGAACCCTGGACGAGGCAGAGTCGGCCGGACGAACGCTCACGCAGGCCCAGATCCCGATGCTGCTCCCCACGATCACGGCCGGCGGCCTCGCTGAGGCCGGCCTCAGCGGCTACCGGCGGCTCGTTGCCGACGACCATCGCCAGGGGGTCGTCACCGGCGGCGAGGCCGCCGCGCTGGCAGCCGGTCAGAAGGTTGCCATCGTCCGAGACGGAGGCGGCGAGGCCGCCGACTTTGCGCGCGGGGCACGGGAGGCGGTCGACGCCGCCAAGGTCCCGGTTTCGAGGGTCGAGACGCTGCGGCCCCGTTCGGATCTCGCCGCGCTCTCGACCTCCATCGTCAGGGACGGGGCCGGTGTGGTCGTGCACGCCGGACCTGCTGAGCGGGCAGGCGCCGTCGCCGCCTCCTTGCGTGCGGCCGGGTTCAAGGGCCGGCTGCTGGCCTCCTCCCAGGCCCGCGATCCGCGCTTTGCGGAATGGGCGAAGGATGGGGCCTCCGGGACTCTCGCGGTCTGTCCGTGTGCGGCTGCCGCCGACCCGCAGGTGGCCGGCTTCGCCCGGTCCTACGGGCGGGTGTTCCGCCGGCCTCCGCCCCCGTACGCCCTCGAGTCCTACGAGGGGACGCTGATGCTGCTCGAGGCGATCGAGGAGGTGGAGCCCCGCAAGGAGGAGGTGCTTGGCTTCTTTCACAACGCCCGTTCGTTCCTGGGCATCTCCAAGCTCTACGCCTTCGACGACCAGGGTGAGTTGCTCGACGCCCCTGTCTGGATCGACGAGTTCCGGGATGGTCGTTGGCAGTTCGTGCGGCGTGCCGGGCCCGGGCCAACAGACGGAAGGTAGGAGCACGCGAAGCGACGCCTCTTCGCCGGATAATGTCAGGGTTCCGGGAAGAGCGCATGCGGAGAAGCGAGGTCGTCGGCGGCAGAGGGAAGGGGGAGTCGATGAGGAAGCGTCTTGGGCCTGTAGCATTGCTCGCGCTGATGTCGCTGCTCGCCGCGGCGTGCGGCCGCGATACCACCGGCGGGGGAGGCGGCGAGGCAAAGCCCACCTACAAGATCGTGTTCATGGGCGACCTGACCGGACCCAACAAGAGCCTGTGCATCGGCCCCAAGAACACCGGGCAGTTGCTCGCCGAGCAGGGCAACAAGTCCGGGGACCTGCCGGTGAAGATCGAGTACGTCCCGGAGGACACCCAGGGAGACAGGGACAAGGCGGTGCCCATTGCTCAGAAGTACGTCGCCGACGCCTCGGTGATCGCCATCCTCGGGCCGTGCTTCAGCGGCGAGTCCTTCTCCACCGGTCCGCACTTCGAGGCGGCCGGCATCCCGCGCGTGTCGCCCTCGGCCACCAACCCGGGGCTGGCGCAGCTGGGCTGGAAGTACTGGTTCCGCACGATCGCCAACGACGACGAGCAGAGCGGCATCACCCCGGACGTGTTCAAGAAATATGTCAAGTCCCAGAAGGTCTTCATCGGCCACGACAAGACCGCCTACGGGGAGGGGCTCGCCACCCTGGTGCGCGACAAGTCGGTGGCCGCCGGGGTCAACGTGGTCGGCTTCGAGGCGGTCGACCCCGGCAAGGAGGACTACTCCGCGCTCGTCACCAAGGTGACCGGCAGCGAGGCGGACACCTTCTACTGGGGCGCCTACGAGAAGGAGGCCGGGCTGATCGTCAAGCAGCTGCGGGAGAAGGGGTTCAAGGGCACCTTCGTCGCCGCGGACGGCACCAAAGGGTCCGACTTCCTGGCCGTAGGCGCGGCGAGTGCGGACGGGGCGGTCATCACGTGCCCCTGCGTGGATCCCACAACCACCGACGATCCCGTGGCGAAGAAGTTCGTCTCGGACTACCGGGCAAAGTTCAACTCGGAACCCACCATCTACACCTCCGAGGCCAACGATGCCATGCTGGTGATCTTCGAGGCCCTGAAGAAGGCCGGGACGCCTACGAGCGACATCAAGGCCTATCGCGACAAGGTGCGGGACGCGATCGCCAAGACCAAGCTGAAGGGCATCACCCGGGTCATCGAATTCCAGGCCAGCGGAGAGATGAAGGTCCCGCCCGGGATCTTCCTCTACAAGGTGGAAGGTGGCAAATACAAGCTCCTGGGACTCGCCGCGGAGCTGGTGAAGTAGCAATCGGGGGGGCGAAGGCTCGGGACGACGCGGTCGGGCCCGATGATCCCGGACTGCGTTCGCACCGGCCTGCTTCCCCACACCCTCGACGGACTCACGTTGGGGTCGTTCTACGCGCTGATCGCGCTCGGCTACACGATGGTGTACGGGGTGCTCCAGCTCATCAACTTCGCCCACTCCGAAGTCTTCATGGTGGGCACGTTCACCGCTCTCTACACCTTGAAGGGGCTCGGAGCCACGGGGCCGCGGACCGGGATCTTGCTCGTGGTGACGCTGGCTGCGGCGATCCTGGCTTCGATGGTCGCGTCCGGCGGGACGGCGGTGCTCTTGGAGCGCATCGCCTACCGCCCCTTGCGCCGCCGTGGAGCACCCCGCCTCGCGTTCCTCATCAGCGCCATCGGCGCGTCACTGGTCCTCTCGAACCTGTTCCTCGTCTGGACCCCGGTCGGCGGCCCCTCTCCACGCCCCTACCCCGATGTCATGACCCGCGACACCGTCTTCACCGTCGTCAGCTACGACGTGTCCAACAAGCAGGTTCTGGTCGTGGTCGTGATGATCGTGATGTATCTGGTGCTCGATCGCTTCGTGATGGGGACCCGGATCGGCAAGGGCATCCGGGCGACCGCCCAGGATCCCCAGACCGCGGAGCTGATGGGGATCGACATCAACCGGATGGTGCTGTTCACCTTCCTCGTCGGGGGGATCATGGCCGGAGCCGCCGGCGCACTCTACGGGGTCTTCTTCGGGCAGGCACGTTTCAACATCGGCTTCATCCCGGGCATCAAGGCGTTCACCGCTGCGGTGCTCGGCGGCATCGGCAACATTCGCGGGGCGGTGCTTGGCGGGATCCTCCTCGGCCTGTTCGAGAACCTCGGGGTGATGTGCCTCGCGATCCAGTGGACCGACGTGATCGCGTTCCTCGTGCTCGTTCTCGTCCTGATGTTTCGGCCGGCGGGGATCCTCGGCGAGCAGGTGCGGTCGTGATCGACGAGCTCACCCGGCGCTTCCAGGAGCGGTTCGCGAGGGTTTCCCGAGGCGGCCGGGCGGCCGCCGCGCTGGGCCTCGTCGCAGTCCTGGCGGTGCTCCCGTTCGGGCTGTCGTCCTTCTGGAAGGCCGTGCTGATCGATGTGCTGCTCTTTGCGCTCCTCGCGCTGGGATTGAACGTGGTGGTCGGCTTTGCGGGACTCCTCGACCTTGGGTACGTGGCCTTCTACGCGATCGGCAACTACGCCTTCGCCATCGTCACGGCCGGCAGCTTCTCGAAGGCGCTGTTCCTGCATGCGGGACGCAACCTCCCGCCGCTGCCGGCGTGGCAGGACTGGATGTGGCTGCTGCTCCCGGTTGGTCTGGTGGCTGCGATGGTGAGCGGCGTCGTGCTCGGCGCGCCCACACTCCGCCTTCGCGGCGACTACCTTGCGATCGTCACCCTTGGGTTCGGAGAGATCGTTCGGATCGCGGCCCGCAATTTCGACACGTTCACCGTCGGGCCTCGCGGCATCACCTCGATCCCGCACCCGCAGCTCAACTTGGGCCCGGTACGCTACGACTTCGGCCTGGCGCCCGAGGGGTACTACTACCTGCTCCTGACCCTGACCATCCTGATGGTCGGGGTCATCGTTCGGCTCAACAACTCGAAGGTCGGGCGGGCCTGGGCGGCGATCCGGGAGGACGAGGTGGCGGCGGCGGCCATGGGCGTGCCGACCGTCCGGATGAAGCTGTGGGCGTTCGCGATCGGGGCCTCGACGGCTGGCGTGGCGGGGGTCGTGCAGGCGAGCCGGGTACCCTATGTGAGCCCCGACAGCTTCGTCCTCCTTATCTCGTTCTTCATCCTCTCGATGGTGGTGCTGGGGGGGATGGGGAGCATCGTCGGATCGATCGTCGGGGCCGCGGTGATCGTGGCCATCCCGCCCTTCCTCCAGAACTCGTTCCCCAAGTTCCAGGAGTATCGGTACCTGCTCTTCGGCATCGTCCTCGTCGTCATGATGATCTTCCGGCCCCAGGGCCTTCTCCCCAGCCGCCGCCGCGCGATCGAGTTGAGGGGAGAGGTCCGGGAGACGAGTGTCTACGGCGTGCGGGCGGCCCAGGGCCAGACGGGCGGGAGCGATGGCGCTTCTTGACGTGCGTGCGCTGTCCAAGACCTTCGGCGGTCTGCGCGCGCTGGACGCGGTCGAAATGGAGGTCGCCGACGGCGAGATCCACGGGCTGATCGGGCCGAACGGGGCCGGCAAGACCACGCTCTTCAACGTGATCACGGGCCTGTTCCCACCGTCGGGAGGCGAGGTCGTCCTCGACGGCAGGTCGGTGGTCGGCCGGCGCCCGCACCAGATCGTCCGCGTCGGCATCGCCCGCACGTTCCAGAACATCCGCCTGTTCGCGGCAATGACTGCGGTCGAGAACGTCATGGTCGGGCTCGACGCGCGCCGTCACTCGGGCATCCTCGATGCGATCTTCCACACGCCGCGGAACCAGCGCGAGGAGACCGCGGCGCTCGGCGAGGGGCTCGGTCTGCTCGAGCGGGTGGGCATCCGCCGGCTCGCCAACGAGGAGGCGAGGAACCTGTCCTACGGCGATCAGCGGCGGGTCGAGATCGCGCGTGCGCTCGGGACGCGCCCTCGCTTGCTGATGCTGGACGAGCCGACTGCGGGGATGAACCCGGCGGAGAAGGCCGGAATCATGGCGCTCGTGCGCTCGATCCGCGACTCGGGCGTGACCATCCTGCTGATCGAGCACGACATGCGGGTGGTGATGGGGATCTCGGAGCGGGTGACCGTGCTCGACTTCGGTCAGAAGATCGCCGAGGGCCCTCCGCGTGAGATCCAGCGCGACCCGAAGGTCATCGAGGCCTATCTCGGCAGGGGAGCGACCGCCGCCGGGGGGGCTTGATGGCAATCCTGGAGCTGGCCGGACTCCGGGTGCGCTACGGCATGATCGAGGCGGTGAAGGGCCTCTCGCTCGACGTCGAGCAGGGCGAGATCGTGACATTGATCGGTGCCAACGGGGCGGGGAAGACAACCACCCTGCGGACGATCTCGGGACTCCAGCACCCCGCCGCGGGGGAGATCCGCTTTGCCGGCGAGCGCATCGACAACCTGCCGGCAAACCAGGTGGTGGGGAAGGGGGTCGGCCACTCGCCCGAGGGCCGGCGGGTCTTTCCCCGGATGACCGTGCGAGAGAATCTCGAGATGGGGGCCTTCCGTCGGAGGAACCAGCGGGAGGTGGGGGAGGACTTCGAGCGCGTCTACGGGCTGTTCCCGGTCCTCAAGCAGCGCGAGAGCCAGTGGGCGGGCACTCTGTCGGGAGGTGAGCAGCAGATGCTCGCCATGGGGCGCGCCCTGATGGGGCGACCGCGCCTGCTGATGCTGGACGAGCCGTCGATGGGGCTGGCGCCGATGGTGGTCGAGCGCATCTTCGGCGTGATCTCGGAGATCAACGAACAGGGGACGACGATCCTGCTCGTCGAGCAGAACGCGCAGATGGCGCTCTCGCTGGCCAACCGCGGCTACGTGCTGGAATCCGGAGAGATCGTCCTCGCCGACACCGGGAGAGCGTTGCTGCAGAACGACCGCGTCCGAAGGGCGTATCTCGGAGAGGCGTGACCCTCGCACGGTTTGGCCTCCCGGCGGTCCGGGTAGCAAACCCCACAATCCGGCCGGCCGGCGGATCCCGTCGGCGCGTGCGCTGAGGAGGGGGTGTATGCGAATCTGCGAGTTCCGCCGCGACGTCGACGAGGGCGTCGCCGCTCGGGCGCAGCGGTGAGTGACGCCAGACGTGGATCTCAACGCCAGGGCGAGGAGTCCAAAAGAGAGACGAGGCAGCGCCGGGAGGTCGCCGGGGGCGGATCCAAGGTGCGCCGGAGACGGCTGCGAACCGCGGGTGTCTTTCACCGCATCGAGCAGCAGTACTACGTCGTCATCGCCTCAGCCCTCGCCGTGGCGGGGGCGGTGCTCTTCGTCCACGTGGTGTACCGCTTCATCGTGGACACGATGAACAAGGGCGTGCCCGGCTCCATCCTCAAGTTTCTCGAGGGGCTGCTGCTCGTCTTCATCGTCGCCGAGCTGATCCACACGGTCCGGGCCGTCATCGACGAAAACGTCCTCATCACCGAGCCCTTCCTCATCGTCGGCATCGTCGCCGCGATCCGGCGGATCATCGTGATCACGGCCGTGGCCCAGGACAAGGTCGGCAAGCCCGGCTTCCAGGACCTCATGGTCGAGATGGGTCTGCTGGTGGGGGCGGTACTGTTGCTCGGAGGGACGATCTTTCTCCTGCGCCACACGGATAGGACCGAGCCGCTTCCGGCGCACGAACCCCTGGAGGACTGAGAGGAGCTGGGGCTCCCGCCCCCTACGGGGCGACCGCTCCCAGTCGGCCCACGCCGTCGCGGGCACCCGCAGAGGTTCCACACCCATGCCCCCGGCCCGCCGCCGAGCCGCCACCCGCCGAAGGTCTTCATGAGGTGATGCCTGCGGCACAGCCGGCACAGGTTCCCCAGACGGGTCTGCCCTCCCCGGCACCGCGGGATGACGTGGTCGATCTCGAGGTCGCGTCGGTTGTTGCAGCCCGGGATCACGCAGGTCGGGTCGCGCTCCTCCAGGGCCCGTCTCAGGACGGCAGGGATGGTGCGCCCCATGTGTCCCACCGCCTGGACGTCCGCCCGGTCGGTCGGGATCGCCGATAGGATCGAGTCGGCGGCCAGGGCCTGCGCCACCGCCACCGGGGTCGGCCCCACCCCCCGGGATCTCGCAGATCTCCCCCGCCACGGTGTGGCCCCGAAGGAGGGCGGCGTGGTCGACGCTCACGTGCACCGTCGCCACCGGGCCGGCTCTTTTGTCCTCGGCGACACACGAGCCCACGTGCCTGGCCATCTCCACCAGGGCGTCGGCCTGGAGGGCCTCGTGGG
>JBOGWP010000055.1:0-12847 GCA_050693875.1 Actinomycetota bacterium
GGCCTCGCTCGGCGAGCCGAGCCTTCGCCGGCAGTCCTTTATGCCGGCAGGGCCTCACTCCGTTCGGCGCCTCCCGGGCCCAGCTTGAGGTGCGGCCCCGGTCGGTCTCGTCCCAAACTTGACTCATTCGCGCCAACTTCGGCAGCTCGAGCTGGGCTAGCCTGTCCCGGGGGCCCATCCGCTCACCGCGCCTATAATCGGTTGCCATGGAAGTCACGATCACTGCGCAAGCGCGCACCGAGACCGGGAAGGGAGCGGCCCGGCGCGCCCGCGCTCGGGGCAGCGTGCCCGCAGTCCTCTACGGCCCCTCGGTCGCCGCGATCCCCCTGCTCGTCGACGCTCGCGAGATCGGCCAGGTCCTCCACACCGAGGCCGGAGCGAACGTGTTGATCAACCTCCGGGTCGACGGTGCCGGGTACTTGACGATGTTGCGTGAGATCCAGCGCAACCCCGTTCGCGGCGACCTGATCCACATCGACTTCGTGAACATCGCCCGCGACGTGAAGGTGCACGCCGACGTCCCGGTCCACCTCGTCGGCGAGTCCCACGGCGTGAAGGCGGGCGGCGTCACCGAGCACCACCTCTGGGAGCTCAAGATCAACGCCCTCCCCGGAGATGTTCCGCCCAACATCGAGGTCGACCTGGGCCCGCTCGGGATCGGCGAGCACATCCGAGTCGCTGACATCGTCCCGCCCCCCGGCGTCGAGATCCTCACCCACGCCGACGAGATCGTCGTCTCTGTGGTAGAGCCGCAAATCCTGGAACTGCCGGAGGAAGTCCCCGCCGCCGAAGCAGAGGAGGCCGCCGCCGAGGCCGCCGAGGCGGAGGAGGCCGAGGGAACGACCAAGGCGGAGTAGGCTTCCGAGCCTCCTCCCGCTCCCTGTGGGTGGGGGCTGCGGCATCATCGGATGGTGAGCATCTCCGACGACGCGGGAGGCTGGCTCGCCGTCGGGTTGGGCAACCCGGGCGAGCGCTACGAACGCACCCGACACAATGCCGGCGCCCGCGCCGTCGAACAGCTCGCGGCAACGTTGGGAGGGCGCCTGCGCCCGGCAAAGGGCGGAATCCTGATCGCCGAGGCGCGATCCGAGGGCGCCCGGCTCGTGCTCGGCCGTCCCCAGAGCTACATGAACGACAGCGGCCCTCCGGTGGCATGGGCATGTCGTTGGCACCGGATGGATGCCGACCACCTAATCGTCCTCCACGACGACATCGACCTGCCGCCCGCCACCCTTCGTCTCAAGAAAGGCGGTGGGACCGCCGGCCATCGCGGCCTCGACTCGATCGTTCAGGCGCTCGGCTCGAAGGACTTCTACCGGGTGCGCATCGGCGTGGGCCGGCCGGATTGGCCTCGCGATCCGGTGGACTGGGTGCTCGAGCGGATGCCGAAGCAGACCCGCGAAGAGCTGGGCGCCACGGAGGCCGAGGCGGGCGATGCCGTCCTCTCGATCATCCACGACGGTCTCGAGCGAGCGATGAACCGCTTCAACACTCGCTGAGATGGCGCCTGGGTCCCGGGATCGTCAGCTCCTTGAATCCCGCCACGCGGTCGCGCCTTCCTTCGGAGGGGCCCTCGAGCGACGGATGAACGCCTCGTATCCCGCAACGTGCGGGTGCCGAGTCTCGCTCGGCGCCCCGCGGGACCGGGGGTCACTCGCTCGACTCCGGCCGTTGAGCGCATGTCGCCGGAGTTCCGCAAGAAATACCGGGACCTCATCCAAGAAGAAGAAGAGCTCGCCGAGGAGTAGGGCGTCCCCCTCGCGCGATGACCGCGAGCTAGCGACCCACGCGGCCTGATAGGTTGGCACCTAACAGAGCATGCACGCCGAAACCCCTGCCCCGCTTCCCGGGCGCAACCTGGCCATGGACTTGGTGCGCGTCACCGAGGCCGGGGCGCTCGCCGCAGCCCGATGGGTGGGCCGGGGTGACAAGGAGGAGGTTGATCGCGCCGCCGTCGACGCGATGCGCAAGATGCTCGGCACCGTGCCGATGGACGGCATCGTCGTGATCGGCGAGGGGGAGAAGGACGAGGCCCCCATGCTCTACAACGGGGAGCGCGTCGGCAACGGGGAGCCCCCGCAGATGGACGTGGCGGTGGACCCGGTCGACGGCACGACCCTGACTGCCAAGGGCGAGCCGCGCGCCCTTGCCCTGCTCGCCGTCGCCGAGCGGGGCACGATGTTCGACCCCGGCCCGTGCTTCTACATGGAGAAGATCGCAACCGGCCCGGAGGCCGCCGCCGTGATCGACCTCGATGCGCCGGTTGCCGACAATCTCCAGCGGGTCGCGAGGGCGAAGGATGTCGAGGTCGAAGACCTCACGGTCGTAATCATCGAGCGGCCTCGTCACGACGACCTCATCAAGCAGGTCCGCGAGGCGGGGGCGCGGATCCAGCTCATCCACGACGGCGACGTCGCAGCCGCGATCGCGGCCGCCCGTCAGGGAACCGGCGTGGACCTCGCCATCGGTATCGGCGGCACGCCGGAGGGCGTGATCACGGCCTGCGCGCTCAAGTGTCTCGGGGGCGCGATCCAGGGGCGGCTGGCGCCCCGCAACGAGGACGAGCGCCGAGCAGCTGAGGAGGCAGGCTACGACGTCGAGCGCCTGCTCACCGTCGACGACCTCGTCTCGGGCGACTGCATGTTCGTCGCGACGGGCGTGACCGATGGGGATCTGCTGAGGGGCGTGCTATTCGGTGCGCACGGTGCCGTCACCGAGTCGATCCTCATGCGATCCCGTTCCGGCACGGTCCGGACGATCCACGCCGAGCATGCCCGGCACAAGCTGCGAGACGTCGCCCCCCAGTAGGCGTCAACGCACGAGCCCCCGCCCCCAGTTACCAATGGTCCCGGTGCACCACCTCCTCGAAAGGACGGCGGTTCGGCCGCCGGATGGTTGAGAGCGGACGGTCGGCCGGATAGCCGAGCACGATCAGGCAGGTGCAGAACCGGTCCCCGGGAAATCCGAGGACTTTCCGCGCCAGCTCCTGGTCCGTGACGGCGGCGTGGCCCGCGCCGATCCCGAGATCCGCCGCGGCAATCAGCATGCTCATCGTCGCCTGGCCGAGGTCGTACTGGACCAGATCGCGATGCCAAGCCGCGTCGGGGCGCGGTGCGATCAGGGCGATCGTGGCGGCGGACCGGGCAACGTGCTGCGCGCCTCGCCACACCTGCGCGAGCCGCTGGAGGACGGCGCGGCTGGTCACGACCACGAAATCCCACGGCTGCCCGTTGCCCGCCGACGGGGCGCGCCTCCCGGCTTCGAGGATGCGGTCGAGGTGCTCGGAGGCAAGGGGCCGGTCGCTGAACCGGCGCACGCTCCGCGTCGACCTGATCGCGTCCCAGGTTTCCATGGCGACGATCCTTCCCGGTCGCGGCGTTGCGAACAACTGCCGTAATGTGGAGATGCCACAGGGCCCGGGTCGCGGCGACCCGGGCCGAAGGCGCGCGCGATGGCCGAGGCGCTGACCGATCTCCTGGGCATCTGGGATCGCGCCGAGCTTCTCGAGGACGCCCTCCTCGAGGGGCAGGCGGGGATCCCGACCGCCGCGCGCGCCTTCGCTGTCGCGGGGCTTGCCCGCCGAGCCGCCCCGCTGCTGGTGGTCGTTCCCCGAAGCCGCGATGCCGAGTCCTTCGCCGGCGACCTCGCCCCCTGGACCGCCCCGGGAGAAGTCGAGGTGTTCCCCGCATGGGAGGTCCTCCCGGGCGAGGCCCTCTCGCCGACCCTCGAGACGATGGGCCGGCGGATCCGTCTTGCCCGCCTGCTGCGGGGGGGCGGAGGGCCGCTCATCCTCGTCGCTCCGGTCCGCGCGTTCGTCCAGCAACTGGGTGAGATCGCCGAGGAGTCGATCCGCCTCGCCCTCCGTGCCGAGGTGCCACTCGAAGAGATCTCCCGCCGGCTGGCGGTCTTTGGCTTCGAGCGCAACTACCTCGTGGAGCGTCCGGGAGAGTTCGCAGTCCGGGGTGGCATCCTCGACGTCTTCCCGCCCGGCCGCCCGTCCCCGGTTCGGGCCGACTTTTTCGGCGACGAGATCTCGTCGCTGCGCGAGTTCTTCATCGGCAGCCAGCGAAGCCGCGGGGAGGTCGCCGAGCTCGAGATCCTCCCGGTCCGCGAGCTTCGGCTCGACGCCTCGGCACGAGCGCGGGCGGCCGCACTGGCGGCGACTGCCGGAGGCGACGACCCGGCGACCCGCGCGGCGCGCGTAAACGATCTCGAACGGCTGGCCCAGGGCCTTGTGTTCCCCGGCATGGAGGCGTATCTCGCTCCCCTGGCGGCGAGCCTGCAACCCTTAGCGGAGCTGCTGCCCGCTGGCGGGACGGTGGTCGTGATGGACCCGAAGCAGTGCCGGGACCGCACCACCGAGTTCCTCGCCCAGGCGAATGAGTGGGGCACCGACGATACGGCGCCCCTGTTCGTCGACTTCGACGAGGCCGTCGCGGGCCGGTCGACGCTGGAGATCTGGGCCTACGCCCGAGGCGGGGAGGGCATCGACCTGCCGGCCACCGGCTGGGACGACTTCGCCGGGCGGCCCGACCGCCTCGCCGCCGCCCTCCGCCAGCACCGGGCGGCCGGGGCGACGATCGCGGTTGCGGTCGGACGTGCGGCCGCGCGGGCACGCGACCTCCTCGCCGAGGCCGACCTGACGCTGCCGCTGGCCGCGCCGAAGATCGGCGCGGCGTCGGTTTCGGATGCGCAGGTAGGGCGGGGCTTTCTCCTGCGCCTCGGCGACGCCCCCGTCCTCGCCGTCGTCGGAGAATCCGACGTGTTCGGCAAGCGCCGGCCGGCTCCGACGCCGACCGCCGGAGAGCCCGTCGAGGAGCGCGCTCGCGCCTCCGCCCTGCTGCTCCAGCTCGCCGCCGGCGACCACATGGTCCACGAGGTGTATGGGGTGGGACGCTACCTCGGCATGGTCCCCCGCGAGATCGCCGGCGTGTCGCGCGACTACCTGCTCCTCGAGTACGCCGGCGACGATCGCCTCTACGTCCCCACCGACCAGCTCGGCGCGGTGACGAAGTACACGGGCGGCGAGGCCCCCCGGCTCAACCGCCTGGGCACCGGGGACTGGGAGAAGGCGAAGTCGCGGGCCCGCCGGGCGGTGCGCGAGATCGCCCAGGAGCTCGTCGCCCTCTACGCCAAACGGGCTCACTCCCCCGGCCACGCCTTCGCCGCCGACACCCCCTGGCAGCGTGAGCTCGAGGACGCCTTCGCGCACGTCGAGACTCCCGACCAGTTGCGGGCGGTCGAGGAGGTGAAGGCCGACATGGAACGACCCGTCCCGATGGACCGGCTGGTCTGCGGCGATGTCGGTTACGGCAAGACCGAGGTCGCGGTGCGTGCCGCCTTCAAGGCGGTGCAGGAGTCGAAGCAGGTGGTGGTGCTCGTCCCGACGACGATCCTCGCCCAGCAGCACTTCGAGACGTTCAGCGACCGCTTTGCACCCTTCCCCTCGACCGTTGCGCAGCTCTCACGGTTCCTCTCGCCGCGGGAGCAGGCCGACGCCCTCGAGCGCCTTGCGGCCGGCACGGCCGACGTCGTCGTCGGCACCCACCGGCTGCTTCAGAAGGACGTCAAGTTCCACGACCTGGGCCTCGTGATCGTCGACGAGGAACAGCGCTTCGGCGTGCAGCACAAGGAAGCAATGAAGCGCCTGCGGACCTCGGTCGACGTGCTGACCCTGTCGGCGACCCCCATCCCCCGCACGCTCGAGATGTCGCTCACCGGCGTGCGGGATATGTCGCTCGTCGATACGCCGCCGGCCGACCGGCGCCCGGTCCTGACGTATGTGGGGACGTACGACGAGCGCATGGTCGTTGCCGCCATCCGGCGAGAGCTGGCCCGCGACGGCCAGGTGTTCGTCGTCCACAACCGGGTGCGCTCGATCGAGGGGGCGGCCCGGCGCATCCAGGGCCTCGTCCCCGACGCCCGCGTGGAGGTGGCCCATGGGCAGATGAGCGAGGCGGAGCTGGAAGGGGTAATGGTCGAGGTCTGGGACGGGAAGGTCGACGTCCTCGTCTGCACCACGATCATCGAGAGCGGCCTCGACATCCCGACGATGAACACGCTGATCGTGGAACGGGCCGACCGGCTCGGGCTCGCCCAGCTCTACCAGCTGCGCGGCCGCGTCGGCCGGGCGCGAGAGCGCGCCTACGCCTACTTCTTCTACCCGGCCGAGGAGATGCTCACCGAGGAGGCTCACGAGCGGCTCAAGACGCTGTCGGAGTACACCGAGCTCGGCAGCGGGTTCAAGATCGCCCTGCGGGATCTCGAGATCCGGGGGGCTGGGAACCTGTTGGGCGCCGAGCAATCCGGGCACATCGCCGCGGTCGGCTTCGACCTCTACGTGAAGATGATGACCGAGGCCGTCCAGAGCATGATCGGGACGAAGCCCGAGGAGAAGCTCGACGTTCGCATCGACCTCCCGGCCGACGCGTTCGTCCCCGCCGCCTACATCGCCCGCGAGTCGCTGCGAATCGAGACCTATCGCAGGATCGAGCAGCTTCGCAGCGCACCGGATGCCGCCGAGCTTCGGGCCGAGCTCGAGGATCTCTACGGCCCGGTCCCCGAACCGGTGTCGAATCTGCTGACCGTCGCCGAGCTTCGGGCGTTCCTCGCCGAGCAGGGGATCGAGGAGGTCGGAGTGCGCAACGGGATCCTGCGCGTGCGCCCGCTGCCAACGCTCAGGGACTCGCAGGAGGTGCGGCTGCAGCGCCTGTTCCCGAAGGCGGAGGTGAAGGAGGTCACCCGCACGCTCCTGATGCCCGCGCCGGCGGCCGGGCTGACCTCGTGGGTGCTCGAGAGCCTGCGGACGCTCCTCGTCTCGTAACGCCGGCGGCAGGAGCGGGAGCGGCCGCGCTCAGGCCGTCATCTCGCCGTGTGCGCCGAGCAGCTTCTTCGTGAGATCCCCGCCTTCGACCACCAGCTCGTAGAGGACATCCTCGACGTGGCGCCGCCCGAGGACGATCCGGCCGTCACGACCCTCGTGGGGCCTCGTCGGCGGCGAAGACGGCGGCCTTGCGCAGCAGCTCGCGGATGAACACGCCGCTCGCCCCCTTGGTCCGCTCGACCACGCGCTCGACGTCGACGTCGCCGAAGTCGAGCCCTCGCGCGTACCGCTCGAGGAGACGGCGCCGGCCCTCGGCATCCGGGAGGGGGACCTCGATCGCCTGATCGATGCGACCGGGCCGGGCGGCGAGCGCGGGCTCGAGGAGATCGGGACGGTTCGTGGTGAGCAGGAAGATCACGTCGACATCCTCGGCCAGCCCGTCCATCTCGTTGAGCGGCTCGAAGAGCAACCACGTCGGCGTCCCCTCGCGGGTGC
The DNA here is from genome assembly GCA_050693875.1 of Actinomycetota bacterium. GTDB lineage: Bacteria > Actinomycetota > CADDZG01 > JAHWKV01 > JBOGWP01 > JBOGWP01. Next base: position 7,319 of record JBOGWP010000055.1, read on the forward strand.
GCTCCTCGGCGATCAGATCGACTTCCTCGAGGGCGACCATCGACGGCTCGAGCAGCCGGGCAAGAGCGCAGGAGCGCTTGATGAGGCCGAGGGCGGGTCCGGTGAGCAGGATCACCGTGCGATCGGGCATCTGCGCCACCAGGTGCATCACGGTACGTCTTGCCCGTGCCGGGCGGGCCTTGGAGGAGGATTCCCAGCTTGAGGTGCCGCCCGGCCTCGTGCAGGGCCTCGCGATGGCGAGCGAAGCCGAGCGTCTGCCGCCGTACGCGGTCGAGCACCGACGCCGGGAGGACGATCCGGTCCTCGGCGATTTGCTGGAGCCGGTGGAAGCCAAGGGCGATCCCGCCCTCGCCGTACTCGAACGAGAGCACCTGGCCCCGGTATGCGCTGCGCCGTCGCATGTGTGTCCGAAGCTCGCCGAGCAGCCCGTTGGCATGGTCTTTGGTCTTCGCCATCGCCTCGAGCAGAGTCCCCCCGTAGGGGTAGGTCCGCCCGGGATGGACGAGCAGCGCAAGGTGCGTCTCGCCGTCGCGTATCAGGAACAGCCCGAACTCCACGCACGACAGCACCCGGTCGTCGGCAGCGGGACGTTGCGGTACTCGACCGGCCCTTCGCTCGCCTGCTGGCCGACGTACCCGCGGAAGATGAGATCCGAGAAACCGAGGCCGTGCTCCTTGTGCTGGAGGCTGATGCCGACCGCGCCGGCGGCTCTCCCCTCGACGCCGAGTCGTCGATGGCGACCTGCTGGTTCGGCAGGTCGGAGGCGTCGACGTCCTCGGAGACAACGGGGAACGACGACGGGTCCTCCCCGAAGTGGCGCCAGAGCCGCTCGAGGAAGACCGGCAGCTTCTCGGGCACCGAGGCATAGGCGGAATCGAGGAAGCGTTCGAATGCCCTCCCGAACTCCTGCGGGGCGAGCTGCTTGTGCGCCGGCTTCGTCGGCCACGGTTTCTCCGGCGAGCTACTTGCTCCGACTCTATCCGGCCCCCCGCCGGAGGCGTGCAACACCTCCCCTCCCGGTCTATCCTGGCCGGAGTTTGGCTTCGAAGCTCGCGCGCCGGCTCGTGCCGGTCCTGTCCATGCTCGTCATGCTGCCCGCCTGCACGAAGGCGGTGGGGAGCTGGTTCGCGCCGACCGCAGCCGTCGTGAACGGGAGCAAGATTCCCGAGCAGAACATCTCCCGTGAGCTGAGCCGGGTGGTCGAGAATCCGCAGTTCAAGTCCCAGTTCGAGGGTTCCAAGGGGACACTGGTGCGGGTCGAGGCGCAGCGGCAGATCCTCAACCGGCTCATCCGCGAAACCGTCGCGGTGCAGGAGGCGAAATCGCTCGGCCTGTCGGTGAGCAACCTCGAGGTCGAGGGGCGGATCACGCAGATCGCCAACGAGCGCTACGGGTCGGAGCGGGCCTTCTTCGAAGCGGTGAAACGCGAGCAGTTCAGCGAGGGGGACGTGCGAGACTACCTGCGCCAGCAGATTCTGATCCAGAAGGCGCTGCAGGCGGTCACCAAGGACGTCAAGGTCGGCGACGAGGCGGTGGCCCAGTACTACCAACAGAACCAGGACCAGTACACCCGGCGCGTCCACGCCGCGCACATCCTGATCTGCGCCAACTTCGACGCAACCCAGCGCACCTGCACCCACTCGCCCCAGGACGAGGAACTGTCAAACCAGGTCGCCGCACGGATCCAGCAGGGGGGCGACTTTGTCGCCCTCGCCAAGCAGTTCTCGATCGACAGCGAGAACAGGGGCAACGGAGGCGACCTCGGCTGGTTCGACCCGCAGCAGCTGACCCCGGAGTTCGCCCAGGCGGTGGGGGGGCTCGAGCAGGGGCAGATCTCCGGAGCGGTCAAGACACCGCACGGGTTTCACATCATTCAGATGTTGGGGCGGAGTGAGCCGCTGGAGGAGGCCAAGGCCTCCATCGAGTCGACGCTGGCGAAGGACCGGCGGGACGAGGCGTTCGCCGACTGGCTGAAGAAGGCGCTCGGCAAGTCGAGAATCAAGGTGAACCCCAAGTTCGGACGCTACGACGAACGAAGCCAGAGCGTCGTTGCGAATCGGCGCCCGGTACCCGCCGAAACCAAAGCCGGCAGGGCATAGGTCGTTCGAGATGTTCGCGGGGAACGGGTCGGCTTCTACCATCCTCCATCTCGTCGGTCTCGGCCCCGGCCCGGTGGAGTTGCTGACCCTGCGGGCCTGGGAACTGATCGCCTCGGGAAAGCCCCTCTGGGTGCGCGACCCCGATCACGAGGCGGCCCAGACAGTGCTCGCCCGGGGGTTTCGCTTCGAGCGTTCTGCCGAGACGGACCCCTTCGCGCTCTCCGCTGCGGTGCTCGAGTGGGCGAAGGGGAATCGAGAAGCCGTGTACGCGGTCCCCGGGAGCCCGATGGACGCCCCCGAAACGCTGTCGATCCTCCAGGCAGCGCCGCGCCAGCACGTCGAGGTCGACGTGGTGCCGTCGGTGGGCGACCTCGATCGCGTGCCCGGAGATCTGCAGAGCGGCATCCCCCCGAGCCCCGAGGCGGTGCGGGCGGGGCAGGCCTTCGCCCGGCTCGTCTCGCTGATGGCGCTCCTGCGCGCACCGGGAGGCTGTCCGTGGGACCGGCGCCAGACCCATGAAACCCTCGCCATCCACCTGCTCGAGGAGACCTACGAGACCCTCGACGCGATCGACCGCCAGGACATCGCGGCCCTCGCCGAGGAGCTCGGCGACATCCAGCTGCAGGTCGTCTTCCACTCCCAGCTCGCGGCGGAGGAGGCGCGCTTCGGCGTGGTGGAGGTGCTCGAAGAGCTGATCCGTAAGCTCGTCGATCGTCACCCGCATGTCTTCGGCGACGTCGTCGTCACCGGGGCCGACGAGGTGGTGGCGAATTGGGAGGCGCTCAAGCACGAGCAGAAGCGCCGCGCCTCCACAATCGACGACCTTCCCAAGAACCTTCCGGCGCTCCTCTACGCCCACAAGGTGCAACGGCGGCTCTCCGGCCGCGGCGTCGACGCCGAGCCCTCGCCCTCGCGGATCGCCGAGCTCGCCGCCGCGGCGGCGACGGGAGACGAGGACGCACTGGGCCGGCTGCTGTATGAGGTGGTGGGCGTGGCCCGACGGGCGGGAACGGATCCGGAAGGGGAGCTTCGCCGCCGAGCCACGGCCGAGGCACAGGCCCTGCCGGCCGAAGCCGGTCAGGGTGCGGCGGTCCGGTCGGAGCACTAGGCGGGGGCGCAGGTTCGGCTGCGCGAGGACCACAGACCGTAGAATGGGCTGTTGCAATTGTTAACGAAAGTAAAACTATGAGCGAAATCACCCGGATCACGGCCCGAGAGATCCTCGATAGCCGCGGAAACCCGACGGTGGAGGCCGAGGTGTGGACCCGGGCGGGTGGCCGCGGCAGTGCCGCGGTGCCCTCCGGCGCCTCGACCGGCAAGTTCGAGGCCCTCGAGCTGCGCGATGGCGATTCGCGCTACGGGGGGCGCGGGGTTCGCCGAGCCGTCCGCAACGTCAACGAGTCGATCGCGCCGGAGATCCGAGGCATGGATGCCCTGGAACAGCGGTCGATCGATCGCACGCTGATCGATCTCGACGGCACCGTCGGCAAGACACGGCTGGGCGCCAACGCCCTCCTCGCGGTCTCCATGGCGGTCGCAGCCGCTGCCGCCGACGAGCTGGGCATCCCGCTGTTCCGGCATCTCGGAGGGACCGACGCCCACCTGCTTCCGGTGCCGATGTTGAACGTCCTCAACGGCGGCGTGCACGCCGACAACAACCTCGACGTGCAGGAGTTCATGGTCGTCCCCCACGGCGCCGCATCGTTCTCCGAGGCCCTGATGATGGGTACTGAGGTCTACCACGCCCTTCGGGCCCTCCTCATCGAACGGGGCCTGGGCTCGGGCATCGGCGACGAGGGCGGGTTCGCGCCGAATCTGGAGCGCAACGAGGACGCGCTCACGCTCCTCGTCGAAGCGATCGCGAGGGCCGGATACGACCCGGGCAACGAGGTCGCGCTTGCGATGGACGTCGCCGCCAGCGAGCTCTTCCATGGGGGCGAGTACCAGTTCACCACCGAGGACCGCCGCCTCGACGCGGCCGCGCTGACGGGTCTGTACGAGCGCTGGCTCGCACGGTATCCGATCGTCTCGGTGGAGGACCCCCTCGACCAGGAGGACTGGGAGGGCTGGGAGCATCTGACTGCGACCCTCGGGGAACGCGTGCAGCTGGTTGGCGACGACCTGTTCGTCACGCACCCTTCCCGGATCGCAACGGGGATCGAACGGCGGGTGGCGAATGCCGTGCTGATCAAGGTGAACCAGATCGGATCGCTGACCGAGACCGCCGAGGCCGTGCGCATCGCCCTCAGGGGCGGGTATGCGTGCGTGATGTCGCACCGATCCGGCGAGACCGAGGACACGACGATCGCCGACCTCAGCGTCGCCTGGGCGACCGGCCAGATCAAGACGGGGGCGCCCGCCCGGAGCGACCGCGTCGCCAAGTACAACCGGCTGCTCCGGATCGAGGAACGGCTCGGCGACTCGGCCCGGTTTGCCGGCTCGAACGCCTTCCCGCGGTGGGCGATGCGATGACGGCCCTCCCACGGCCGCTCCGGCTCGGCCTCCACGGCTCGCTGCTCGCGGCCACCATGCTCGTGCTGGCCATGATGGCGGTGACCCCGGCCCGTCTCCTGCTCGGGCAGCACGAGCGAATCGCCACCGAGCAGCAGCGCCTCGACAAGCTCACCCGCGAGAACCGTGAGCTCGAGCGGCGCCTCTCCCGCCTGGACGACCCCGCCTACCTCGAGACACAGGCCCGCCAGCGCCTGGGCATGGCGCGACCCGGCGAGACCGTCTACCTGATCCCGGAGGACCCGCCCCGCCCTGCCGCGGCGCCCCGCCCGGCCCCCGACCCTCTCCACCTTCGCGTCCTCCGGTGGTTCAGTGAAGGCACTGCCCGCGTGCTTTCAGGGGGCCGGCGAGGGTAGCTGCCTCTCACCCTGCCTACGGCGGCGATCGCTCCCAGTCGGTCGCCGGCACCCGCAGAGGTTCCACACCCATGCCCCCGGCCCGCCGCCGAGCCGCCACCCGCCGAAGGTCTTCATGAGGTGATGCCTGCCGCACAGCCGGCACAGGTTCCCCAGACGGGTCTGCCCTCCCCGGCACCGCGGGATGACGTGGTCGATCTCGAGGTCGCGTCGGTTGTTGCCGCCCGGGAGCACGCGGGTCGGGTCGCGCTCCTCCAGGGCCCGTCTCAGGACGGCAGGGATGGTGCGCCCCATGTGTCCCACCGCCTTGACGTCCGCCCGGTCGGTCAGGATCGCCAACAGGATCGAGTCGGCGGCCAGGGCCTGCGCCACCGCCACAGGGATGGGGCCCACCCCCGGGATCTCGCAGATCTCCCCCGCCACGGTGTGGCCCCGCAGGAGGGCGGCGTGGTCGACGCTCACGTGCACCGTCGCCACCGGGCCGGCTCTTTTGTCCTCGGCGACACACGAGCCCACGTGCCTGGCCATCTCCACCAGGGCGTCGGCCTGGAGGGCCTCGTGGG